>JAAYZQ010000155.1 GCA_012514775.1 Anaerolineaceae bacterium
GGCCGGCCTCCAGCGGGCCGGCGCCCAGGGCGGCCGCCTCTAGCACCAGCCAGTCGCCAAACGTCGCCCAGACGCCGCCGGGCTGCGGCTCACCGGCGGCAAAGAGCGACAGCACGGTATTTTCCCCGTACCACTCGGACAGGGCCGGATAGGCCGCGGCCGCCAGGTGGGCCTCCATGCGCTCCTCCAGCACCCGCCCCATGGTCCGGTGGTCCAAAAGCCACAGCCGCCCGTGCTCCGCCAGGAGCGAGTCCAGGCCCGCGGCCAGGCTCGCCGGCTCGTCGGCCCAGATCTGCCGCTCCCTGGGGATCACCTCCCGGGGCGTGAGCGCCAGGGCCGGGCGCTCCTCGTCGCGGGGGATGTAGGCCCGCACGTAGCCCCATTGCCAGGGATGGACGCACAGCACGGCGTCGGTTGGCTCCCCCAGGGCCCGGATGCGGGCCGCCACGGGGCGATAGTCGTCCTGGGGATAACGGGGCACGGCATAGAAAAAGCCCAGGGAGAGCAAGGCGACGATGCCAAAGGCAGCGCCCACGGCGGCCGCCAGGCGCGGCCCGCGACGGGCCAGGCGCGCCAGGCCGGCGGCGGCCAGGAGGAGGGCAGCCGGCAGGGCCAGGAGCAGCAACCGCTCGCTGCGGGGTGGGTTGAAGGGCAGCGCCAGGTTGACGGCAAAGCCGCCCACCAGCGCCGCCGCCAGGACGGCGAGGGGCCAGGCGAGGGCCCCGCCCGCCCGTCGCGCGCCGGCCCCCCGGCGCGCCGCCAGGGCCAGGAGGAGCAGGGCGGGGGGCAGCAGCCCCAGCCACCAGGCCGGGGCCAGGCCGCCCTCGGCGTGGCCGGCAAAAAAGGCCGACAGGTGCCGGGCCAGGTACACCACCGGACCCAGGGTCGGGTCCTGCTCGACGCTCACCTTGAACTGCACGTAGGTCATCAGCGCCCGGCCGGCGTACGCCAGCCACGGCACGAAGAGGAGCACGACCGCGAGCTGGGCGCCCAGCCAGGCGGCGACGGAGGAGGAGCGCGAGGCGAGCGGCCGCCCCTCGCTTCCCAACGGCCGCAGCCAGCCGGCCAGCACCGCCAGGTTGAGCCCCGCCAGCAAAAAGGCGGCATAGTACTGGGTGTGGAGGGCCGCCGCGGCGGCCACCACGTAGCCCAGCCAGCTCGCCCACCGGCCCCGACCATCGCCGGCTGCCTGCCAGCGCAGGGCAAAGAGCAGGGCCAGCAGGCCCAACAGGGTCACCAGGCCGTACATGCGCACTTCTTGCGAATAGTAGACGTGCAGGGGCGAGACGGCCAGGAGTGCCGCGGCCAGCAGCCCCGCCTGCCGGCCGAACAGCCGCCGGCCGGCGAGGTACAGCAGGGGCACCGTCGCCGTGCCGATGAGGACCGACAGCAGCCGGGCGGAGGGCGCGCCCCAGCCCACGACCTCGCTCCAGGCGCGCAACAGCAGGTAGTAGAGGGGGGGATGGATGTCCACCGCCGTCAGCTCCAGGAGGGTAGAGACGTCGGCAGCGGCAAAGTAGACGCTCCAGCCCTCGTCCCACCACAGGGGCTGGAAGTTGAGCCGCGCCAGGCGCAGGCCCAAGGCCAGGAGGATCACCCCTCCCAGCGCCAGGTGGTAGCGGGCTGCGGACGGCGACACCGGCGACGACCCTCGTGGTGCGTGCATGGACCCAAGTATACCACAACCCGGCGGCGATTTCCAACCCCTGCGGCTCACCTGAACAAGGGAAGGAGCACAAGTTGTATCCTGTGTCTTTTGTGCTATAATAGGAGCGTTCATTCTGTCCGTTCTATTCTGTCCTCTTGGTTCATTGGAGGAGAGGTCGATGGAGGCATCACAGGCGATCGCTATCCGCAACAAGATTGTGGGCATCCTGGTCAGGCGGGCCCGGCTTCGGGCCGGCAAGAGCCAGAGGGATTGCGCCGAGTTCTTGGGGACCAGCCCTCACAAGTTTGCCAAATATGAGCAGGGGCAAGGCATTTCCTTGCCGCACCTGGAGGGCCTGGCGTACTTCCTGGAAGTACCCCTGATCACCCTCTGGGACGAGAACCAGACCCTGCCCGCAGAAGAGGCTGACGACCCGGTGCCCATGGCGTCCATGATCAAGCTGCGGACCAAGATGCTGGCCGTGCAGTTCCGTCAATGCCGCCAGGCCGCGGGGCTCAACCGGCAGCAGATGGCCGACCTCCTGGGCTGCTCGGCGTACAGGATCTCCCAGTACGAGGCGGGCAGGCGAGAAATCCCCCTCGCCGAGCTCGAGGTGGCCGTCGAACAGTGCGGCCAGTCGCTGGCCGACCTGTGCGACGACGAGATCGTGCCCCTGGGCCGTGCCGAGCTGCAGCGCCAGTTCGCGGCTCGCCTGGACGAACTGCCCCCCGACCTGCGCGACTTTGTGCTCAAACCGACCAACACGCTCTATCTCCGGATTGCCATGCTGCTCAGCTCCATGAAGGCTGACAGCCTGCGGCAGATCGCGGAAACCCTGTTGGATATCACCTATTGAGTGAATCTTGCGGTCTGAGCATTCCAATCCAACCGGCTGCGAGCCAGGTGGGCAAGGAACAGAAGTGAATCGGACAGACTCTTTCGCAACGGCGGTGGGCGCCCGCTTCAGCCTGGAAAAGGTCGTCCATCTGCTGGATCATTCAGAACCGGTGGGCCTCGCCACGGAGGGGCTCTCTACGCTGATCTCCCAATTCGGAGCCACCTCGGCCTCCCTGTTTTACGCCAGCCGGCCGCCCCTGAGCGTTCGCCGCGGCGATATGCCGCCCGCGGTGGCCGGCTTTGTGGACCAGTGGGAGACGGGGGTCGAGAAACGGATCTCGGCCGGCGGCTGGGAAATGCCCGACGGCGACGAGCTGCGCGCAGCCTGGCAGCCCATCAAGGGCACCGACCACACCGCCGTGCAAACCCTCATCGTCCGCGAGACCAGGGTAGCGGGCACACTGTTCGTGGCCTTTCCCGCAGACTGCGTGCCGGCCGGCGCCCAGCGCGACACGCTCCTGCACTACTTGCGGGCCTTTGGCCGCGTCGTGAGTCTCGTCAGCGAGCTGTCGCTGACCAGGGACCGGCTGACCCAGTTGAGCCTCTTTTACCAGGTGGCCCAGTCCATGGCCTCCACCTTTGACCTGGGCAAGGTGCTGGACGATACCATGCAGCTCGCCACGGCGGTCCTGGACGCCAGCGCTTCGGCCCTCATGCTCATCGACCGGGACACGGGCGATCTCGTGTTCGAGTATACCCACGGCGAGATGGGCGCGCTGCTGCGCAAGCAGCGTACCCGGCAGAACGAGGGGATTGCCGGCTGGGTTGCCAGCAACGGAGTGCCGGTCATCGTCAACGACGTGCACCAGGACCCGCGATTCAGTCCCAAGGTCGACGCCCGCACCGGCTTTCTCACCAAGTCGGTGCTGTGCGTGCCCATCAAGATTCGGGGCACCATCGTCGGCGTCCTGGAGGCGCTCAACAAGCGGAGCGAGACCGGCTTTGACGCCGAAGACATGAGCCTGATGCTCACCACCGCCAACCAGGCGGCGGTGGCCATCGAGAACGCGCAGCTCTACCAGAGCCTGCGCGATGAGCGCGACCGGATCATCCGCGCCCAGGAGGACGTGCGCCGCCAGGTGGCCCGCAACCTCCACGACGGCACGGTCCAGTTCCTGTCGGCCATCTCCATGGGCATCGATCACCTGGAGCGCCTGCTGGAGCTCAAGCCCGAGGCCGCCTCCGCCGAGCTGGCATCGCTGCGCGACCTGGCCCGCGAGGCGACGCGCCAGGCGCGGCTGGCCCTCTTTGAGCTGCGGCCCCTCATCCTCGAGACCCAGGGGCTGAGCGCGGCCATGGAAAGCTACGTGCAGCAGCTCCAGAGCAACCAGGAGTTTCGCGTCCATTTCCAGGCCCCCTCGCTCCTGCCCTGCCTCAACGGCGCCGTGGCAGCCACCATCTTTGCCATCGTCCAGGAGGCCGTCACCAACGCCAAGAAGCACGCCTCGGCCAACGACGTCTGGCTGCGCCTGCAGCCCGAAGATAGCTGGCTGGAGGTCACCGTCGAAGACAACGGCGCCGGCTTTGACTCGGCCGCCGTCCAGCAGAACTATGACCGCAAGGGCAGCATCGGGCTGTTGAGCATGAAGGAACGGGCCGAGCTCATCGACGCCCAGTTCCGCATCGAGTCGTGCAACACGCCTCCTCAGACGGGCACGCGCATCATCCTGCGGGTTCCCGTCGCCGAGCAGGCCCAACCAGAAGCGAGCGACAAGGAGGTTTCATAATGAACGTTGATCGCGCCCGCCATCTGTACGACGAAGGAATCGACGCCTATCGCGCCGGCGAGTACGAAGAGGCCCTGGCCGCCCTCCTGAAGGCGCGCCAGCTCTTTGCCGGGGAAGGCCTGCGCAAAGAAGAGAGCGAGGCACTGAACGACGCCGGCGTGGTGTGCATCCAGATGGAGGACTGGGAAGCGGCCCAGGCCCACCTCGACGAGGCCCTCACCATTCGCATGGCCCTGCCCGACCGCTCGGGCCAGGCCGTCACCCTGGGCAACCTGGGAATGCTGTACGACCGCCAGGACCAGGCCGACAAGGCCATCGAAGCCTACGAGGAGGCCGTCGCCATCTTTCGCGATCTGGGCGAGCGGGGCAACGAGAAGGCCGTGGCCCGCCAGCTGAGCAAGCTCAAGGTGCAGCGGGGCAAGTTCCTGGAGGCCATGGACGGCTATCGCGAGGGCCTGGAGGAAGGCGAGGAGGCCAGCGGCAAACAGAAGCTGGCCCGCAAGCTCTTTCAGATGCTGGGCGTGTTTGGCGGCGGCGGCGCCGGCGCCATCTCGCCCGAAGAGGACGAGGTCGAAGAAGAGGAAGAGATCGAGGAAGAAGAGCAGGAGCCAGAGGGCCAGGAGCCGTCCGAAGGCTAGGATGTCGCCGGCCGCCTTCTTCGGCGCCATCGCCCACCCGGAGAGACCCCGAGCAACCAAAACGGCCGCCAGGCGGGCATCCGCCTGGCGGCCGTTTTGTCTCTATTTATCCCCCCGGACAGGCGCCGGGGGCCGTCGTTACTTTTCTTCCGCTTCCCGCTGGGAGGCGGCGACGATCTGGTCGGCCAGGTGGCCGGGCACGTTCTGGTAGCTGGCGAATTCCATGCTGAACAGGCCGCGTCCCTGGGTGATGGACCGCAGGTCGCTGACGTAGCGCTGCATCTCGGCCAGGGGCACCAGGGCGGTGACGATGCTCCTGCCGTTCGCCTGGTCCATGCCCAGAACCTGGGCCCGCCGGGTGTTCAGGTCGCTCAGCACGTCGCCCATGTACTCCTCGGGCACGCTGATGGTGTATTTGTAGATCGGTTCCAGCAACACCGGCCCCGCCGCCTTGAAGGCCAGCTTGAAGACCTCGCGGCCGGCGATCTGGAAGGCAATGTCCTTGGAGTCGACCGGGTGCTCCTTGCCGTCGTACACCGCGGCCATGACGTCCACCACCGGGTAGCCGGCAATGACCCCCTGCTCGAGGACCGATTTGATGCCCTTTTCGATGGAGGGCCCGAAGGTCTTTGAGACGTTCATGCCCACCACTTCCCAGGCGAACTCGAAGCCGCTGTCGCGCTCCCGCGGCTCGACCCGCATGTGCACCTCGGCGAACTGGCCAGCGCCGCCCGTCTGCTTCTTGTGGCGGTACTGGGCGCTCGACGACCTGGTGATGGTCTCCATGTAGGGCACGCGGGGCACGGCGGTGTCCAGACCCAGGCTAAAGGTCTCTTCCATGCGCCGGATGGCCACGTTGATGTGCGTGTCGCCCATGCCCGACAGGATTGTCTCCCGGGTGCTGATGTCCTGCCGCCAGCGCAGGGTGGGGTCCTGCTCGGCCAGGCGCGTCAGCGTGGGGCTGATCTTGGCCGCGTCGGCCTTGGTCTTGGGTGTGACGGCGACGGAGTAGAGGGGGTCGGGATACTCGGCCGGGGCAAGCTCCAGGGGCATGCCGCGATCGCACAGCGTGTCGCCCGTCTGGGTTTCGCTCAGCCGCGCCACGGCGGCAATGTCGCCCGCCGGCACCCTGTCCACAGGGAGTTGTTCCTTGCCCCGCATGGCATAGATCTGCCCCAGGCGTTCCTCTTCGCGGACACGGCTGTTAAAGACCCGCGAGTCCGACTCGACGGTGCCCGAGTAGACGCGGAAATAGGAGAGCTTGCCCACGTAGGGGTCGGCCACGGTCTTGAACACCAGGGCCGCCAGCGCGCCCGCGGCGTCGCCTTCCAGCTCCGTGTTCTCGTTGGTGGCCAGGTTCCTGGCCGGGTAGGGCCCCGCGGCCACGGGAGACGGCAACAGATCCACGATGGCCTGCATGACGCCCTGCACGCCGATGTTCATCGCCGCCGAGCCACACAGCACGGCCACCAGGTCGCCCCGCCTGATGCGCGCCTTCAAGCCCCGCAGGATCTCTTCCTCGGTCAGGGTCTCGCTCTCAAAGTACTTTTCCATCAGGGCGTCTTCGCCCTCGGCCGCGGCCTCCAGCAGGACCATGCGCGCCTCTTCGACGGCATCAGCCATGCCGGCCGGGATGGGGGCCTCGCTGCCCTTCTCGCCTACGTACGCCTTTTGTGTCAGCAGGTCCACCACGCCCTGAAAATCGGCCTGGCTGCCGATGGGCAGTTGGATGGGCACCGCGGGAAGGTGGAACCGGGAGGCAATCTCCTCGACGACCCGCTGGAAGTTCGCGTTCTCCCGTTCCATCTTGTTGACAAAGGCCAGGCGAGGCAGGTTCTGCTCGTCGGCATAGTCCCACACCTGCTCGGTGCCCACCTCCACGCCGCCGACCGAGTCCACCAACACCACGGCAGCGTCGACCACGCGCGCGGAACCGACCACCTCGCCCACAAAGTCCATGTAACCCGGGGTGTCAATAACGTTCAGCTTGTGATCGCGCCACTCACAAGGAATGAGCGTCGCGTTGATGGACATTTTGCGGCGTCGCTCTTCGTCGTCCCAGTCGGAAACCGAAGTTCCCTCGTCGACGCGGCCCAGGCGATTGACCGCGCCGGAATCGTACAACATCGCCTCAGCCAGCGACGTCTTGCCCGCGCTGCCGTGACCCAGGAGGGCCACGTTGCGCAAATTGCCACTCTTGTATATCTTCATCCACTTCCTCCATCGTCGGTACTGGTGCCGTGGTCGTCATTCCGGCACAGTATTGTATGACATATCCAGCGATATGTCAAAGCCCGGGCGGACTGAGGGTACGGCCGGCCGCGGCAGACACGGGACCGGCGGTGATCCGCTCCTTGGACGCGCCACCCGGACTTGACTTCCCGACGGAGGACGTCTATAATAGGCGCGGGAACGGGGTAAGAGATGTCCATTTGCCCATGTGTTCGTTTGTTCGTTTCTAAAGTGAGGCCCGATGCTCGATAGCCCCCAGAGTCGCCGGCGACGTCCCGCCAGGACGGGCCGCGATCGCTGGAGTGTAGCCCTGCGTGCCATGGTCCTGGGGCTCCTGTTGGCGGCTGTCATCAGCGGCGTGCTGCTGGTAGACTTCTTGCCGTCCCAGCGGGTGATCCTCGACGCCGGCGACGTCAGCCGCATCGAAATCCTGGCACCCTACGACCTGACCTACGAGAGCGCCATACGCACCAAACAAGCCCAGGACATCGAGGCGGCCTCCGTGGCCGACGTCTACGAGCGCCCCGACATCTCGGTGGCGCGCCAGCAAGAGATCCGGGCCAGGCAGATCCTGGACTATGTCAGCACCGTGCGGGAGGACCCCTACGCCTCGGGTGTGCAGCAGATAAGCTGGGTCGCCGCCATTCCCGACCTCGACCTCCCCGAAGACGTCATCTCTCAGGCCATGGCCCTGGACGACGAGGCCTGGCAGGAAACCCGCGACGAGACGGTGCGCGTCCTGGGCCGGGCCATGCAGAACGAGATCCGCGACGACCGGGTGGCGTCGGTGCGCCGCACCCTGCCCACCCTCATCGACCACAACCTGAGCGCCGAACAGACGGCCATCGTGGAGGACATTGCCGGGGGCCTGGTGACGGCCAATGCCTTCTACAACGCCGCCCGCACCGAGGAGCTGCGCCAGCAGGCACGCGAGAACACGGCCCCCGTGACGTGGACCATCCGCCAGGGAGAGGCCATCGTCCGCGAGGGAAGCCTGGTGCGCGCCATCGACATCGAAGCCCTGGACGCCTACGGCCTGCGCCAGCAGTCGGTGCGCTGGCCGTCGGTCCTCAGCGCCATCCTCCTCGCCCTGCTGGCCACCAGCATGCTGGAGATGTTTGTCTTCCGGCTGCAGCCCAGCCTCTGGCAGCGCTGGCGCACGGCGGCCGTCACCTTCCTGCTCGTCGCCCTCTTTGTAGTCGCCGGCAAGCTGATGCTGCCCTTTGCCGACAGCGTGGCGCCCTACCTCTACCCCCTGCCGGCACTGCCCATGCTCATCACCATCCTCTTCGGGCCCGGCCTGGGGGTGGCCGTGGGCGTGGTCACGGGCCTCGTGGGCGCCTACCTGGCCGGCGGTACGCTGGAGCTGACGGTCTATCTCCTGAGCGGCGCCCTCATCGGCGCCCTGTCGCTGGGCCAGGCCGAGCGGTTGAAGGCCTTCCTGCGGGCGGGGCTGGCCGTGGCCCTCACCAACGCCACCGTCATCTTGGCCTTCGGGCTCCTGGCTCCCCAGCCCGACCTGCTGCGCACCTCCATCAACGCCATGGTCGGCGTGGTCATGGGCGGCCTGGCGGCGAGCGTCACCCTGGCCGCCTTTTTCGCCCTCAGCACCTTCCTGGACGTCATCACGCCCTTCCAGTTGATGGAGCTCTCGCGGCCGACCCATCCCCTCTTCCGCCAGTTGCTGCTCAACGCGCCCGGCACCTACCACCACACCCTCCTCGTAGCCAACATGGCCGAAGAGGCGGCCGAGCGCATCGGGGCCGACGGCCTCCTGGCCCGCGTGGGCACCTATTACCACGACATCGGCAAGACGGCCCGGCCCTACTTTTACATCGAGAACCGCGTGGGCACTGTCAATCCCCACGAACGCCTGGACCCGCGCACCAGCGCCCAGATCATCCTCAGTCACGTCCAGGATGGCCTGGACCTGGCCAGGAAGCACCACCTGCCGGCCGCCGTGCGAGCCTTTATCAGCGAACACCACGGCACAGGCCTGACCCTTGCCTTCTATCGCATGGCCCTCAACGAGGCCAACGACAACGACGAGACCGTCCGCAAGGAGGACTTTGCCTATCCGGGCCCAAAGCCCCAATCCCGCGAGACGGCCATCCTCATGCTTGCCGACGGCAGCGAGGCCCGCGTGCGCAGCGCCGAGCCCGAGTCGGTGGAAGAGATCGAGCGCATCATCGCCGACACCATCAAGTCCAAGCTGGACGACGGGCAACTGGACGAGTCGGACCTCACCTTGCGCGATCTGAAAGAGATCCAGGCGGCCTTTGTCAGCGTTTTGAAGGGCGTGTTCCACCCGCGGGTCAAGTACCCGGAGCCCGTGAATGTCAAGGGGCCCGATGGCGTGGAACGCGCCGTCTAGCAACCTGTCGGAGAGCCCGTTCGTAGTGCGCGCTTCAGCGCGGTTCTTGGCGATAAATCGCCCACTACGAACGTACAAGCCCGATTATGGCGAAATGATAGAGAGAGGAAAGGCCATGACAGACAAGCAGAGCGTCGTCGAGATCCAGGTTGCCGAGATGTTTACCGGGCTGGTGCCCGTGGAGCGCCTGGAACGGGCAGTCATGACCACGCTGCGGCACGAGGAGCGGCCGGGGGAGGTGACCGTCGTCGTCACCGACGACCAGGGCATCCGCGAGCTGAACCGCGACTTTATGGACGAGGACGAAGCGACCGACGTCCTATCCTTTCCCTCCCAGGAGGACGGCGGCCCCTTTATCGCCGCGCCGGGGAGCGACGACTACCTGGGCGACGTCGTGATCTCTTATACGCGGGCCGTGGATCAAGCCCTGGAGCAGCAATACCCCGTCGAGCGCGAGCTCGACCTCCTCGTGGTGCACGGAGTCTTGCACCTGCTGGGCTACGACCACGCCGACATCGAAGAGCGGAACGAGATGTGGGCGCGCCAGGACGAGATCCTGGCCATGCTGTGAGCGCCGGGCGGGCGGAAATGCCCGGCCCTGGCTCTATCCCGAGGGGCCCCGCATCACCTGCCACACGAATATGACCGCCATCACCAGGCCGATGCCGGCCTGGAGCGCCGTGGCGAGGATCCAGCCCACGGCCCAGCCGCCGCTCGCCTTGAGCGCCTGGCGCCAGTCCCTGGCGCGCAGGATCTCGACGGCAAGCACCCCGACCAGCGCGCCGACGATGGCCCCCGGCAGCGTGAAAACCAGGAGCCCCACGAGCCCGCCCACCATGCCGCCCACGATGCTCCAGCCGCTGGCCCCGCCCAGGCGGGCGCCCACGCTGGTTGCCCACACGTCGGCGGTGGTGGCCACCACCGTCAGCAGGCCCAGCACGACCAGCGTCGGCCAGCCCACGGCCTGAAAGCCTTCCAGGAAGCCGTA
>JAAYZQ010000156.1 GCA_012514775.1 Anaerolineaceae bacterium
CAGATCTGCGCCAACATCGGCCCCGACCCATCAGAGAAGGCGCACCGCGAGGAGATGGCGCAACACCTGGTGGACGAGCTTGCCCACTGGCAAGACGAGGGCGAGGTCCTGGAGCCGCACAGCACGTACCGCCTGAAGATCGCCAGCACGGCCAGCGCCAGCGGCGAGGAGTCGCTGAGCGGCTACTCCCATGACCACGAGTCCGTCGAATACGCCTACTTCCGCACCGAGGGGCCGCCCGGCCTGGCGGCGTTGAGCGTGCCCCAGGGGCACCCAAACCCCGACGAGTTCGAGAAGAACAGCGGGCTGAGCGACCTGGCGATCTATGTGAAGCAGACGGTGCCGCCCACCGTCCCGGCGAGTGGCGAGCAGCCCCTCCTGCCGCGGCCGGTGTACCGCGCCTACGACGTGGGTGTGGAGTGGAACGAGGATTACGTCGACCTCATGTACCGCATCGCGTACCGCGACCTGGGCCTGTACCTGTACGACAACAACAACCGCCCGGTGCGCGACGCCCAGGGCCGCCTGATCGTCCTCAACAACCGCTGGGGCGTGACCGAGGACCTCACCGTGACCGAGAGCGAGGAGCGCTGGATCTCGATCCTCAACGCCAGCGACTGCGCCATGCTCGACCCGACCGTCATTCCCCACGACAAGACGCTCACCGCTTCGGCCGCGGGCCAGGTTCTCGATCCGGACGCGTTGTACGAGGCGAGGCTCATCCCGCTTCTGCTGCACGAGGATTTCAGCGCCTTTAGCCTGGGCGACACGGCCACGGGGCCGGCAGGGACGATGGGAGGCTGGCGGGTCGTCGACCAGGGCACCAACAGCGGGCCGTCGCAGTGGCGCGTGGGCGAGACGGGCGTTCCCCCCAGCCGCTACGTGGAGCAAACGTCCAACATCTGGGGTGGCTCGACCGAGGCCGATGTCCCGGCCAAGCCGGGGACACTCCTCGTCTACGCCAGCAATCCCGCGTTGCCGGCGGGTCACCCCGACCAGCCGTCAGAGTGGACCGACTATCGCTTCAGCGTCTTTCTCCGGTCCGCCGACGACGACGCCATCGGCGTGGTTTTCCGCTACCAGGACCCGGACAACTACTATCGTTTTTCCATGGACCGCGAGCGCAGCTACAGGCGGCTGGTGCGCTTTGTGGGAGGCGACCCGGCGGTCCTGGCCGAGGACGAAGCCGTGTATCGCCAGGATCAGGACTATCTGATCACGGTGGAGGCCATCGGCGACGACCTGGCCATCTACCAGGACGGCGAGCTCGCGTTCCGGGTAACCGACCCGGCCCTGGACAGGGGCGCCGTTGGCCTCTACTGCTGGGCCAGCGAGGGGGCGCGCTTTACCGACGTCCGCGTCGACGACTATCGCGTCGACGCTGCGCCCGTTGTGTATCGTTTCGAGTTCGTGACCTCCAACTTCTCGCACTTTGTCCACCACCTGCACAGCTACCAGGACGAGACGTGGGGCGTCGAGCTGGACGCCGGGAGTCTGCCGGACGCCGGCCTGGCGGCCCTGGTCGCCGCGGGCGCGGCTCCGGGCGACGCCACGACGGAGGGCGAGGAGCGCGCGTACACGGCCCTGGCCGAGGCTACCCTTGGCCCTGCCGCCCACCAGAACCCGGCCGAGGTGCGCGCCAGCCGGGTAAACCGCGACGGCGAGACGGTCGCGCTGCTGGTCGAGAGCCCGGAGCCCATCGATTGGAAGCGCACCGACCTGGCGGTGGCGCGCGCGGGCGTCGAGGGCGCGGCGCCAGGGCTGCCCGGCACGCTCAAGATGACGGGCGTCACCTTCGGGAACGGCGTGCCCGCCGACGAATCGGTCTCCCTGCTGCTGCGCGAGGCGGCCGACCTGACGGGGCACCAGGTCCAGCTCCGCAGCCTGCCCGGCGCCCTGGACGAGCCGGCAGGCAATCCGGTCCTGTTCGAAGATAGCTTTGACGACGGGGCGCGCGGCCTGCTGTTCGACGAGACCTTTGGCCCCAACGCCCTCGACCACTATACCATCGTCGACGAGGGCAGCACTCCGCCGCCATCGAGCTGGCAGATCTCGGGCGGGCACATCCTGCAGACAAGCAACATCTGGGGAGGCAGCACGTCGGCGTCGCCGCTGGCGGCCGCCAAGCCGGGCACGATGGCCATTACCGGCTCGCCGGCCTGGGGGAACGTGCGCGTTACGGCCGGCCTGCGATCGACGGACGACGACGCCATTGGCGTGGTGTTCCGATACCGGGACGCCGGCAACTACTACCGCTTCTCCATGGACCGGGAGCGCAGCTACCGCCGCCTGGTCAAATTGGTGGATGGGACGGTGTCGGTTCTGTGGGAAGACAACGCGGCGTACGATCAGGACCACCTGTACGAGCTGGTGATCGAGGCCCACGGCGACCGCTTGCTGGGCTTTCTCGACCAGCGCTTCCTGTTCAGCGTGCAGGACGGCGACCTGGCGAGTGGGCAGGTGGGCCTGTACTGCTGGGCGAACGTCGGCGCGCACTTTGAAAAGCTGCTGGTGGAGGCCCTCGAAACGCCGCCGCTCCTGTGGGAGCCGCAGTTTGCCAACGTGGGCGAGCTCACCGTCGTGGACGCTGCCGGCGCGGTCTCGGGGCCGTCGCAATGGGATGCTGCCGGTGGCGTGCTGACCCAATCGTCCAACATCCACGTCCCTGGCAGCGGGCCGGAGCAAGAGGGCACCTATGCCGTGGGCGGCAGCGACGCGTGGGAGGACGTGCAGCTCTGCGTTCGCCTGCGCTCGACGGACGACGATGCCATCGGCGTGATGTTCCGTTACCAGGATGACGACAACTACTATCGCTTTTCCATGGACCGCGAGAGGAGCTATCGCCGGTTGATCAAGAAGGTCGGCGGCGCGGTGACGGTGCTGTGGCAGGACGCCGTCGCCTATACCCAGGGCCACCACTACGACCTGACGATTCGCGCCGAGGGTCACAACCTGGCCGCCTATCTCGACGGGGTCGCGTTGTTCGACCTGGCGGACGGCGACCTGGGCCGCGGCGCTGTGGGCTTTTACTGCTGGGGTAACACGGGCGCCGAGTTCGACCGCGCCGTCGTCATAGACAGGACGCGGCGGCTGGGGCCGTGGACCGTGCGCGACGGCGGCACCATATCCCGACCGTCGGTGTGGCGGCAGCAGGGCGGCGCGCTGCTGCAGACGTCCAACATCCACGACGGCTC
>JAAYZQ010000016.1 GCA_012514775.1 Anaerolineaceae bacterium
CCCACCTGTTTTGGGCTAGAATAGCCTGACAGATCTGGCGAGGAGGGCGCGCAATGAAACATATCTGGTCGCCCTGGCGGCTCGAATACCTGACCGAGAAAAAGCAGCCGGGTTGCATCTTTTGCAACGCCATGGAAAGCAGCGACGACCGGGAGAACCTGGTCCTTTACCGTGGGGAGCTGGCCTTTCTGATCCTCAACCGCTTTCCCTACAACAACGGCCACCTGATGGTGGTGCCCTATGCCCACGTACGCAGCCCCGAGGAGCTCGAGCCCGCGGCCCTGACCGAGATGATGCTACTCCTCAACCGCGGCCTGGCGGCCCTCAAGAGCGCCATGCAGCCCGAGGGCTTTAACACGGGGATGAACCTGGGGCGGGTGGCCGGCGCCGGCGTCGAGGACCACGTCCACATCCACGTCGTGCCCCGCTGGCTGGGCGATACCAACTTTATGCCTGTCGTCGGCGACATGCGCGTCGTGCCGCAGACCTGGCTGCAAACCTACGACCAGCTCAAGGCTGCGTTGGAGGCGCTGGGCTAGATTGCAGCGCATCCGCCATCTCCTGGCGGTGCTGGCCGCCAGGAGCCGCGAAGCAGCGGCGTACCTGGGACGGCAGTTGCCGTGGTACGAGCCGGCCCACAGCCAGGAAGGACGCAACCTTCGCAGCCTGTACGGCGCGACCACCTGGTTCGGGATCATCAGCGGCCTGGCCGCCACCTTTGTCCCGGTCTTTGCCCTGCGCCTGGGAGCCACCACCGGCCAGCTTGGCTGGCTGGCCGCGCTGCCCGCCCTGGTGAACGTCGTGTGGCTCGTCCCTGCCGCGCGCATCATCGAGCGCCGGCGGCGGCGCCTGCCGCTGATCCTCTCGACAGCCCTCTTGCAGCGCCTGGGCTACCTGGCCATGGCGATCATGCCCTTTGTCCTCAGCCGCGGCCGGGTGGAGGCCCTCATCCTGCTCCAGGCCCTGGTCACCCTGCCCACGGCCGTGGTCAACACCGCCGTCACCACCCTCATCCCCGACCTGACCTCGCCCCAGCGGCGCGGGCAGGTGGTCAGCGTCCGCTGGCTGCTCCTGGCGGTGACTGCCACCGTCGCGGCCCTGGCGGGAGGCGCGTTCCTGGACCTGTTTCCGGTGCCCCTCAACTACCAGCTCCTCCTGGGCGCCGGCGCGCTGCTGTCGTTCCTCAGCCTGCCGGCCCTGCGCCGCATCCGCATGCCCGACGCCGTGACGCTGGCCCGGGCCGGCACGCCGCGGCGGCGCTATTCGTGGCGCCAGGTCCGCGAGAGCCTGGCGAGCGTCAAGGCCCAGCCCGAGTTCCTGGGGTTTTCCCTGGCCGCCTTTGTTTTTCACTGGGGCCTCTACCTGCCGGCGGCCCTGTGGTCCATCCTGCGGGTGCGAGACCTGGGCGCCACCGACACGTGGATCGGCATCATCGCCGTCGTCGTCGATGGCACCACCATCGCCGGCTACCTGTACTGGGCCAGGATCTCGAAGCAGCGTGGCGACCGCTGGCTGCTGGTCATCACCTCGCTGGGCGTGTCGCTGTACGCGGCCGCGACGGCCCTGGTGCCCACCATCGGCTGGATGGTCCCCACCTCTATCCTGGGCGGCCTGACCTGGGCGGGCTGCAACCTGGCCCTCTTTAACGTCATGCTCCGCGTCAGCCCCGCCGCCCGCCGCCCCACCTACGTGGCCATCTACACGGCGCTGATGAACGTCACCGCCTTTGCCGGGCCGCTGCTGGGCGCCGGCCTGGCCGACTGGATCGGCGTGCGCAACACGTTCCTCGTGTCGGGCGCGGTGCGGATGGTGGGCGCCCTCCTCATGTGGCGCCTGGTGCGCGACGGGCAGCCGGAGGATCAATAAGGCCAGGCCCCTGTGGGGGCCTGGCCTTTAACGTCGTCTGAAATGGACCGCTTAGAAGGCCTGATCCGTCTTCCACACCGTCCAGACCTTGCCAACCAGGTGCGGGCCAACCTTGAGGGTGTCCCTGCCCGGCACCCAGCCGGAGGGAGTCACCTCGGCGCCCTTGGTCTCGCGCACCTTCTGGAACGCCTGGACCTGGCGGATAAGCTCGGACACGTTGCGGCCCACGGGGGGCGTGAGCACCTCTATCGCCTGGACGATGCCGTCGGGGTCGATGAGGAACCGGCCGCGCACCTCCGTGCCGCTATCCTCGTCATAGACGCCGTACATCTGCCCGATCTTGCCGCCGGCGTCCGACAGCATCGGATAGGGGATGCCGCCTTCGACCATCTTGGACAACTCTTCCTCGTGCCAGATCTTGTGGGTGAAACGGCTGTCGGTGCTCATCGAAAGGACCTGAACGCCCAGATCCTGGAGCACCGGATACTTGGCGGCCACGGCCGCCAACTCGGTCGGTCAGACAAAGGTGAAATCACCGGGGTAGAAGCACAGTACGACCCACTGCCCGCGGTAGTCTGACAGCTTGATGTTCTTGAAGCCACCGTTCACAAAGGCGCTAGCCTCGAAATCCGGGGCTTCTTTGCCGACACGTGCCAATGACATTTGGACCTCCTGTTGTTGAACTGGGGCACCTTCCTCAGATGCCGGGGCGGGAGACGTCAGTGGCCCCCGTGCCGATTGAACACAAGATACGACTTCTTCGCTCACTCAGGCACCTCCTGGTGATGTTGCCAGCGGCCAGACTCCTGCAATAACCTGCTGGCATAAAAAGTATATCACACGCCGCTGGCCCTGTCAAAAATAATGGACGCGAGGGCGCTTGCCGGCTGTGGTGCTCCTATCCGTCTGGCAGGCGCCGTTCCAGGGCGTCGATGTAGGGCTGGACGCGCTCCGCGTCCCCGGGATTCAGCTCCAGGTAGGCGCGAAAGTGCTCCAGCGCCTCGGCGTGACGCTCCAACTGGTAGTAGGTCAGGGCCAGGTTCCAGTGGCTCGGCTCGTCCCGGGGGTCAAGGGCGAGCCCGGCCTCGTAGGCCTCCGCGGCCTGCTCCGGCTGATCCATCTGGTTGTAGGCCAGGCCCAGGAAAAAGTAGGTCGACACGTCGGCGATGGAAGGGTCCTGGGCGATGGCCTGCTCCAGCTCGGCGGCGGCCTCGTCCCAGGCTTCTCGCTGGATGGCCTCTCGCCCGCGCGAGAGGTACAGCCGCGGGTCGTCTCGGTGCGAAAGCGTGGCCAGGACCGTGCCCCCGGCCAGGAGAAGGACGGCCGCCAACACGGCGGGCAGGTAGCGGGCGGGGCCATTCTCGTCCACGGCCGCCCCCCGCATCGGGTCCAGGCGGTAGCGGGGCGCCAGCGCCCAGCCCAACCCCAGGCCGCCGATGAGCCCGCCGATGTGGCCCAGGTTGTCGATGCCCGGCCGGGTAAATCCCAGGAAGAGGTTGATGCCGATGAGAAAGGCAATGTTGCCCAGGCGAGCGCGTCCCCAGGCCCCCAGCCGCTCCCGGTGCAGGATAAAGAACGCCGCCAGCGCGCCGATGACGCCAAAGATGGCCCCCGAGGCGCCGGCCGACAGCGTGTAGCTGAAGGCATAGCTCGCCAGGCTGCCCAGGAGCCCGGCCAGAAAATAGATGATGGCAAAGCGCACCGGGCCAAAGATGCGCTCCAGTTCGGTGCCGATGGCCACCAGGGCATAGCCGTTGAACAGCAGATGAAAGACGCCGATGTGCAGAAACATGGCGGTCAGGAGCCGCCAATACTCGCCGGCGACGATGAGGGGCGTGACCTTGGCTCCCAGGCGAACCAGGACCTCGGTTTCCGTCGAGCCCCCGGCCACGGTCTCCAGGCCAAAGACCACGACGATGGCCGCCAGCAGGATCCAGGTCACCACCGGGCGATGGAAAGGCAGGGCGTACGAGACGACGGGGCGCGGCTGCCAGTCTGCGGGTTGGCTCACAGGCATACCTTCCGGGGCTCTGTCCGGCAATGCTCGGCGCGCAGGATCGCCTTCACGTCCTCCACGGCCTCGTCCAGGAGGTTGTCACGGTTCATGACCACGTAGTCAAACTCCGGGATGCACGCCAGCTCCTCCTGCAGCGTTTCCCGGCGCCGCTGCAGCGCTTCCTCCGTATCGCTCCGCCGGTCCAGCAAGCGCGACTGCAGCTCCTCTTCCGACTCGGGCAGGAGAAAGACGGTGATGGCCACGGGCAGGATCCCCTTGACCTTCCGGGCGCCTTGCACGTCCAGGCGCATGATGACGTCCAATCCCGCCTCCAGGGCCCGGCACACGTGAGCGCGGGGGATGCCCTTGTGCTGTCCGTAGACAACCGAATGCTCCAACATCTCGCCCTCGGCGATCATCCGCTCGAACTCGACCGTGGAGTAAAAGCAATAATCCCGGCCGTCCACTTCGCCGGGCCGCGGCGGCCGGTCGGTGGCCGTGATGACAAAGGAGAAGGGGTAGCCCGTCTCTTTCATCCGCTTCACCAGGGCGTCCTTGCCCACGCCCGAAGGTCCGGAGATGATCAGGAGGAGAGGCTCGGTCTCGCGCTCGTACGGGCTCGTGTTTGAAGAGCTTGTTTCCATGGATTCCGCCTTTACTGTTTTCAAAGTTGGCACCAAATCTCGTTTGCATTATAATCCCGGCAGAGTTGCGGGATTGCCGCCATATCGAGGGTGTAAGAACTATGCCAATCTACGAATATCGCTGCCATGATTGCCGACGGCGCGTCAGCCTCTTTTACAGGTCCTTCGCCGCCAGCGAGGGGCAGCCCACCTGCCCCCGCTGCGGGGGCACGCGCCTGGCTCGCCTGATCTCACGCGTGGCCGTGGTGCGCTCCGAGGAGAGCCGTCTCGACGACCTGGCGGATCCGTCCACGCTCGGCGACCTGGACGAGAACGATCCCAAGAGCCTCGCCCGCTGGATGCGCAAGATGAGCGACGAGGCGGGCGAAGAGATGCCCCCCGAGTTCGGCGAGGTCATGGACCGCCTGGAATCCGGCCAGTCTCCGGAAGACATCGAAGAGGCCATGCCCGGGCTGGCGGACGACATGGACGCGGGTGGCGGCATGGGTATGGGCGGCATGGACGATCTGGACTGACCTCTAGAAGTGCTCGAACTGGACTACGTCCAGTACAAAAACCGTCGCCCCGCCCACCTGCACGTCCACGGGCGTCGGCATGTACATCTCGCCGGGCTCCATCACCGGCGGCAGTGGATTGACGAACTGCGTCCGGGTCTTGCAGTTCTCCTTGATCAGGCGCAGCACGTGGGGGACCTGGGCATCGTCGGTGCCGACAAAGATCGTGGCATTGCCTTGCCGCAGGAAACCGCCCGTGGTGCTGATGGTGGTTGCCCGGTACCCAGCCCCGGTCAGAGCATCCACCAGCCGCCCCGCGTCGTCGCCGTGGACGATGCTCATAATCAACTTCATACCGTTTCCCCACCCCTTTCCAAAATGTGCCGCTCCTCCAGGCAGCGGCGAATGGCGGCCTGCACCTCCGCGGTGCTCTGCCGGGCATCCACGCGCACCCAGCGCTCCGGCTCCTGGGCTATCATCTCCAGGTATCCGGCACGCACCCGGCGGTGGTATTCAATATCCTTCTGCTCCATCCGGTTCCACGCATCCCCCTGGCCTCCCGCCTTTCGCCGGAGCCCCTGCTCCACCGGCAGGTCAAGGTAAAAGGTCAGGTCGGGCCGCAGCCAGCCGGTGGCAAAACCGGTCACAGACCGTACCTCCTCCAGGTCCAGCCGGTGCCCATAACCCTGGTAGGCCAGGCTCGAATCGGCGTACCGGTCCGACAGGATAATGCCGCCGCGGGCCAGTTGCGGCCGGATCACCTCCGCCACGTGTTGGGCCCGGGCGGCGGAAAAAAGCAGGAACTCGGTGTTGGGCGCCATCTCGGTGTGGGCCGGATCCAATAGAATGGCTCGCACCAGGTCCCCGATGGCCGTGCCGCCCGGCTCGCGGGTTGTCAGCACGTCGTGGCCCCCCTCGCGGAGGTACGTCGCGAGAAGGCGCATCTGTGTGGTCTTGCCCGACCCTTCCGGGCCCTCGAACGTGACAAACAGGCTCAAACCGTGCTTCCTCTCCATCGTTCACCCTCATTATACTCGAAAAAGGGGCCCAGGGCAAGCGAAAAACCCCGTCCGGGACGGCAGCAGCCATGACCGGCTTGGCAGCCGGGGGCGCCGGGCGCTGGCTCGGCAAGTTGCGCGCTGAGAGAGAGGCCGAGCAGGCGCTCGGCGGTCCCAGGCAGGGCTGGTCTGGCAGCCGGGGGCGCCGAGCGCTGGCTCGGCAAGTTGCGCGCTGAGAGAGTGGCCGAGCAGGCGCTCGGCGGTCCCAGGCAGGGCTGGTTTGGCAACCGGGGGCGCCGAGCGCTGGCTCGGCAAGTTGCGCGCTGAGAGAGAGGCCGAGCAGGCGCTCGGCGGTCCCAGGCAGGGCTGGTTTGGCAGCCTAGATCAGCGAGCCGGCGGGATTGGCTTTCGCCTGCATTTGTGTTACAATATGCGCGGGATCTGCAAAGGGGCCATCCTGTCAGCGCGGACGTCTCAATCAAATGCCTATCACTCACTTTCATGAGGAGGTCCACATGCGGAAAACAATGTTTCTGATCTCGATGATCTTGATCGCCAGCCTCGTCGCCTGTGGAGGAGAGGGTGGCACCGGTGGCGAAGCCGGCGCCGGCGATGCCGCCGCAGGGGAGACGGTCTACAGCCAGGTAGCCTCGCCCGCCTGCAACACCTGCCACTCCCTCGATCCCGGCGTGACCCTCGTCGGCCCGTCCCTGGCCAACATCGGCACCGAGGCAGGCAGCCGTGTCGAGGGCATGTCGGCCGAGGAGTACCTTCACCAGGCCATTGCCGAGCCGGACGCCCACGTCGTGGAGGGCTTTACGCCGGGCATCATGCCCAGCACCTACAACACGCAGCTCTCTGAGCAGCAGATCAACGACCTGGTCGCCTACCTCTTGACGCTGTAGACGCAGCCGTCGCCGAGACAGGGCGGCCCAGACGCGAAAGGAGCAATCCGGGGGGAATTCGATGATCGTAACGACGGCTGACCTTTACAAGATCGCCTACGGCAAGTTTGCCATCGGCGCCTACAACATCAACAACATGGAGCAGTGCATCGGCCTGTTCGAGGGCAACATCCAAGCGTCGGCGCCCTTTATCATCCAGATCTCGCGGGGAGCGCGCAACTATGCCCGCGTGTTGATGCTGGAGGGGCTGATCCGCGCCGCCGAAGAGCTTTACCCCGAGGCCGTCTTTGCCGTGCACCTGGATCACGGCGACGAGGTGACGGCCTACGAGTGCATCGAGTCCGGCTTTTACAGCTCGGTCATGATCGATGCCTCTCACATGCCCTTCGAGCAGAACATTGCCACCACGCGCCGCGTGGTCGAGGCAGCCCACGCTCGCGGTATCAGCGTGGAAGCCGAGCTGGGCATGCTCGGCGGTGTGGAAGAAGACATCGCCGTCGACGAAAAACACGCCATGCTCACCGATCCCGCCGAGGCGGAAGAGTTCGTGGAGCGCAGCGGCTGCGACAGCCTGGCAGTCGCCATCGGCACCAGCCACGGCGCCTACAAGTTCAAGGGGCGCCAGAGTCTGCACTTTGAGCGCCTGGCGCAGATCCAGGAGCGCCTGCCCGGATTTCCCCTGGTGATGCACGGGTCTTCCTCCGTGCCCCGGCAAGAGGTGGAGCGCATCAATGCCGCCGGCGGCGCCCTCGACCCCTCGGCCAGGGGCGTGGACGAGGATGACTTTGCCAGGGCCGTGCCGCTGGGCGTGACCAAGGTCAACATCGACACCGACGGCCGCCTGGTGTGGACCCGCGTACACCGCGAGTTCTTTCGCGATCACCCGGAAAAGTTCGACTTCCGGGACCCAGGCAAGACCTTTATGGCTGCCTATGCCGACTTTATCGCCCACAAGAACGAGAAGCTGGGCAGCGCCGGCCAACTGGACAAGGTGCGCGGCGCCCTGGCCTGATCTCAACGGAAAGGAGCCCTCACCGGGCCCCGAGGGTATCCGACGATACCGCGCCGGTAGCCGGGAGCCTGCCGGACAGGCTCCCGGCCGGCATTACCCTTCCGGATCCCCGGAGCCTGCCGGGCAGAGACGATGAACCCCAAATTGGACGCTGCCCGCCGGGCGCTGACCTACGTGCAGAGCGGCATGATCCTCGGCCTGGGGTCGGGCACCACTGCCGCCTATTTCGTCGACCTGCTGGGCGAGGAGCTGCGGTCCGGCAGGCTCCGCGGCGTGGTGGGCGTGCCCACGTCGCAAGAGACGGCGGCCCGCGCCCGGACGGCGGGCATCCCCCTCGCCTCCATCGACGACCACCCCCAGCTGGACCTGGCGGTCGACGGCGCGGACGAGATCGACCCCGAGCTGAACCTGATCAAGGGCCTGGGCAAGGCCCTCCTCCGCGAAAAGATCGTCGAGATCCACGCCCGGCGCTTCCTGGTCATCGCCAGTGACGACAAGCTGGTGGCCCGCCTGGGCCGGGGCCCCCTGCCTCTGGAGGTGGTGCCCTTTGGCGCCCCTTCCCAGGTGCGCTGGCTGCAAGGCCTGTGCCAGCGGGCCGAGCTGTGGCGCGACGAGGCCGGCGCGCCCTACGTTACCGACAACGGCAACCATCTCATCCGCTGCTGGTTCGCCGCCGGCATCGACGACCCCCGCGCCCTGGCGCGGGCCCTGGCCGACCGGCCCGGCATCGTCGAGCACGGCCTCTTCCTGGACATGACCACGGAGGCCATCGTCGCCGGCGCCCAGGGGGTGCGCGTCCTGGCCCCGGCAAGCGCGCCGGCCGGAGAGAGCCCATGACCGGCGCCCGCGTCTGGACGGTTGGCGAGCTGACACGGCACATCCGCAACCTGCTGGAAGGGGACCTCTCGCTGCGCAACGTCTGGCTGCGCGGCGAAATCTCGAACCTGAGCCGGCCCGCCTCGGGCCACCTCTACTTTAGCCTGAAGGATGCCGGCGCCTCCCTCAAGTGTGTCATGTGGCGCTCCAGCGTCGAGTTCCTGGGCTGGCAGCCCGAGCACGGCGCCCAGGTCCTGGCCCGGGGCCGCATCTCGGTCTATCCCCAGGGTGGCGTCTACCAGCTCTACGTCGAAGAGCTGCACCCCGCCGGCGTGGGCGATTTGCACGCCCAATTCGAGGAGCTGCGCGAGCGGCTCAGGGCCGAGGGCCTTTTCGAGCTTGAGCGCAAGCGCCCCCTGCCGTCCTTCCCCCGGCTGCTGGGCGTGGTCACCTCGCCCCAGGCGGCCGCCCTGCGCGACGTCCTCCAGGTGTTGCGCCGGCGCTGGCCCCTGGTCAAGGTCCTCCTGGCCCCGACCCTGGTCCAGGGCGACATGGCCCCGCCCCAGATCGTGGCCGCCCTCCGGGCGCTGGACGCCCGCGACGACGTCGACCTGATCCTGCTGGTGCGGGGAGGCGGCTCGCTGGAAGAGCTGTGGGCCTTTAACGACGAGGGGGTGGCCCGCGCCATCGCCGCCTGCCGCCATCCCATCGTCTGCGGCGTGGGCCACGAGACCGACTTTACCATCGCCGATTTCACGGCCGACGTGCGCGCCTCCACCCCCACGGCGGCGGCCGAGCTGGCCGTCCCCGATCAGGCCGATCTGCGGCGGCGCGTCCGCGCCCACGCCGTCCAGGTGGAGGAGCAGGTGCTGCGGCGCCTGGCCGAGGCCCGCCAGAGCCTGGAGCGCGAAGGACGAAGCCTGGCCCGCCTTTCGCCCCGCGGGCGGATAGAGGCGGAGCGCCAGCGGCTCGACGAGCTTTCGCGGCGCGCGAGCCAGGCGCTGCTCCACTCCCTGGCGCTGCGGCGGGCTGCCCTGGGACGGGCCCGGGCGCAGATGCTGGCCCTCAGCCCCCAGGCAACCCTGGAACGGGGCTATGCCATCGTGCGGCGGGAGGATACGGGCGTCGTGGTCCGCAGCGTGCAACAGGCGCAGGCCGGCGACGACCTTCGCATCCAGGTGCAGGATGGCGAGCTAACGGCAGTGACGAAAGGGCACCATGAGCGACGACATTGAAGGACTGTGCTTTGAAGATGCATTCGAGGCCCTGGAGGCCGCCGTGCGCCAGCTCGAGGAGGGCAACCTGACGCTGGAGCAGTCCATCGCCCTCTACCAGCGGGGCATGCGCCTCGCCCGGCGCTGCAGCCAGGCCCTCGACGAGGCGGAGCTGCAGGTGCAGCAGTTGGCGCCCCCAGGCGGCCAGTAGATCTTCTACCGCGCCCTCTGCGTGCCGTTCCGGGCCGGGCCCCGAGCCCGCGGCTTGCCCCGGTCCGCCGCGGATCCCCCGTTTCCGGCTCGAACCCGCCCCCGGCGCGCCCCCTGCCAGGGCGGCGATGTGCCGCGCGAAGCCTCCCCAGGTTTGCGCGGGCAGGCCGCTAGACCCCGCAGCGCGGCATCCTGTGCTCGCGGGGACGGGCCGGCACGCCGGGCTGCAGGGCAAAGTAGCGCTGGTAGTCCGGCTCGTAGCCCCGGGGCCAATAGGATCCCGACGCCGGGTCCTGCTCGTAGTCGCCCGCCACGTCGCCGGCGGCGATGCGGGCCAGGACCGCCACGGCGTGGTCCACCTCTTCCAGGGTGTTGTAACAGCCAAAGCTGATGCGCACCAGGCCCGGCAGGCCCACCCGCGTGCCGTCAATGATGTTCTGCCGGTTGCGCAGTGCATCCTCGCTAGACACCTGTAGCAGGCGCAGGATGTAGGGGTGGGCGCAGAAACAGCCGTTGCGCACGGCAATGCCCCCTTCGAAGCTCAGGATGGCTGCCAGCTTGTAGTGGTCCATGCCCGCCAGATTAATCGGAATGACGCCCACCCGCTCGTCGACCTTCTCGGGATCGGCCGAGCCATAGACCTGCAGGCCCTCGATGCCTGCCAGGCCCCGCAGGGCGTGGGCCGTCAGCTCTGCCTCGTGGCGCGCCAGGGCGTCCATGCCCACCGCCTGCAGGCTGAGGATCGCCTGGGCCAGGGCCACCGCACCGACGACGTTGGGGCTGCCCGCCTCGTCCCGGTCGGGCGGGCCGGCCCAGCGCACGTCGTCCACGGTAACGAGGTCAACCGTGCCGCCGCCCACCACGTCGGGCGTGCCGTCGCCGAATATCGAGATGGGCCCCACGAGGGCGCCCGTGCCAAAGGGCGCGTACATCTTGTGGGCCGACAGCGCCACAAAGTCCAGGTGCCCCGGGTCGTCGTCGGCGCGCATGTCGATGGCGCGGTGGGGCGCGAGCTGTGCCGCGTCCACCAGGATGCGGGCGCCGGCGGCGTGGGCCTTTTCGGCCAGGCGGTGGATGGGGTTGAGGTGCCCGGTGACGTTGGACGCGCCGCTGATGGCCACCAGCTTGACCCGCCCGGCGTGCCTGGCCAGCAGGCGGTCGAATTCCTCCTCGTCCAGCGCCCCGTCGTCGCGAACCCCGACGTGGACGAGCCGCGCCTGCTGCCGCCAGGGCAGGTCGTTGGAATGGTGCTCCATGAGGGAGCAGATGACCACGTCGTCGCGCTCCAGGGGAAAGCGCCGGGCCACCTTGTTGATGGCCTCCGTCGCGTTCTTGCCCAGGACAACCGTGTTGGTCTCCAGGTTGGCGCCCAGGAAGCAGCCGACGATGTCGTGGGCCAGGTCATAGGCCTCGGTGGCCACCTGGCTCTTGAACCCCGTGCCGCGGTGCACGCTGGAATACCAGTGCATGAACTCGTTCACCTTCTCGTGCACGGGCCGCAAGGCGGGCGTGCTGGCGGCATTGTCGAAATTGACGTACGGCCGGTGGCTGCCGTCCAGCAGCGGCACCTCGACGTCGATGCCGACGATCTGCTGGCGGACATTGTCGATGCTCAGGCTGTCCTGCAAAGGCATGGCGTTCTCCCTCTGTGCATTATGATGGGCCATCCTGGACCGTCACGGGCGTCTCCAGAACTGCGGGCGCGGCCGGCCGCTCCAGCGTGACCGGATCGTAGAACCCCACGGCCAGCCGGTACTCCCCGGCGGGCAGGTCGGTGGGCAGCGGCAAAACGTGGCTGTCGGCCAGGTACTCGCCCGGCAGCCAGCCCAGGGTTGGCAGGCGTCCATCGCCCGGCGGGCCGTCGTCCTGCGCCAATATGTTCCCCGCGGCGTCCAGCAGGTGGACAAAGACGTCATAGTTGGCCGCGGGCGTCTCGACGGCGTGCCAGACGAGGGTCACGGCCAGCGTCGTGCCGGGCGCCGCCGGGCGGGGCGACAGGTCGTAGCCGGCCAGGGCGATGTCCGGGCCAAAGGCCGCCGCTTGCCGGTGCTCGAAGGCCGGCGGCCGGTAGGCGTGGTCGCGCCCCCGCACCTCGACGACGGCCAGCTCCAGCCGAGACGGGCCGTCCTCCGGCTCGACGGCGCTGCCGCCGGCGGCGCGGAGCAGCGACGCGGCCAGGCGGTAGCGGCCGGGCGGCACCCCGGCCGCGACGGGTAGGGCGTGGGGGTCGCGCACCAGCTCGCCGGCCCGCCACCAGGCCGTGGGATAGCTGCCCGCCACCGGCTTTTCCGCCAGCTCCGAGACCACCTGCCCCCCATCGTCCACGAGCTGCAGCCGCGGCAGGAAATCCTCCCCCGGGTCGGCCAGGGCCTGCCAGTAGAGGTCAACCGCCACGGTCTGGCCGGGCAGCAACGGCCCGGCCTCCTCCACGCCGGCGCCCACCAGGCACAGCGGGCCCAGCGTCACGTCCAGGGGCTGCTCCACGGCCAGCGCCTCGACGGGCAGCACCCCGGCCGGGCGCGCCACGCGCACGGTGCCCAGGATCACCTCGCCAGCGCTACCCCCTTCAGAGGCCGCCGGCAGGAGCGCCAGGCTCCGGGCGTCGTACACCCGCAGCGCCAGGCGATAGTCGCCGGGCGGGGTGCCCGCCGGCACCAGCAACCCGTGGCGGTCGTGCCCCGCCTCGCCCGGCGTCCACGAGCTGAAGGGCAGCAGGCCGGCCAGGGGCCGCGTGTCGCGCTGGGCCCAGACGTGGCCCGTGGCCCCCACCAGGCGCAGCCCGACGACGGCGTTGCCATCGCCCGGCGCCGTGAGCCGCCAGGTGAGGTCCAGGGGCAGCACCGCCCGGCCGGCCTCCAGCGGGCCGGC
>JAAYZQ010000017.1 GCA_012514775.1 Anaerolineaceae bacterium
TCCCAGGTTTAATGCAGGTTTAACACTATAATAATTGACTTTATTCCTGCGAGCGGGTATAATGCCTGACGGGTACTGCGCATCGCTCTGCGCCGGTGTCGCCGGCAGGGACTCGGCAGCCCTCGACGAGGTGGAAGTGAGCAAAAGGGGAACCTGGCAAGAATATCTACCCTACCTGGCCTTTGGCACGGCCCTGGTCGCCACGTTGGGCAGCCTATACTACAGCGAGATCGTGGGCTTTATCCCGTGTACTCTGTGCTGGTACCAGCGCATTCTGATGTACCCGCTAATTCTGATTACCCTGGTGGGTATCCTGACCCGGGATGAGCGCCTGCCGTACTACGTGCTGCCGCTGTCGGCGATAGGGCTGGGCTTTTCGATCTATCACTATCTCATCCAGGTGGGCGTCATCGAGCACACGGGCTTCTGCGCCGTGGGGGTGCCGTGCAACGCCCGCTACGTGAACTATTTTGGCTTTGTGACGATCCCGTTCATGGCCGGGACGGCCTTTGCCATCATTGTGGTGAGCATGGCCCTGGCCTGGCGGGCGTCGGCCCGGGACCTGGAGGCCGGGCTGGCCTAGCTCGCCGGCGGCGGCTCCCCCACGGGGCGAAGAAAGGAAAGGAATAGAAGAGAGAGCATGGCTTCAAAGAAAAGGAAAGCGACCTCCCGGCGCTCGGGACGCAGCTCCCGGGGCCGGCAAAACAGCCGGCAAAACCGATCGTTTGTGCAGCGCTACGGCCTGCTCATCGGCGTGGTCGTCCTGGCGGTGGTGGCCGTGGCGGTGTTCGCCAGCCTGGACCAGGCAGGGGCCGGGCAGGATGCGGCGCCCGACGATTCGGCCCTGGACAAGAGTCTGGGCGCGGCCGACGCGCCCGTCCTCGTGGCCGAGTTTGCCGACTTTCAGTGCCCCTACTGCAAGCAGTTTGCCGACGGTCCGGGCCAACTGCTGAAGGAGGAATACGTCGACACGGGCCAGGTGCGTTTTGTCTTCCGCCACTTTGCTTTCCTGGGTGACGAGTCCACCTGGGCGGCGGAAGCCTCGGACTGTGCCGACGAGCAGGGGCGTTTCTGGGAGTATCACGACCGGCTCTTTGAGGCCCAGGGAGCCGAGAACAGCGGCGCCTACTCTTACGACAACCTGAAGGCCTTTGCCGTCGAGCTTGGGCTGGACACGGAGCAGTTTAACCAGTGCCTCGACTCGGGCAAGTATCGCTCGGAGGTGCGCCAGGAGTACAGCGAGGGACAGCGATTCGGCGTGCAGGGCACGCCTACCCTCTTTGTCGACGGCCGGCTGGTGCGCAACGGGGGTGACTACCAGGTGTTGCGGGGCGCCATCGAGGCGGCGCTCGCCGCGGACTAGCGGGTCTACTCACTCCACGCACGAAAGAACGAGACGACCCAGCTCAGGCCCAGGAGGGCCAGCAGGCTGAGGAGGAGGGCGGGCAGGAAGGCGAGCCTGGCCGGGGCGAGAAGGCCGACTGCGCCCAGGAGCAGGCCCACGGCCAGCACGGCCAGGAGCCGCGCCAGGTGGGCGTTTTCCACCGCCCTCCTCCCGGCGTCGGAACCGGCATAGGCCGGGCTTGACAGCCTCTCGTGCAGGTGTTCCAGGTCCCAGGCACACAGGGCGCCGACGATGGCCAGCAACATCCAGGCCGCCCCCACCCCCAACAGCACTCCCGCGGCCGCCAGGCCGGCGAATCCGGCAAGGGTCAGCGGAGGGCCCCCCGGCCACTGCCCGCGCCGGGCCAGGATGGGCGGCAGGGCGGCCAGGAGCAGCGCCAGGGCCGCCAGCACCACCAGCGTCGTTGCCGGCCAGCCGCCGGCCAGGAGGCAGCCGGCGACCGATGAGGCGGCCGCGGCGCCTCGCGCGGCGAGGCTCGCCTGCCGGATCATGGCCGCTCCAATCGTCCGAAGGACACGTGACGGTGCCAGGGCGGCACGCGGCCCAGGGAGGTTTGCAGCGCCCGGTCCAGGGGCTCTTGCACCTGCCAATCGACGACGGCGATGCCGGCCTGCAGCAGCCGCCGCCGGAGGAGCGCCCGCTCCACCGCCACCAGGCGGGCGGCCAGCGCCACGCCGGGCCCTTCCCCCAGGGCCGCGGCCTCCAGGGCCACCGGGTCGGGCCGCAGCACCAGGAGCTGGTAACCCCGCGCCCGTAGCCGAACCAGGGCCGGCAGGTCGTCGCTGTGGAGGGGGCTGACCAGCACGATCTGCGAGCCGCTGGGAAAAAAGCGCGTCGGCAGGTAGTCCAGCCGGTCAAAAACCTGGCTGTCGCCCGTCTGGGCGCCGCTCAGCACCCGCAGGATGCGCTCCCTCTGCACCTTGCCATAGCCGGGAAAAGTCCAATCCAGCGACCGGCCGTAGACCAGCAGCCCCACGCGGTTCCCGTCGTCCAGGAAGGCGGAGGCCAGCGAGGCGGCGGCGCGCACGGCGTGCTCAAAGAGCCAGGCGTCGCCCAGGCGCACGTCACTTCGCTGCCGGGCATCGAGGATCAGGCCCACGTCGGCCAGGCGCTCCTGCTCGTACTCGTTGGTAAAGAGCGAGCGCGGATGGCGGGCGCTGGCGCGCCAGTTGATCCAGTGCCGGGGATCGCCCGCCTGGTATTCCCGCACCCCGAAAAAGTCCACGCCCGAGCCGCCCTGGCGAGCGGGCACCGGCCCGGCGTAGCCCCGGGTGCGCAGCGGCCGGATGGACACGCGGCGCAGGCGGTCCACCTGGGGCAGCACCAGGATGCGTCCCGGGGCGGGCAGCAGGGCGCGCCGCCGGGCCAGGCCAAAGGAGCTGCCCGCCTGGACCTCTACCTCCTGAAAGTTCGGGCTGCCTCGCCGGACGCGCACGCTGTAGCAAAGGTGGGCGTCCTCGCCGGACGCCAGGGAGGTGATGGCCAGGGGCGGGCCGCCGACCGGCTCGACGCCGGCGGGCAGCCGGTCGCGGATCACCAGCTCTTCCAGCGGCCCCCCTTCGTTCCTGACCTCCACGTCCACCTCGACGACGGTGCCTGCCCGGGCCCGGTCGCTGCTGAAGGAACGGCGGGCGGCCAGCCGCACCTCTCCGGGCGCCCAATAGGCCGCGGCTCCCAGGTAGACCACGAGGGGCAGGGCCAGGGCCAGGAGCCTGCCGTCCCGGAAGCCGAGCCCCAGGAGGAACAGGGCATAGATGGCCCCGCCCAGGAGCACCAGCCGGCTCAACCGCGCCTCCCATCCCGGTCCGCCACGGCCGTTCCCGCCTCCCTGGAAGGGCGGACAGGAACGGGGACCGATTGGAGGATCTCGTCCAGGATCTCTTCGGCGGCGTGGCGCTTCATCCACAGGTCCGGCTCCAGGATCAGGCGGTGGACGAGGGCCGGCCGGACAAAGGCCTTGACGTCGTCGGGCAGAACGTAATCGCGCCCCTGCATGGCAGCGCGGGCCCGGCTCAGCTTCAGGAGTGCCAGGGAGCCCCGGGGGCTGGCGCCCACGGCCACCTGGCGGCGCTGCCGCGTCGCCTGTACCAGGCTGACGATGTAGGCTTCCAGGTCGGGGTCGAGGTACACCTCCTCGACGGCGCGGCGCATGGCCAGAAGTTGTCCGGCGTCGGTGACCCTGTCCAGCTCCAGGGCGTCCTGGCGGCGCTCTCGGCGGCGGCGCAGGATCTCTTGCTCGTCGCCGGGCCCGGGATAGCCCACGGCGAGCTTGACCAGGAAGCGGTCGAGCTGGGCTTCGGGCAGGGGGAAGGTGCCCTCGTATTCGATGGGATTCTGGGTGGCCACGACCACAAAGGGGTCAGGCAGCTTCATGGTCTCGCCCTCGAGGGTCACCTGGAACTCTTGCATGGCCTCCAGGAGGGCCGACTGGGTCTTGGGCGAGGCGCGGTTGATCTCGTCGGCCAGGATGACGTTGGCAAACAGGGGACCGCGGCGCAGCTCGAAGCGGCCGGCCGCCCGATCGTAGACGTAGCCACCGGTGATATCGCCGGGCAGGAGGTCGGGCGTGAACTGGATGCGCTTGAAGTCCAGGCCCAGGGTGGCGGCCAGGCTGTTGGCCACCAGGGTCTTGGCCAGGCCCGGATAGTCCTCCAGGAGGACGTGGCCCCCGGCGAGGATGGCGGCGACGATCTGCTCCAGGAGGCCGCGCTTGCCGACCACGGCCCGCTCAACCTGGGCAATGATCTGCCCGGTCAGGATGGAAACGTCAGCCAGCGTCACGCTCATGCTCTGCCTCCGGTTGCAGCGAATTGTGTGGCGCCGCGCTGCGCGCCAGTTGCTCTTCCATGAACTCCACGATGCGCTCCAGGGGTGGGACTGCGGGCCGGCGCTCGGCCTTGCCCCGGAGCAAGCGCCGCAGCCAGGCTCGCAGGCCGGACGTCGGCCGGAAGCTCTTTTCGCCGGCCGCCTCGAGGAAGGCGGCGATGTCGGGGTCGAGGGCCAGCTCGCCCGCCCGGAACCGCCGTCTTTGCTCCACGGTGCCGCTTCCGTGGCGGGCGGCCATGACCTCCCAGGCCAGCCCCTCCAGGTAGCGATGCAGGGTCCACCGCGAATACTCGCCCAGCGAGGCGCGCCGTATCCAGCGGTACAGCTCCCAGACCTGCCCGGGCGCGTCGACGGGCTCGCCGTCGTCCCGCGGGGCCGGCCGGGGGCCTGCGAGGTTGGCCAGGGCAGTGACCAGGACGAGGGCCAGGAGGGCGACCCACAGGCCCAACTGGGGCAGCCCTTCGACCAGGATGCGCACCGTCCAGATGAGGCGGATGACCTCGGCGGTGACCAGGCGGCCCAGGTCGCGAAAGGCAAAGGCCAGGGGGACGGCAATGAGGAGCAGGGCCAGGAGAAGGAGGGCGCGTCTCACGCGGCGCTCCGGCAGGCGGCGACGATGGCCGACAGGCAGGCCACGGCCTGTTCCTCCTCGCGGCGGCTTGCCCGGACAGCGCCGTAGCGCACGGCTTCGAAGAGGCGGGTCAGGTTGGCGACCGGTTCCCGTGGCAGGCCCGTGTTCCGCAGGGCAACCTCAAACTCCCGGGGGGTCATGGCCTCGTCGCGGGCCAGGCCCCGTTCCTGCTCCAGGACGCGGCTCATCTCCAGGTAGCAGCGCATCACCGCGTCGCGGACGCCGGCGCCCGCCTCCAGATCGGCCAGGGCCGCCTGGGCCCGCTCGGCAATCCGGGGCAGGGGGCCCGGCGCCGGGCGCGTCCGAACCCAGACGAGCCAGGCGGTGGCAAGGACGATGCCGGCGGCCAGGAGGGCCAGGAGGGCCGCTGCCAGCCAGGCCAGCCAGGCGGGCGGCCGCACCTCCAGCTCGACGGGAGGGGCGCCCGGGATGGCAAGCAGCCCTTCGTCGAGGGACATCTCGGGTGCGACCTCGGTTGCGGGCGGCACGAGCTCCCGGGCGGGCTCGGCGCGCGATGCCAGGTAGAGGCCAACCAGCCCCAGGAGAAGGATGAGGGCATAGAGAAAGCGCCTGCGGCGGTCGCCCTGCACAAAGAGATAGACGATGGCCAGGGGCACGAGGAGCGCCATGAGGAGCCCCACCACGAGGAGCGCCGTATCGGCAATCACGGCCGGGGCAGGCGCCGGCCCTGACCCATCCTCCTCGCCGGTCGTCAGCAGCCCGGCAAAGGGGCGGCCGGGCTGCAGCTCCAACCCGTCCAGGCCGGCGGCAAGGAGCAGCAGGGCCACAATGGCCAGGGCAAGGTAGAGAATGGCCGGGCGCCTGTCGCGATCTGTCATCGGCAACTCCTCGCCTGGAGTGTAACACGAAGGCGCTCCGCTGTCAACGAGTCGGCGTGGCAGGTTGGAACTGGCGGGTGGCCGCCCTGGGCTGGCTTTGCCCGCGCCGGGGACTAGACGTCCGCGGCTGTGCTCCGTGGGGCGAGGTTGTCGGAGACGGCAGAGACGGCAACCCGGAGAAAGTAGGCCAGCCAGCACAGGATACCGGCCAGCTTGGCGCCATCCTCCAGGAGATGGAAGGGCAGGAAACCCGGCTCAAAGACGTCCACCAGGATCGAGATGGCGAAAAAGACCCCCGACAACCCGAGCAAGACATAATCCGTTTTGAATATCAGCGAGCGAAATCGAACGATGTAGAGGAGCACCAGCGCCAGGTAGACAGCGAACGTGACTGTCTCCGGGACGCCGATGCGGGGCAGGATCTTGTCGTGGATGAGAAAGGCGTCGTCGGCGCCGAGGAACAAGGTCAGGAGCCCCGACGTAAGCAAAAAGGCCTTCTGGCCCGGGGTGACCGTGTGATTGGGCAGGATCAGGCCGGCAAACAGCGAGACCGCTGCCGTCGCAGCCCAGAGAAAGATGGCCGTCAGGGACAGGAATCCAATATAAAACGACGTGTTAAAGATGTCGGCGGGGTCTCGGGTCAGGTCGCCAAAGGGGACGTCGAACCAGTAGCTGATGAACAGCACTACTCCGATCAGAACTGCCCAGACTGCCAGAAGGAGGACCAGCGTCGTCCATGTGGGCCGGACTTGCGCCACAAGAGGGCGTGACGTGTTCAGTTTTAGTGGGTGCAACGTGTCCATGTTTCGACTCTCCTGATGTTGTGTGAGGCCGCCCGGAAGCGCCCTCCGGGCGCAAAGGTCAGGCCTCCACAGGGGGAGCTCATGAGAGAGTTCCACCAACGGCGTCTATCGATTTTGGATGTTGTGTTGTACGAGCGAATCGAACCCTGGCGCGCGATGCCGGCTTTGGGGGCGTGCAGCGCACCGTAACGGGAGTATAGCATACAAATGCGCTCTCGTCAACCGGGCGACGGCAGGCCGGCGCGATGTCAAGATTTATAGTATTTTTATCAAAATTACTTGACAAATTGTCTGCGATGTGGAATAATGGTGTGGGGATAGGCGGCAGCCCCTCTGTCTTGCGCCCTCACCGCGGTGGCGAACCGGCCGCTTTTTTTCGTTGCTCCGTCATGGTCCAGCCCGCTGGTCGAACATCAATGCCAGGCAAACCCCAACAGGCGTCGACCTCCCTGGTCCGGTGGAGCTTGCTGCGTGCAAAAGGAGTCCGCAGGACATGGAGTCAGCAGCGTTTCCCAGGGTCCTTCTCGAAGAGGGCGATCTGGTGGAGCAGGCACGAGAGATCCTGCTCAGCGGCCAGGATGTCGTCATCGGGCGCGACCCGCAGGCCGACCTGGTCATTCCCTCGCCCCTCGTCTCGCGTCGCCACGCCCGCCTCTATCCGGAAGATGGCTATTACCTGGTCGAAGACCTGGGCAGCACCAACCACACCTTCCTGAACGGACAGCGCGTCACCGGCCCGACACGGCTGCAGGCAGGCGACGTGTTGCAGATCGGCCAGGCCATTCGCCTGGCCTACGCGGCACCCGCCGCCAAAGAGGGCACGGAGGAAGAGACGCAGCTCGACCTCCTGGCCCGCACCGCCCTGGAGGCGACGCCCCTCGGCGAAGAGACGATGCTGGCGGAGGAGGGGCTGCCCCTGGAGGACGGCCCACCTCCCTTCCTGGTGGCCTCATTCCCCGGCAGCGAGGCGCGCACCGTGACGCTGGCGGGGGACCGCCTGCGGCTGGGGCGCGCGCCCGACAACGACCTGGTGGTGCCGTCGCCCATCGTCTCGGGGCACCACGCCGTCCTGGAGCGAGACCGGCAGGGCGGCTACCTTCTGCGGCTGGAGCCTGGCGCCAGGAACCCGGTCTATCACAACGGTACGCCGGTGGAGAGTCAGGTGGCGCTCCACGACGGCGACCTGCTGCGCATCGGCGGCCAGGATCCCGGGGTGATGGTCACCATCTCGTACCACTGGCCGGTGGAGGCGACGCGCCAGGGCCTGACGCGGACCATCGACTTTGGCGGCCAAGATCGCCTGGAGTTCGGCCGCGACGCGGCCAACGACGTCGTCCTCGACGCGCCCATCGTCTCGCGCTTTCACGCCACGCTGGAGCGCATCGGCCAGCGCTTTCGCGTCCGCGACCTGAAGAGCGCCAACGGCACCTTTGTCAACGACCGGCGCCTGGAGGGCGAGGCGTGGCTCAAGCCGGGCGACACGGTGCGCATCGGCCCCTATCGTTTTATCCTGGGCGACGACCAGTTGGCCCGCGTCGACGAGACCGACGGCCTGCAAGTGGTCGCGCTGGGCCTCAACAAGTGGGTGCGCAAGGACCTGAACCTGCTGAAGGATATCTCGCTGGTCTTTCAGCCGCGGGAGTTTATCGTCGTGGTGGGCCAGAGCGGCGGCGGCAAGTCCACGCTGGTGGACGCCATCGCCGGCTACAGGCCGGCGAGCGACGGGCAGGTGCTGGTCAACGGCATCGACATCTATCGCCACTTTGACGCCGTGCGCAACGAGATCGGCTTTGTGCCGCAAAAGGACATCATCCACGTCGAGCTGACGGTCTACCAGGCGCTGGACTATGCCGCGCGGCTGCGCATGCCCGCCGACACGACGCCCGAAGAGCGGCACCGGCGGGTCGTGGACGTGATGGAGGACCTGGATCTGGTCCACCGCCAGGATGTGCCCATCAGCGGCCTGAGTGGCGGCCAGCAGAAGCGCGTGTCCATCGGCGTGGAGCTGCTGACCCGGCCCGGCCTCTTTTTCCTGGACGAGCCCACCTCGGGCCTCGATCCGGGCACCGAGACGGCCCTCATGCAGCTCATGCGCCGCCTGGCCGATCAGGGCCGGACCATCGTGCTCATCACCCACGCCACCAAGAACGTCATGCTCGCCGACCGGGTTCTGTTTCTGGCGCGGGGCGGCTACCTGGCCTGGTTTGGCCCGCCCGAAGAGGCGCTGCGCTATTTCGACGCCTACCGCTCGGACCGGGACCGGCGCACGCGGGCCATGGAGTTTGACGACATCTATGCCGTGCTGGACGATCCGGATAAGGGCGGGGCCGAGGAGTGGGCCGAGCGCTACCGGCAGAGCCCGGCCTATGCCGAGTACGTGGTGCGGCCCCTGGCGGCCCTGGGCCACGCGCCGGGGGTGACCGCCGCTGCGGCCCGCGAAGCGGAGGCGGCCCCCGCCCGGCAGCCCGCCCGGCGCGCCGCGAAGGCCGCCCGGGCGGGCCAGGTGTCGGGCCGGCGCCAGTTTGCCATTCTCTCGTCGCGCAACGTCAAGATCCTGACCCGCGACCGGGTCAGCCTGCTGCTGATGCTGGCCTCGGCGCCCCTCATCTCCATGCTGGACGTGTTGCTGTCGCTGATCCTGGGGCGCAACCTCTTTGACCACGTCGACGGCAACATGGAAAACGCCCTCATCACCCTCTTCCAGCCCGGCACGCTGGCCGTCATGGTCGGCGCCCTGGCCATGATGCGCGAGTTTGTCAAAGAGACCGACATCTACAAGCGCGAGCGCCTGGTCAACCTGAAGGTGCTGCCCTACGTCGGCTCCAAGCTGTGGGTGGCGGCGCTGCTGGCCCTCTACCAGGCGGCCGTCTATACCGGGGTCCACTACCTGTCCTTCGACATGCCCGGCGGCCTGCTGGAGTTCGGCATGGTGTACGTCACCCTGCTCCTGGCGACGCTGGGCGGCATGATCCTCGGGCTCCTGGCCTCGGCCATCGCGCCCAACGCCAACGCGGCACCCCTCATCGTCATCCTGTTCGTCATCCCCCAGGTGGTGCTGGGCGGGGCGCTGATCCCCGTGCCGACGACGGCCAGCGCGCCCACGGCAGCGCGCTGGTCCTTCGAGGCGATGGTCGGCATCTCGGGCGCCGGGTCCGACCTGGCCGCCGATTCCTGCTGGGCGCTGCCCGAGGAGGAACGGGAAGAGCTAAGCCTGGACGAGAAGCAGGAGCGGGGCTGCCCGTGCATGGGCTATAACGCCCTCGACCCCGACTCGTGCAATTTCCCGGGCCTGGGCGCCTACTATGACGCGGCCCTCGACGCCGACGAGCCGGTGGCCCCCGCCCCCCCGGGCGATCCGCCGGCCGAGCCGGCGCTGCCCCCGCGGCCCGAGGCCCCGGCCGACCCTTCGGACACGGAGGCGGTGGGGCGCTACCTGCAAGAGCTGGAGGCCTACCAGCTGCAGGCGGACGACCTGCAGGCCGCCTACAGGGCCGACATGGCGCGCTACCAGGCGCGGGCCGAAGCCTTCAAGACCGACTCGGAACGCTATCAGCGGACCCTGGCCGATTGGAGCATCAGCCGCAGCAGCGCCGTGAGTCGGGCCGAGGGGCTGCTGAGCCGTTACTACGATGACTTTGGCTGGACCTTTGTCGACAAGGACGACGACGCGGTTTTCTGGCCCCGAATGCTGCGGGCCTGGGGAGCGCAAGTGCTGATGATCGTGACCCTGTTTTTCGTGATCCTCTTTGCCATCTCTCGCAAGGCCTGAGTGAAAGGAGCGCACAATGGAACGATCCGGTTTGATCGGACAGACCCTGAACGGCCGTTACAAGATCGAGGAACTGCTCGGGCAGGGTGGCATGTCGGCCGTGTACAAGGCCTTTGACCCCAATCTGAAGCGCATGGTGGCGGTCAAGGTCATTCACAGCCACCTGGCCGGCGACGCCCGGTTCCGCTCGCGGTTCGAGAGCGAGGCCACGGCCGTGGCCGCCCTGCGCCACAGCAACATCGTGCAGGTGTACGACTTCTCGAACGACGACGACCTGTACTACATGGTGCAAGAGTTCGTGCCCGGCGAGACGTTGCAGGATCACCTGCGGCGGCTGAACGAGGGGGGCAGGTCGATGCCCGTGGCCGACGCCCTGCGCTACACCGGCGACATCGCCGAGGCCGCGGGCTATGCCCACCGGCGGGGCATGATCCACCGCGACATCAAGCCGGCCAACATCATGCTCAGCGTCCACGACGAGGCCATCCTCATGGACTTTGGCATCGTCAAGATCACCGGCAGCTCGGAGCACACGGTGACCGGCGCAGTGGTCGGCACGGCCCTCTACATGCCCCCGGAGCTGATCCGCGGCGAGGTGCCCGACCCCCGCTCTGACATCTATTCGCTGGGGGTCACCCTCTACGAGATGGTCAGCGGCCGGCCGCCCTTTGACGCCAACTCGGCCATGACGCTGCTCATGATGCACCTCCAGGACCCCGTGCCCGAGCTGCGGGAGGTGCGGCCCGACGTGCCGGACCCCCTGATGGACATCGTGCGGCGGGCACTGGCCAAAGATCGCGAGGAGCGCTTTGCCTCCATGGAAGATCTGGGCCGGGCCCTGCGGAACCTGCGGGACCACCTGGAGACGGGCGTGCCGCTGCTGCACGCTCTGCCCACCGAGATCGAGGCGCGCGCGGACCAGCCCCCCGGCGACGAGGAGACCCTGCCCGACACCGCGCCCCGGCCCCGGCCACAGGAGGCGCCGGCCATCCCGCTGCGCGCGAGGAGGACGCCGCCGGCGCGCCGTGCGACGTTCCCGGCCGCCACGCCGCCGGCGGGACAGGCGCCGGTCCAGGGCGAGGTGCCCGCCACGGCCGGCGGTCTGGCCACCATGGGCGAGGCCCATCCGCCTGCTCCGCCGCCGGCCGTTCCCCCTCCCACCGCCCCGCCGCGCCGGCTGGCCGGCCGCGGGCTGTGGGCCGGCGGCGCCGTGGTTTTGCTGGCCCTCCTGTTGGGCCTGGGCTATCTGGTGATGAACCGGCCGTGGGACGGTGGCGACGCCGATGGAGCGCTGGCCGCCGCGGAAGCAACCGCCACGGCCGAGGCGACGGCCCAGGACCAGCCGGCGGCCCTGGCCACCGGGGCCGTGGCCGGAGAGAACGGCGACCCCGCGGAAGAAGCCGCGGCCCCCTCGATCACTATCGCCGACGTGACCCTGGACGAGGAGGGGCGCTACGTGGTGGCCTACGATACGGAGGGCCTGCCCGAGACCATGACCGACCGGCACCTGCACTTTTTCTTTGACAACGTGCCTCCCGAGGAGGCCGGGGCGCCGGCGAGCGGCCCCTGGCTGCGGTACTATGGCCCCTCGCCCTTTACCGGCTACACGGCCCAGGACCGGCCGGCGAACGCCGGCCGGCTGTGCGCGCAGGTGAACAACCCCGACCACACACCGGTGGCCGGCACGGCCGATTGCGCGCCCCTGCCCGACGTCGTCACCGTCTCGGCGGAACAGGCCCTGCAGTGCCGGGTGGGCCCGGGCGACGAGCATCCCGTGGCCGCCGAGCTGCCCGCGGGCGAGCCGACCCTCGTCCTGGGCCTGGCTCCCAACGAGCTGTGGTGGAACGTGGTGACGCCCGGGGACCTGGGGGCAACCTGCTGGCTGCCCACCGTCGGGACCAACGTCACGGGCGACATCAGCCGCCTGCCCCTGGTGGAGGCGCCCGAGGAGTTCGATCCGGCGGCCAGGCCCATGGCGGCCATCGAAGGCATCGGTGTCGACGAAAAGGGCCGCTACAGCGCGGTCTTTACGGTGATCAACTTTGAGCCGGCATACCCGGGCGGCACCCACATGCACTTCTTCTGGAACACCTTCTCGCCCGAGGACGTGGGCATCGGCGGCGAGGCCAACCGCCTGTCCCACGGCAGCCTGGAGCCCTTTGCCGGCTTCCGGGCCGACGAGCGGCCGCCCACCGCCACGGACCTGTGCGTCGTCGTGGCCAACCCGAACCACACAGTGATCCCCGACAGCGGCAACTGCTATCCCCTGCCCGACGTGCCCCGGGTGCGCATCACGGGCATCAGCCTCGACGAGCAGGGCCAGTACGCCGTCGACTTTGCCGTGGAGCACTTTGAGCCTGCCTATCCGGGCACCCACATCCACTTTTTCTGGGATACCTTCTCGGAGGAGGACGTGGGCATCGGCGGCGAGGCCAACCGCCGCGCCCACGGCGGCCCTTCGCCCTTTGGCGGCCTGGCGGCGGCGGAGCGGCCCGCCGAGGCCACGCGCCTGTGCGCCGTGGTCGCCGTGCCCGACCACACGGTCATCCCCCGGAGCGGCAACTGCTTCGACCTGCCCGACGTGGCGGGTGAGGGGTAGGGCCCATGCAACCGAGCTATGGCAAGCTGGTCCTCGTGGAGCAGGAGGGGCCGGGACGCGAGTTTGGATTGAGCAAGGCCAGCATCACCCTGGGGCGGGCGTTGAGCAACGACCTCGTCCTGGGCGACGCCCGCGCCTCGCGGGAGCACGCCCGCCTGGAGTGCGGCGCCGGGGGATGCGAGATCGTGGACCTGGGGTCGGCCAACGGCACGCGCCTCAACGGCAAGCCCGTGCAGCGGGCGGCCCTGAAGCCCGGCGACGTGGTGGGCGTGGGCAGCAGCCAGCTCCGCTTCGAGGCCGAGACCGCCTTTGCCGACGACCTGGAGCTTACGCGGCTGGACTCGGAGTCGGACCTGGCGCGGACCATGGACCGCGAGATCCTGCCCATGGCCATCAACGAGACGAACCTGCCCCGGCTGGTGGTGTTCGACCGGGAGCAGGCCACCGAGGTGCCCCTCCAGGGCGTGGAGCGGGTGACCATCGGCCGCACGGAGGAGAACGACGTCGCGATCGACCAGGGCAACGTCTCGCGGCAGCACGCCGAGGTGGTGCGACGGGGCGGGGCCTGGCTGCTGCGCGACCTGGGCAGCACCAACGGCACCTGGCTGCGCGGCGAGGCGGTGGACGAGCGCCTGCTGCAGGACGGCGATGCCTTTCGCATCGGGCGGGCGCAGATCGTGTTCAAGGGCGGCCACGCCGCCGAAGCGCTGACCATGGCCGAGGCCACCTTTGCCCGCACGTCCACCCGCCGGCCGGTGGTGTTCGTCCCCGGCCTGATGGGCTCGGACCTGTGGGCGGGCAACGAGCGCGTCTGGCCCAGCGTCAAGAGCTTCTTGACCAACCCGGACCAGTTCCGCTATCCAGGCGGGGCCTTTGAATCGCGGGCCATCGTCGACGAGCTGGTCATCGTCCCCAACCTCATCAAGCAGGACCAATACAACCGCCTGGGCGACTACCTGGTGGAAGAGCTGGGCTACCGGCGAGGGGTAGACTATTTCGAGTTCCCCTACGACTGGCGGCAGGACGTGCGCCAGTCGGCGCGGGAGCTGGCGCAGACCATCGACGGGCTGCCCACCTCGCGGCCGGTGACGATCATGAGCCACAGCCTCGGCACCCTCGTCACCCGCTACTACGTCGAGCGCCTGGGGGGCAGGAGCCGCGTAGATCGGGCGATCCTGATGGGCGGGCCGCACCTGGGGACGGTCAAGGGCCTCGTCAGCCTGCTCGTTTCGCCGTCGGTGCTGCCCTTTGGGCTCCTGGGCGAGAGGCTGCGCCGGGTGCTCATGACCTTTCCGTCCTGCTACCAGATCTTGCCCACGTACGCCTGTGGGGTGGATCAGGACGGCAAGGCCATCAACTTCCTGGAGGAAGAGGGCTGGGTGGCGGAGGAGCACCTGCCACTGCTGCGGGCTGCCCGCGAGTTCCGGCGCGAGCTGGGTACGACCTCCAGCGTGCCCACCCTCTCGATCTTTGGCTACGGGATCAAGACGCTATCGGGGCTCACGGTGAGGCGCACCAATGGCACCTTCAGCGACGTCGTCTACAAGAGCGAGCCCAACGGCGACAGCGGCATCCTGGTGACGAGCGCCGTGCTGCCCGGCTCCGACATCCACCCCGTGCAGCAATATCACGGCGCGCTGTTCACGGACAATGACGTAAAGATGAGGCTCAAGCTGGAGCTGGCGCGGGGGACCTAACCCCCCGGCCCCCTTCCCGACACGGGAAGGGGGAGTTGCTCCCCTCGCCTGCAAGGGGAGGCGCCTTAACCGGGGCCGACGAGGTGCAGTCGGGTCTGGCGGCCGGCGAGCCAGCGCACCAGGTCCCGCGCGAGGACGGCGTCCTCTTCGAGGGCAAACATCACCACCTGGCCGTCCCATTCGGGGACGGGGGCGCGGACGTTCAGCTCGATGGCGTAACAGGTGTCGGGCCAGAGGGGATAATCGCCGCGGCCGGGCACGTCTTCCTGCCGGTCCCACAGGCCAATGGTCGGGCCGGCGCCGTGGCCGTGGGTGCCCAGGGCATGGGTGTAGATCATGGGCTCCAGTCCCTCACCCCTGGCCCGCTCCAACGCGGCCCGCAGCACCTCGTTGCCCGTGCGTCCCACCGCCATGGCCTCCAGGTGGATCTCTTGCAGGCGGTTCCCCAGGGCCAGCCCGGCCCGCAGGCCTGGCGGCGCGTCGTCCTCGCCGGGCCGGAGCACGTAGGCCAGTTGCTGCTGGTCGGTGGCCAACCCCAGGTAGTAGAACCCCACGTCGCAGTGGAGCAGATCGCCGGGCAGGATCACCTTGCGGCGCCCCTCGTCCTTCTGGCCGATGGGCACGAAGGGCTCGCTGTGGGCTTGTAGATCAACCGTGGGCTGGAACCAGGCCTCCACGCCCATTTCCAGCATCCTTTGTCTGAACCACCACACCAGGTCGTCGGTGGTGGTGATGCCCGGCTGGATGATGTGGCTCGAATATGCCTCGGCGATGAGGGCGTGGCCCATCTCCACGATGCCGGGATAGACGGCCAGCTCGTCGTCGCTGCGCCGCTCGAGCCAGCCCAGGGCCAGCGCTTCGGCGCCCCGGATGCGGGCGGCATATGCGTCGCCCAGGGCGGCGACGATGGCCTCGTACTCGGCGTGCGACAGGCCATCGGCCAGGGCAAATTCCCGCGAGACGTTGAGCCCGATGGCCGCGGGATCGCGCTCGCGGACCAGGCGGGCGAGGCAGGCGAGCTGCTCCTCGGCCCCGGGGTCCCAGGCGGCGGGGTAGAGGTCGCCGTAGCCATACCGGTCGAGGGCCAGGCGCTCCACCGAGCCGTCGGCCCGCCGGGCAAAGAAAAGGATGGTGCGCCGCCGGGCCGTCATGGACGGCTCGGGCAGCAGGGACATGAGGACGGGGTCCTCGTTGTACTCCCGGGCGACGACGACCCACAGGTCCAGGCCGGCGCGGGCCATCAGCTCGGGCAGCAGCTCGTCGAGCCGGCGGCGCAGCCAGGCGTTGCGCACCTCGGCCCGGGCGCGGGCGGGCAGGATTTTGTTCTTATAGGCTTCGATGGTCATGGGCAACCTCTCCCCCGGCTCCTCCCCTGCGAGGGGAGGGGAGTTGCGCCTCCGCCCAACCCGGCCAGGAGACGCTGGGCGCATTATAGGGGCAGGCGGTGCGGGCGTCAAGTCGCGGGGGCGGGTCTGCTGCCCGCTGCCTCTTGACGGCGGGGGCAGAATGTGATACAATGCGGGTGAAAAAATGAATGGTCATTCAACTTCTTGCCTCCACGGGGCGAGGTGCATGGGGGACGGAATGGCTCGAGAAAAGCAGAGTGTGGCGTCTGGATCGAATGAGACGGGCCGGGAGGAGACGGAGCGCGAGGGAGGACCCGGGCGGCCGGGCAGGCGGGAGGCGGCCAAGCGCGAGCGCCAGGAGCGGATCCTGGACGCTGCCGCGACGGTCTTTGCGCAAAAGGGCTACGCCGGGGCCACCATCCGCGACATTTCGAGCCTCGCGGGACTGGCCGACGGCACCATCTATAACTATTTCGAGAACAAGTTCGACCTCCTCATCGGCATCCTGTCGCGCCTGACCGAGCTGGAGCAGTTGCCCGACGAGCTCCTGCAAGGGCTAAGGGGCGACGTCCAGGAGTTCTTTGTGGTCACGTTCGAGCACCGGATGGGCCGCCTGAAGGAGGGGGAAGAGATGCTGCAGGCCATCTTGCCCCAGGTATTGATCCATCCCGAGCTGCGACAGCGATTCTACCGGCAGTACGTGGAGCGCATCGCCACCATGCTCGAGAGTTACGTCGCCGCCCAGGTGGAGCGCGGGCAACTGCGGCCCGTGGAGCCGAAATTGGTCGTTCGCCTGGTGCAGGCTACCATCGTGGGGTTGTTGCTGCTGCATATCATGGGCGACGAGACACTGGAGCGCAACTGGGAACAGATGCCCCGCTTTCTGGCCGACGCGCTGTTCGCGGGATTGAGGCCGCGAGACGGAGAATAAGGACAATGCTATACCGCATCCTGTCCATCACCCGCAAGGAGTTTCTGCACGTCGTGCGCGACCGCCGCACGCTGGCGGTCATGTTTCTCATCCCCGTCGTGCAGCTCCTGTTGCTGGGCTATGCCGCTACCACCGACGTCAAGCACCTGAGGACGGCCGTCCTGGACCAGGACCGGACGCCGCGCAGCCGGGCCCTGGTGGAGGCCTACCGCGCCTCTGGATATTTTGACATAACGTATCAGGCCCAGAGCCAGTCGGACCTGAGAAAGGTGATGGACGGCAGCCGGGTGCGGGCCGGGCTGATCATCCCCGCCGGGTACGAGCGGACCCTGTTGCGCGGCCAGAAAGCGCAGGTGGCTTTCGTCATCGACGGTTCGGACCCCGCCGTGGCGACGACGGCCCTGGCAGCCGCCCAGGGGGTGGGGCAGGCGCAGTCTATCGAGATCGTGTCCCGCAGCCTGAGCGCGCGGCTCGAGTCGGCGCCGGGCATCGACGTGGAGACGCGGGTGTGGTACAACCCCAGCATGGAGAGCGCCAACTTTATGATCCCGGGCCTCATCGGCGTCATCCTGATGATGCTGACCATGCTCTTCACGGCCATGGCCATCGTCCGGGAGCGGGAGCAGGGGACCATCGAGCAGTTGATCGTGACGCCCATCCGCCCCCTGGAGCTCATCGTCGGCAAGGTGATCCCCTACGTGGGCATCGCCTTCTGGGACCTCCTGGAGATCCTGGCCATCGGCGTGCTGTGGTTTGGCATCCCCATCCACGGCAGCGTCGCGCTCCTGCTAGAGCTGTCGGCCGTGTTCCTGGCGACCTCGCTGGGGCTCGGCATTCTGATCTCCACGGTGTCCAAGACGCAGCAGGAGGCCATGATGCTGACCTTTATGCTGCTGCTGCCGTCCATCTTTTTGTCGGGATACTTTTTTCCCATCGACGCCATGCCGCCCTTCTTGCAGGCTGTGAGCCGCCTGGTGCCGCTGACCTACGTGCTGGTCATCGTGCGCTCTATCATTCTCAAGGGGAGTGGCTTTGCCCTCCTGGCCCGGGAAGTGCTCACGCTGGCCGTCTTTGGCCTGGCCGTCGTGGTCCTGGCCTCGGTGCGCTTTCGCAAGCGGCTGGAGTAAGAGATGTCCGAGCAAGACTGGGTGATCACGACGCAGGGGCTGACCCGCCGTTTCAAGGACGTGCTGGCCGTGGACGGCCTGGACCTGGCGGTGCGCCGCGGCGAGATCTTTGGCCTGGTGGGTCCCGACGGCGCGGGCAAGACGACGACCATCCGCATGTTGTGCGCCATTATGGCGCCCACGGCAGGCTGGGCCCGGGTGGCGGGCTTTGACAGCGTGCGCCAGCCGGAGGACATCAAGCGCCGCATCGGCTACATGGCCCAGCGCTTTAACCTCTACGGTGACCTCACGGTGGCCGAGAACCTCGACTTTTTCGCCGACGTCTTCCAGGTGCGGGGGCGAAGGCGGCGCGAGGCCAGGGAGCGGCTCCTGCGGTTTGCCGGCCTGACCGAGTTCCAGAGGCGCCGGGCGGCGCACCTGTCGGGCGGCATGCAGAAAAAGCTGTCCCTGGCCTGCACCCTCATCCACCAGCCCGAGATCATCATGCTCGACGAGCCGACGACAGGCGTGGACCCCGTCAGCCGCCGCGACTTCTGGGACATCCTGACCGAGCTGCACCTGCAGGGCATCACCATCCTCGTCAGCACGCCCTACATGGACGAGGCGGAGCGCTGCTCGCGGGTGGGACTGATGTACCAGGGGCGGCTCATCGTCCAGGACGTCCCGGAAAAGATCAAGGGCCTGGTGGGCGGCGAGCTCCTGGAGCTGCGGCCCGAGGGCGAGCCGGGCGCGGCCCTGCGCCTGGCCCAGGGCGTGCTGGCCGGGCTGGAGGGGGTGCTGGAGGTGCAGACCTACGGCGACCTGCTCCACGTCCTGGTCGACAGCGCGGAGCGGCGCCAGGACCCGCTGATGCAGGCTTTGCAGGGGGCGGGCATCGAGGTGGCCAGCCTGCGCCAGACGCGGCCGCGCATGGAAGAGGCCTTTATCTCCCTGGTGCAGCGCCAGATGGAGGGCCGGGGAGGGCCGGAGGCATGAGCGCCATGGAGGAGCACGCAGGCCCGGCGCGGGCGCACGCCGTGGAGGCGGTGGAGCTGACCAAGCGCTTTGGCGATTTTGTGGCCGTCGACGGCGTGAGCTTTGCCGTGGAGCGGGGCAGCATCTTTGGCTTCCTGGGGCCCAACGGCGCGGGCAAGACTACGACGATCCGCATGCTCCTGGGGCTGCTGCGGCCCACCTCGGGCCGGGCCACGGTCCTGGGCCTGGACATCGTGCGGCAGACGGCCCAGGTCAAGCGGCGCATCGGCTACATGTCGCAGCGCTTTAGCCTGTACGACGATCTGACCGTCGAGGAGAACCTGAACTTTTACGGGCGGACCTATGGCGTGCAGGGCCGGCGATTGCAGGCGCGCAAGGCGTTTGTGTTGCACATGGCCGGGCTGGAGGGGCGCCAGCGCGAGCTGACGCGCAACCTGGCCGGCGGATGGAAGCAGCGCCTGGCCCTGGGAGCGGCCATCGTCCACGAGCCCGAAATGCTGTTCCTGGACGAGCCGACGGCCGGGGTGGACCCGCTGTCGCGGCGGGCCTTCTGGGGCTTGTTGTACGAGCTGGCCGAGGGCGGGACGACGATCATGGTCACGACCCACTACATGGACGAGGCCGAGCACTGCCAGGGCCTGGCCTTTATCCAGCATGGCCGCATCGTGGCCCACGGCTCGCCGGCCGGGATCAAGGAGACCGAGATGCGCGGTGAGGTCCTCGAGATCGACTGCGACCGGCCCGACCGGGCCATCCCTGCCCTGCGTGGCATGGGCCTTTTCGAAGAAGTGGCCCTCTACGGCGCCCTCATCCACGTCGTGGCGGCCGGCGTCGGAGCGCACAAGGCTGACATCGAGACGGTGCTCCACGAGGCGGGGGTCCAAGTGCACAGCCTGGATCTCATTCCTCCCTCCCTGGAGGACGTCTTTATCTCCACGGTGCGCCGGCCGCAGGAGACGTGATGACCTGGGCGCGCTGTGAAGGATGGAGTAGGTAACATGAAGCGATGGGTGGTACTTCTGGCGATCGACGTGGTGGCCGTCCTGGCGCTGGCGGGCGGCTGGTGGCTGATGCAAGAAAACCCGGGGTGGCGCGAGGCGCTGGCCGTCCGGTGGGAGTCGACCCTGGAGGCGTTGGGCCTGGGCGCCGCCGGCGAGACCGAAGGCCTGGTGGCCTCGGGCTTTGTCGAGGCTCGGGAGGTGTTGGTGACGACGGCGCGAGGCGGCCGCATCGTCGCCCTGAACGCCGACGAGGGAGACGAGGTGGAGCAGGGCCAGGTGCTGGCCGAGCTGGACAGCGCGCTGCTCCTGGCCCGCATCGAGTCGGCCGAGGCCGACCTGGGCGTGGCCGAGGCCGCCCTGGCCCTTGCCAAGGCGGGCGCCCGGCAGGAGATCCTGGACCACGCCCTGGCCCAGTTGGAGCAGGCGCGGACGGCCGCCGAGGCGGCCCGCGTGGCCGCGCAGGATGCCCGGGCCATGGCCGACGATCCCCAGGACCTGGAGCTGGCCCTGCTGGCCGCCCAGGCCCGGGTGGAGGTGCTGGGCTACCAGGCCAGACAGGCCCAGTTGGCCGCCAGCGCAGCCCAGGCCGGGCAGGACTTTGCCAACGAGGCCCTGGGCATCATGGAGAGTGTGGAGCCGCACACCCGGTGGGTGCAGGTCAGGTCCTTCTCCCTGGGCGATCTCCCGTCGGACATCCCGCTGCCCGAGGACGTCAAATCCGGCTCGTACCGCGCTGGCGACTACAAGGTCGAGGTCGAGGACGGCACGGTGTCGCTCTATGCCCGGGTGCGCATCGCCGTGCCCGCCGACATGATGACCGAGGCCCGCTTCCAGCAGGCGGCGACGGCGTACCAGGCCTGGACGGCGTGGACAGGCGCCGAGCAGGTGCAGGCGGCCCTGGGCGGCGCCGAGGAGTACGCGGCGCTCGTGGCCCTGCAGGCAGCCAATCCCCTCACGCTGGAGGCCCGGGCCAATGCGGCCCAGGCGCAAGCCGAAGTGGCGGCCGCCGCCGTGGGGCTGGCCGAGGCCCAGGTGGAGGGCCTGCGCATGGGCGCCACCGCCGAGCAGATCGCGGCCGCCGAGGCGCAGGTCGAGGTCGTCCGGGCGGCTCTACTGGCGCTGGAGGTGCAGGCCGAGGATCTACGGCTCGCAGCGCCCATCTCGGGGCTGGTGCTGGAGCGGCCGGTACAGGCCGGGGAGCTGGCCCTGCCCGGGGCGCCCCTCTTTTCCCTGGCCGACCTGGATCACCTGTCGCTGACGGTCTATGTGCCCGCCGACCAGGTGGGACGCGTGAGGCTGGGCGGCGAGGTCGCGGTGACGGTGGACGCCTTTCCGGAGCGAACCTTTGCCGGGCGGGTGAGCTATGTGTCGAGCGAGGCCGAGTTCACGCCCAAGAACGTCCAGACGCGGGAGGAACGAGTGAACATGGTCTTTGCCGTCAAGGTCGAGCTGCCGAACCCCGGGCACTTGCTCAAGCCGGGCATGCCTGCCGATGCGCTCCTGGCCGCTGAGGGAGCGGGGGGCGAAGGCGAGGACGGGTAGGGAAATGAAACGTCTCTTGCTTGCGATCCTGGTTCTGATCGTCGTGGGCGCCGGGCTGGCGGGGGCGTGCCGGTGGGCGCGTACCTCGCCGCAGGCGGCCGCGGGGTTCCTGGCGGACGCGGGCGTGGACGCAGAGCGGGCCGCGTCGTGGGTGGCATGGGCCGGCGGGCAGGAGGTGGCCGTGCCGGACGAGCCCCTGGTGGCCTCGGGCAGCATCGAGGCCGTCGAGGTGGCCGTCGTGTCCGAGATGGGCGGCCAGATCGTGGCCATCGCGGCGGGCGAAGGTGACACGGTGGTCGCCGGGCAGGTCCTGGTGCAGCTCGACACCCGCGCCCTGGAGGCCCAGGCAGCCCAGGCACGGGCGGCCGTGGCCGCGGCCGAGGCAAACCTGGCCGACGTCCGCGCCGGCACCCATCCCGCGCAGATCCTGGGCGCCGAGGCGGCCCTGGAGCAGGCCATGGCGCAGCGGTCCGCGGCCGAGACGACCCTGCAGGACGTGCGCGCCATCCTGGCCAATCCCCAGGACCTGGAGGCGCAGGTGGCCCGGGCGCGGGCCGAGGCGGACGTGGCCGCCGTGGCCATCGAGCAGGCGCAGGCCCAGATCGCAGCGGCCGAAGCGGAGCGGGACCAATACCGGGCCCAGGGCAGCATGGAGGAAAAGTGGATGTATGCCGTCCACGACTACCAGGTACAGGCGGCCCGGGAGGGCCTGGCGGCGGCCGAGGCCCAGAAGGCGGGAGCCGACAGGACACTGGCAGCGCTGGAGGCATTGCGCGACAATCCCCTGGCCCTCCTCAGCCAGGTGCACCAGGCGGAGGGCCAGGCGGAGCTGGCCGCGGCGGCCGTGGCCGTGGCCGAAGCCAGCCTCCGTGAGCTGCGGGCCGGGCCGCGGCCCGAGGAGGTGGCCATGGCCCAGGCGCAGGTGGCCCAGGCACAGGCGGCCCTGCGGACCGTGGAGACCCAGATCGCCAAGATGGCCCTCACCTCGCCCCACAGCGGCGTGGTGACCAGCCGCTCGGCCAACGAGGGCGAGGCAGCCCTGGCAGGCACGACGCTCCTCACCGTGGCCGACCTGGACGAGGTCAAGCTGACGATCTATGTGCCCGAGGACGAGCTGGACAGCGTCTACATCGGGCAGGAGGTGGAGGTGCGCGTCGACTCGTTTCCGGGGCGGGCCTTTCCCGGCACCGTGGCGAGCATTGCCCAGCAGGCCGAGTTCACCCCCAAGAACGTGCAGACCGAAAAGGATCGGGTGAACATGGTCTTTGCCGTGCGCGTGCGCCTGCCCAACCCCGACCACCTCCTCAAGCCGGGCATGCCCGCGGACGCGATGCTCAGGGCGACGACCTCTCCCCCGGCCTCCTGACGCTCCCGACGCCGGACCATCGGGACGGTGCGTCCGCCACACCGTCCTGCGTCGGGTGCAGGGGGACAGGTGCGATCCGGCCCGCTGGGTCCTCCTCCCGACACCGTCCGCCGGTCCCGACGCCGGACCGTCGGGACGGTGCGGGACAGGTGCCTGCGAGGGGAGGGGAGATGCGGGAGTGCTTATTACTCATCGGCGTTCTCCTTGCCTGCAGGGGGGCTGGAGCTGACAGCCATGGCGCGCTGCACGGCCGGA
>JAAYZQ010000157.1 GCA_012514775.1 Anaerolineaceae bacterium
ATGGCTAGCCGGGAGTCGATCTCCTGGAACTCGCGCGACTCGATGACGCGCCGCAGAGAGACAAGCGACACCTTTTCGTTGGGCACCTCCAGCCCGACCACCGGCCGGCCGGGAACGGGCGCCTCGATACGGAGGGGCGCGGCGGACAGGGCCAGGGCCAGGTCGTTGACCAGGTTCGCGATGCGCGCCACCCGCACCCGCTGCTGCCGCACCTCGCCGCCGGCCACTCGCCGCTCGATGTAGCCCGGGTCCAGCCCGAACTGGGTCACCGTGGGCCCCTGGTTGATCTCGACCACCTTGGCCGGCACGCCAAAGCTGAGCAGCGTCTCTTCGATGATCTGCACCTTGCGCCGGACGTCGGTGTCGCCGTATGCCTGGGTCGAAGCCGCGTCCAGCAGGTCGATGGACGGCAGCCCGTCATCCCTGCTCGCCGGCGACCTGGGCTTGCGCGTCCTTTTTCTGGGCTTGGCGCTCTTTTTGACCGTCCCCGGCTCCGGGTCTTGCTCCCACCAGGGGACCTCGGGCACGTCGGGGGGCACAGGGCTGCCCTGGGTGCGGACCCACAAGCGGTTGAACAGGGCCACCACCCGGCGGGCGGGCTGCTGTGCCAGGCCTTGCAGGTCGGGCCAGGCCGGCGCCAGCAGCAGGTAAAGGGCCAGGAAAAAGGCGGCAGCCAGGATCGTCACCGCCAGGGCGGTGCCCAGGCCCTCCACGAGCAGCGTGCCCAGGGCCCAGCCCACGGCACCGCCACCCCGCCCCTGCTCGGCCACGACGAGCGCGCCGTCCACGCCCAGCTCCAGCAGTGCCGGCACGTGGCTGGCCACCAGGGCGACGAGGAGCAAGAGCTCGACGCCGACCCAGGCCGCCGGCGAAGGCGAGAGCTTCCGGGCCAGCTCGTCCCACAGCAATCGCAGCCCCAGCAGCCCCAGGCCCAGGGCGACGGCAAAGGCCCCCCAGCCCAGGGCCCGGCGTAGGGCGGTCGCCCACCAGGCCAGGACCGCCCCCGACGAGGCACTGGCAAGCCCCAGCAACGTCAAGATGGCCAGGATGATCAGCAACAGGCCCAGCAGGTCGCGTTGCATTGGGCCCAGCGTAGGGAGCGAGAACTGCCACCCCCGGATGCGGTCCCACGCGGCGGCGACCCCTGATGCTTGCCTGGCCTTGCGACCCCGTGGCCGTGCCATCAACCTCTCCTCATGCCTCGCGCATTTGCCGCAGGCTCAGCCCCAGGCGCTGGTGCGCCGGATCGATGTTCAGGACGCGCACCCGGACCGTGTCGCCTTCGCGCACCACGTTCCGGGGATGCAAGAAACTGCCCTCCGCCAGTTCCGAGATGTGGATCAGCCCTTCCAGGCCCTCTTCCAGGCGCACAAAGGCGCCAAAACTCACCACGTTGGTCACCAGGCCCTCGACGACCTGCCCGGGATGGAAGCGGGATCCCACGTCGGCCCAGGGGTTGGGGCGCAATCGCTTCAGGCTGAGGGCCACCCGCCCCTCTTCGGCGTTGACGCCCAGGACATAGACCCGCACCGGCTGGCCAGGGCCAAGGACGTCGCTGGGGTGGCGGACGCGATCCCACGACAACTCGGAGACGTGGATCAGCCCTTCCACACCGCCCAGGTCGACAAAGGCTCCGAACGTGGTCAAATTGGTGACGGTGCCGTCGCAGATGTCGCCGGGTACCAGATTGTTAAGGATCGTGGCCGGTGCTCGAAAGCTTGACTGCGCGGCCCGCTCGGAGAATACCAGGCGTGCCTGGGGTGGGTCAACCTCGATGATGCGGGCCTCCACCCTGGCGCCAATGTGCCTGGCCAGCTCCGCAACCCGCTGTCGCGGGTCCAATTGCCGGGGCGCTTCGCACAGGTGCGAGGCCGGGATAAACCCCTGTATCCCGTTCCAGTCAACCAGCAGCCCCCCCCGGTTCGCCCCGGCCACCTCCAGGGTAAAGGATTCGCCCCTGTCCATCGCCTGTTGGGCTCTTTCCCAGCTCTCCTCCGCGCCGGCTTCTCCGTCCTCGGCGAGCTCGTGGAAGCGGTTTGCCGGTCCGCCGTTGGTCTCCAGGTCCAACGTAGACAGGATTTCGTGGGGATCGAGGGGGGCTACCACCTCGGCCGCCACCTCCCCCTGTTCCAGAAGCGACTGCCAATAGCTTTCGTCGATCTGGCTCCACCAGTCCTTCTCGTGTGAGGGTACCAGCCGCAGCTCTGCTTGGTCCATGCCTCTCTGCCTCACCTTTCCTGCTGCCCGGGTCGCCCCAGCGTGCAAAAGGGCGACGTTTGATTATAAAATCGATCTTTTCGCCTGTCAAGGCAACTGCGCGTTGCTGTTGCCGCTTCCCGGGGCCCCTGCATCGCCGGCCGGCGACGCCGCGGCGCCCGCCTGCTCCAGGTCCGCCAGGCTGCGGGCCACCTCGGCGATGGCGATGCGTTGCTTGCGATACAGGTCCGACTCGCTCATGGCCAGCCGCCGCGCCACGTCGCGCACCCTCAGCCCGCGGACGAACTTGAGCTCGAGGATGTTGTACAGGATCCACTCCGTGGTGGTCATGCTCCGCTCGCCGGCGGGGCGCAGCCGCTCGATGGCTTCGCCCAGCACGACGCGCAGGGCCTGCACCGGGTTTGCCCCTTGCTCGCGGGCCACGCGCGCCACCACGCGCAGCTCCAGGAGGGGGCTCTCGGTCAGCTTGGGGCCGCCCCAGTAGTGGCTGAGCGCGTCGCGCACCCACTGCTGAAACTCGGGTGAGTAGATGAGCGCGTCTTCCATGATCTGGGTCGTGGGTGTGCCCGCATAGCGCGTGGCATCCTGCCAGCGGTGCAGCCTCTCGATGTTGGGCAGGATGCGGTTCAACGTCTCGAACACGTTCTGCTGCAGGTAGCGGTCCTCCAGTGCATCCTGGGCGCGGCCGGCGAGGGCGTTCACCAGCTCTTGCTCGCCCGGCGCCAGGGCGGGCGCCGGCGAGCGCGCTTCGACGCCCAGGACGCCCAGGCAGACGTCGCCCCCCTCGGCCCGCAGGGGCATGAGCCAGAAATCCTCCCCCGGCAAGAACTTGCCCGCCTCCACCGGATCGTGATGGCTCCCGGTGAGGAGGGCCTCTGGCCCGTTGCCGCAGACCCGCTGCTCCTGGAGAAAGGCCTCGATGGCGGTCCGGTCGCCGCAGTGGGCTTCGAGGCGCTGCTGGCCTTCGTCCATCACGGCCACGAACCCGGTGCGCACCTGCAACAGGTCGCACAGGGCGGCCAGGTTGTTTTCCAGGAAGGCGCGCAGGTCGGCGGTGGTCAGGAGCCGGCGGTCCAGGGTCTGGATCCAGGCGATCTCGTTGCGATCCTGGCGATAGATCAGCCGGTCGATGACGGGCCGGGCGCGATCGATGGCGATCTGCAGCAGCACGATGATGCCCACGACGGATAGGATCAGGACCGTGTCGCGTGGCAGGCCAAAGATGGCCTGCACCTTGGGCACGGCGAGCATGACAAAGAGGACGGCGGCGCCTACCAGCGGCCCGCGGAGCAGGTAATGGATGAGCCGGTGCTTGATCACCCGATCGGGGCTGAGGACGCCAAAAAAGGCGACGCTATAGGCCATGAGGACGATCATGAGCAGTACTGCCGCGTTCCCCACCAGCAAAAAGAGCTGAAGCGCGTAGGTGTGGACCAGGGCCGGGATGCCGGTGAACATCAGGTAGGGAAAGACCCCAAGGGCCGGGGCGACAAAGGCGAGCCCCATGTAGGTCATGCGCCGCCGGGATGCGCGGGTCAGGCAGCGCTTGCGGGCGCGCTGGATGTTGGCCTCGCCCCACAACACGACGACCACAAAGTAGATGCCGAAAATCCAGAACAGGGGGCCGGGCGCCAGGTGTGAGGCTTGCGGGCGATAGATCCCGTCGTACACCACCAGCTCGCTCCAGAGCACCAGGCCCAGGAACAGGGCGCCGGCAATATAGCTCAGGATGAGGGCCACCCGCCGCCATCGGGCCCGCAGGTTCATCGTGGCCAGCAGCGCGTCAGAAAAGTGGAGGTAGGCGGCGGGCACGAAGGCAATGCCCACCCATTGGAACTTGAGCCAGCGGACCGCTGCCGCGGAGCTTTCGACTTCGTACAGCACGACGTCGCCGGCATAGACGATGAGCATGAAGGCCAGCAGCGCGCAAAAACCCCGCACCACGGGGCTGCGCAAGTTGTGGGTCAGGAGGTAGGTCAACAGCGAGAACGAGGTGAGGAGGACCGTGGCCGCGAGGACCTGGTTGCTGAGGATCAGACCGCCTGTAATCCACTGGGACAGATCTAGCATGAGCAATGAACCCACATCACCGTTAAACAACTCTGCTTTTCAGCGTGCCGGCTTTGCCTTGGCACGCTGCACACCCGCCCTCCCGGCGCCCTATCGAAGGTTCTGCACAAAAAAGAGGGCAATATCCTGGTTCTGATAGTAATGATCGTTAAAGCCACAGAACTGAAACCCAAGCTTGCGATAAAAGGCCATGGCCGGATAGTTCTTGGTCGTCGCCTCGGCCTGCAGCAGCCGCAGCCCCTGTTCCCTGGCCCACTGGCGTCCATGGCGCATGAGGGCCGTGCCGACGCCCTTGCGCCGGTAAGCGCGGTCGACGGCCAGGTTGGCCACCCAGCCCACCTGCTGCCAGGGATTGGCCAGCATGTCCAGGTAGCCGGCTACCTCTCCGTCCACTTCGGCCGCCAGGAATCCCTCGCCCCGCTGCCAGTCCTCTACCAACTGCTCCAGGTTTCGCGGATAGGCGACCGGCATGCGCCGCGGAAGGCGCACGGTTTGAAAGGCGACGTCCACCTGGGACTCGCCCTCCTGGACCTTCATCTGCCAGACGTGGTCCGTCTCGGACGCGTGGTCCATGCACAGGCAGGCATTCAGGTCGGCCAGCGTTGCCGGGCGAACGATCATTCTTCCCTTCCTTCCAAAGCTACCATGATTTTACCACCCTCGCCCCGAAAAGGCAAGGCCGGGCCGCGCCCCCGTAGGGTCGTGTACAAGTCTAAAGTGCTACCCACCGGCCTGGCATTTGCTCGCCAGGCATTCGCTCGCGCCGGACAACAATCCGGCGCCCCGCGCAGTGGAGGGGCGAAGAAACGCGACCTGGACAGCGGCCCAGCCGGCCCCCTGGCAGAGTGGACAGGTATGTCATTTTGCGCTATAATGGGCCGCAGCCAAGCCGGGGTGATAGAGTGAGGGTGGAGCCAACGCAGACGCTGGACAAGGTCAGCATCGCCGAACAGGCAGGTCGCCTGACCGAGCCGTTCACCATGATGGACCTGGTGCAGATCGACGATCTGACCCTGAGCATTTACCTCTGCCAGGGCACGATGCCCTTTCACCGCCACGTGGACCAGGACGAGCTCTTCCTGGTGCACAGCGGCACCATCAGCCTGGAGACCGACTGGGGCACCGCCGTCCTGCGTCCCGGCGAGCTGTCCGTGGTGCCCAAGGGCGTCGGGCACCGCTCTTCCTCCCTGTTGCGCTCGTACGTCCTCCTCGTCCAGCCGCGCCTGATGATCAACCGGCGCAACGGGTACCGGCGCCTCTTTGCCATCAAGCGCAGCGGGCACCTGGAAAAGCTCAGCGTGCCGGCCATGGGCCGCCAGGTGCAGAGCTTTTTCCAGCCGGTGCCCCTGGTGCAGTTGGACACCTTTGTCCTGAACCTGACCGTCTGCCAGGGAACCGGTCCCTACTGGCAGGTTGAGGACCAGAGCAGCCTGGTGTTTTGCTACGAGGGCCAGACCGTCCTGGAGAGCCCGGCGGGCCGGACGCCCCTTGGTCAGGGCGAGCTGGTCGTGGTGCCGGTGGGCGTCGCCCACCGCGTCAGCAGCCCCCATCGCGCGATGCTCCTCGGCCTGGAGCGCCGCCAGCCGCCCGACCTGCCCCTGCCCGACTGATGGCAGATCTCCCAGCACCCCTGCGCCTGGCGGAGGGCTGCCGGCGCTGCCCAGTCCTGGTTGCCAACCGCTGCCGGATCGTGCACGGCTACGGCCCGCCCCCACCGGGCGACGGGGCAGCCGTGCTGTTCGTCGGCGAGGCGCCGGGCGCCAGGGGCGGCGACGTGACGGGCGTGCCGTTCACCAGCGACCGCTCGGGCGTGCGGCTGCAAGGGGTCCTTATCCGCCTGGGCCTGTCGGCCGAGACCGATCCCCGCGTCCAGCCGCCGCGCCTGCGCTGTTTCGTGACCAACGTCGTGCGCTGCAACCCGCCCGGAAACCGCACGCCGTCCCGCGCCGAGATCGAAAACTGCCTGCCCTACCTGTGGCAAGAGATCGATCTATGGCAGCCCAGGATCGTGGTGCCGGTGGGCAACGTGGCGGCGCAGGCCATCGTCCCCCGGCTCACGGGCCGGCCCGCACCTCCCATCGGTCAGTGCCAGGCCCACGTCCTGGGCAGCCGGCCGTTGGTCGTGCCCATGCGACATCCGGCCCGGTCGCCCAACGCCGACCTGGACCGTTTCGTCGCCGTGATGCAAGAGCTGCTGAGTCAGCTTTCCGCAGCGGGCGCCCGGGGTTCGTAGCAGGCGCACCGGCGCCGGGCGCTACGAACGGGACCGGGGGACTCACGGCGCGGCTTCCGGCTCCCCCTCCTCCCCGCCGGCCAGCGACTCGCTCCACTTGACGCACACCGCCTCCAGGCCCGCCTCGGCGATCTTTTTGGCGGCGATGGTGGCCAGGACGACCGCCGCCGCGGGCAGGGCATCCAGGCGCGTCACGAGGGTGGGGGCCAGGACCAGCGCCAGGTCCTTGGCGCCGTGCACCAGGGCGTCCATCAGGTCGTCGTGGTCCTCGTTCTTCTTGTTGCACAGCAGGTCGTGGAGCTGTGGCTCGAACCTGGCCCACCAGGTGCGCCCCAGGTCCCGGAAAAAGTCCGTGGCCGCCATGGTGGTCTGCGTCTCGGCAAAGGCGGTGTCGGCCACGCCAAAGCTGGTGTCATACTCTTGCGCGGCCGCCAACTGCCCGGTGTCGCCCTCCAGCCTTGCTCTGCCGATGGCTTCTTCCGTGATGCCCAGGACCTCGTACAGGTCCTCCTCCGTCTCGAACCACAGGTTCTCGATCTGTCGTTCCAGTGCTTCGTCTGCCACGTTTCTCTCCTTTTTCCATTGGGCTAGCACCGGCACGGCCAGTTTCGTGCCGGCGTCGCAGTAGAGGGTGTAGGCCAGGCCGAGGGGGTTGCCCATCTCCAGGAACGCGCGGCGCAGCTCCCACAGGATGCGTCCCACCGGCTGGCCCCGCAAAAACCGGGGGAAGAACTCGCGCGCAAAAGCGTGGGCAAAGGTGCTGGTCATGGGGCACTCGGTGCCGATGACCCCCCGGGCGCCCCGCTCCAGGAAGAACGGCACAAAGCCGCCGGACAGGGAGGGCAAGACCTGGGCCGACTCGCACATGTTGAGCAGCACCAGGGGCGCGGCCTCCAGCCGCTCGGGGGCACAGTCCCGCAGCATGGTGAGGGGCACCTGGCCGTAGGTCAGCTTGAGCCACGAATCGCTGACGTCGAACAGCGTCTCCTCCTGGTCCTGAAGCTCGGCGCGCCGCTCGGGGGGCAGGCTGCCGAGGTAGGCGCGGAACTCGCCCAGGAGATCGTCGGCCAGGTCCAGGTCGGTGGCCATGCGCTCGGTAAACCCGTGGCAAAAGAGATATAGCAGCTCGTGCCGGCCCTGGCGCAAGAGGCGCAGCCACTCGGGGCCGCGGTCGGTGAGGGCGTACTCGGCCCTGTCCTGGCCCTCGGCGGCCAGCCCGGCAAAGAGCTGCCGCTGCTCGCGGGCGTTGGCCAGCCTGTCGTTGAGCCCCACGGCCACCCGCAGCCGGTCCCCCAGGCCCATCTCGAACCCGGCGGTGGCCCCCACCTGGAGGAGCTCTTCGGTCAGCAGCTCGATCTCGTAGCGGTACCCCCAGAAGCCATCCAGAGCCACCTCCAGGCTCTCGGCGTTGCCGTCCCACAGGGGGCGATCGTAGACCAGGCCCCAGGGAAAGACGAAATCGCGGGCGCGATGGACCACCTGGAACACGGCCCCCTCGCCCGCTTCGCGGCGGATCCAATCGGCCACGTCGCCGCCGGCCGCGGCCGGGCCCGATCCACCGTCAAAGAGCTTGAGGTAGAGCTGGCGCCCCAGGAGGGCCAGGGCCTGGAGCGCCCTCCGGCGTGCCGGCTCGTCGATCTCCACGGCCGCCTGGAAGGGGCGGGAGCGGGCGATGTTGGTGAGCTGGCGGCGGGCCTTGGTCACAAGGTGCACCAGGTCTTCCCGGCGCAGCCGCGCGCGCCAGGGCAGGCGCACCTCGCCCTCCTCGCCTTCCGCAGCCAGCACCAGGTCAAAGCGGTAGCCGCCCGGGGCGTGGTCCACGAGCAGGCTCAGGCGCCGGCCGCCCAGGCCGTCGGGCAATAAATAGTCGCGGTCGCGGGCCGCCAGGAGCAGCCCCTGCTGCGGCTGCGGGCTGCGGGCCGCGCCCCCGGCCCGTACCACCTCGACCCGCGCCTGCCAGGCCTGGACCAGGTTGCATCGATAGTAGACGGCGATTTCGATGGTCGCCGGGTCGTCCTCGGCATGGCTGGCGCGCAGGGGGATGACGGCAAAGGTGGCGATGGGGGAATCGCCGTCGGGTGGCAGCATCAGCCCGTGGGTGGGCTGCGGAATGTCGAAATCGTCCGAGAAGATGCAGACGTGCAACGGCGTTCCCTCTGCCGTCTCGGGCGCCGGCTCGCGGATGGCCGGGCTGCCGGCCGCGGTCAGCGACTCGGCCCGGCGGCGGCCGAGGTTCACCTGGAGCAGGTAACGGCGTCCCAGTTGCAGCGGACGCTGCTGGGCCAGGGCCTGGCCCTCGGGCGTGGCAAACCAGAAGTTGACCACCCGGGGCCGCGGCTCGCCCTCGCCTATCGTGTAGCTTTCCTGCGCCGCTTCCCGGGGCTCTCGCGGGCCCTTGGGCAGCAGGGCCTCGAGGCTTGCCTGCGGGGGGGCGAGGTAAGGGTCCAGCACTTCCCGCGAAACGGTAAAGAGGTCACCGCCGGCGCCACGGCGCACCACCGGCCGCAGGGCGCCGGGCAGCAGGCGCCAGGGCCGGCCCTGGCGCAACAGCACGACGGGTTGGCGGGCCTGCGCCAGGGTGCGCGCCTGGCGGCTGTCCATGGCCTCGACGTTGAGAGCCCGGGCCGGATGGGGGTGGGGCACCACCTCTTGCAGCGGCCGGCCCCAGTCCGCCGGCCCGGCGGCGGCCAGGGCATCGTTCAGCTCCCAGGCGCCCACCACGGCATAGGCCCCGGCGCCGGTCTCTACCACGACGTAGGCGCGGCGCGCCTCGTCCAGGGGCATCGCCTTCAGGTCGGCGGCGATGCGCGCCACCGGCGTGCCGGGCCGGGCGAGGACAAAGGGCTGTCCTGCCGGCGCCACCTGTTCCGGGTCCGCCCCGGGAACTATCTCTTCCATCTATGGAGCCGCCTCCTCGCGAATAACGGGCGCCAGCATCTGGTCCACGGGCGCGTAGCGGTCGGTGAGCAGGACGGGGTCGTCGCCCAACAGCTCCTCCACTTCGGCGTCGCTCAGGAGCTGGCCGGAGAGCAGGGGGAACGCATCCTCGGCCCCGCTGCCCCGGAAGGCCCGCAGGTCGAGGGGCGTGTCGCTGGCGATGAGCACAAAGGTGCTGCGGGTGCTCTGGCGCCAGGTGGCGACGGTGGGCGCCACGTAGACGTGGCGAAAGGCCTGGCGCAGCGTATGGACAAAGGCCCGCAGGAACTCGCCCCGCGGCCCGTCGATGAGGTTGACGACGTACAGGCCGTCGTCCGCCAGCCAGGCGCGAACTCGCACGTCGAACTCTAGCGTCGTCAGGTGGTAGGGAACGGAAAAGTCGTTGAAGGCGTCTCCCATCACCAGGTCATAGGGCTCGTCGGGCTCCCGCTCCATGAAAAGGCGGGCGTCCTCGTTGTGGGTGACGATGCCCGAGTCGTGGGCCAGTCCCAGCCATTCGTAGGCCACCTCCGTGACCCCCGGATCGATCTCGATGACGGTCACGTCGCTGTCGGGATAGAGGTGGGCCAGGTAGCGCGGAAAGGTATAGCCCCCGCCCCCGACAAAGAGGGCGCGGATGTGGTCGTCTCGCTCGGCGCGATAGGTGAGCACCTCGGCGTACACCTGTTCGTAGCCGTACACCAGGTTGGTCGGGTCGTCGAGCGAGGTGTAGCTGTGCACCAGGCGGTCGAGGCGCAGGACGCGCACGGTGTCGCCGCCCCGCTCCTCGTCGTGCACGCGAATGCAGAAATAGTTGGTCTGGCGCACGCACGGCCCGCTCAGCCAGCCGGCGTGGACGGCGGTTACCATCGTCGCCGACAGCACCAGCACCGCGGCCAGGGCCCAGGGGAGGCGGCGTGGCAGCAAGAACAGCAAGCTTAGGGCCAGGAGCAGCAGGGCCACCCCGGCGACGATGACGTGCGTGCCAAACCACGAGATGAGGAGAAAACCCGTGGCAAAGGTGCCCACGATGCTGCCCACGCTGCCCGCGGCATAGATGCGGCCCACGGTCCGGCCCGTGCGCTCCAGGTCCTGCACGGCCAGCTTGGCGACGATGGGCGAGATGGTGCCCAGGATCAGGCAGGGCAGCAAGAAGAGGGCCGCGGTGAGGACCAGGATTTGCGGGACGATGGGCAAGCCGCCCGTGGCCTGCGGGCCGAGGACGTCCACCGTCAGAATGCCGAGGGACGTGACGCCCGCCAGGCCAAACATGACGCCCAGCAGGCGCAGCGACGCGCGGCGATCGGCCAGCACGCCGCCCAGGTAGTTGCCCAGGCTGATGCCGGCCAACACCACGCCGATGATGCCCGTCCAGGTGTAGAGCGACACGCCCACGTAGGGGGCGACGATGCGGCCCGCGACCAGCTCGAGGATCATGATGCACGCACTCGAGAAGAAGACGATGAGATTCGGCTGCCATAGCCAGGAGAGCCGCGGTGGCAGAGCGGCGCTCCCTGGAACGAGTGTGGCCGGCAGGTTGGCCTCGCTGCCGGAACGAGTCGGAGTCGAGTCCATCCGGTTTTCAATCCTTCCTGTGCTTCCGGGCCATCATCTCTAACGTAGGGGCGAACCCTTGCGGTCGCCCAACCCTTGCGGTCGCCCAGTCGGGCAGGTGCAAGACCTGCCCCTACCCCTTCAAGCAAACCACAGCCCGCCTATTCTACCGCATTTTGTCTCAACTGTCGAACGGCCGGTGCGGGGGTTGAGGGCAAATTGGTGCTTGCCGAATCGCTGCCTTTGTGGTACACTGTGCCGCACTTGAGGGACTGTGGAATGACCGATCCGTACGGCGCCTATGCGCGCTTTTATGATCTGGACCTGGAGGGCATGGAGGAGGATCTGCCCTTCCTGGAGGGCATGGCCGCGCGCTGCGGCTCGCCCCTCCTGGAGCTGGCCTGCGGCACGGGGCGCGCGCTGCTGCCCCTGGCCCGCCGCGGCTTTCAGCTCACCGGCGTGGACGTGTCGCCGGCCATGCTCGCCATTGCCCGCGGGCGGCTCCAGGAGGCCGGCCTGGACGGGCGGGTGCGCCTGGTGCAGCAAGACATGCGGGACCTGGACCTGGGCTGTCGCTTTAACCTGGCCTTTGCCCTGGTCAACTCGTTCTCCCACATGCTGACCCTCGACGACCAACTGGCCGCCCTGGCGGCCGTGCGGCGCCACCTGGAGCCCGGCGGCATCCTGATCCTCGACCTGTTCAACCCCGACATGGGCCGCCTCCTCGATTTTCGAGGGCACGTGGTCCTGGACAAGCAGATGCACGACCCCGTCACCGGGCACACCATCACCAAATATCGCAGCGAGCAGGTCGACCTGGGGCAGCAGGTCATCGACGTCACCTACGTCATGGACGAGGTGAACGGCGAGGGCGCCCTGCGCCGGACGATCTTTCCCTTTGCCCTCCGCTACTTCTATCGTTTCGAGCTGGAGCTGCTGCTGCGCTACGCCGGGTTCGAGCTGGAAGCTGTCTACGGCTCGTACGATCTAGAGGAGTTTAGCGGCGATAGTCCCAAAATGATCGCCGTCGCCCGCCAACCATGTTGAGTCGACGCACTTTTCTACGGATGGCTGCGCTGGGCGCGGCGGGCCAGTTTCTGGCCGCCTGCCAGGCGCAGAGCATCGTCGGCGACCTGGCGCTGTTCGTCCGGACGGCCACGCCCACAGCCACGGCGACTGCCACGGCCACATCGACGCCGACCCTGACGCCAACCCCGACGGCGACGCTGACGCCGACCGCGACCCCTACCGCGACGCCTACCTCCACGTCGACGTCCACGTCCACCCCCAGCCCGACCCAGACGCCCACCGAGGCCCCCACCGCCACGCCCACGGCGACGCCGGCGCGTGGCCCACTGACCGCCGTCGCATTGATCCACGGCCCTTCCCGGGCGCTCATCGTCGACCACGTGCTCCAGCGCCTGGGCGTCGTCTCGATGCAGGTGCGCGTGGACCTGGGCGAGACCGTCCCCGACCTGCGGAACTATGACGCGGTGATCTTTGCCGGGGGCGAGTACCGGCCCGAGGAATTCGACCTGCCCATCTTTCAGGCCGAACGGGAGCGCATCATGGAGGCCCTCGATGCGCGGGTGCCCATCCTCGGCATCTGCCTGGGCAACCAGCTCCTGGCCCACTGGCTGGGCGGCGAGGTCGTCAACGGGAGCTGGGAGATCGGCTGGCTGCCCATCACTGTCACGGAAGCCGGCCTGGGCGATCCGCTGCTGGCCGGCCTGGGCGAGACCTTTTACGGCTTCCTGTGGCACGGCGACCTGATCAAGCGCCTGCCCGAAAATGCCGTTATCCTGGCCTCCACCGAAAAATGCCCCGTGCAGGCCTTTCGCCTGGGCGACCTGCCCGTGTGGGGCGTGCAGTTCAACCCGCAGTACGATCCGGTCATCGCCGAAGGTGTCATTCGCGCCGCCAAGACGCTGCACAAATACGGCTACAACCTGGACGAGATGGTGGCCACGGGCTACCGGGAGTACAACGACGTGGCCGACCGGATTTTTGGCAATTTCTTCGAGGAGGCCCAAAAGGAACGGGATGGTCGCGCGGCACCGGTGGACTCGGCTACTGCAAATCCTGATCCTGGCGCTACTGGCCAGGACGCTCCTTAGCTGCGGCCCCGCTTCGCCTTTCGCCGGCCCGCAGCCGCCTGCCGCGTCCACGGCGCAGACAGGCACGCCCGTCGCCGGCCGCCCGACGTCCACGGCGGAACCCTCCCCCATGCCTTCGCCGCGGGCCAGCCTGACCCCGTCGCCCTCGCCTAGCCCGACACCGTCGCCCAGCCCATCGCCGACACCCTCTCCCACGCCCTCGCCGAGCCCGTCGCCGGCTCCCACGCTGCCGCCCCGCACCGCGCCCGAGGCCGGCGAGCCCCTGGCCCTCTCCCTCGCCTGGCGGCTGGACGGCAACGCCCACTTGACCGCCGGCGAGTCGCTGCCGGTGGACGGCCGGCAAGAGTTCCGCGTGGCCTCGCTGGGCCGCACCGTCTATGCCCTCGACGGCAGAGGACAGCTTCTCTGGCGGGCGTCTACGGCCGGCCCGGCCTATGCCCTGGCGTCCCTGCCCGGCGCTCGGGTGGCGGTGGCCGACGATGCCGGCCGGGTCTCGGTCCTGGACGCCGCCGGAAACCGGGTCTGGCAGCATGATTTGAACACCCGGGTCACGGCCCTCTGCCCGGCCGCCGGCGGGCTGCTGGCCGGAGGCTGGGACGAGCGCCTCACGCGCTTTGATGCCGGTGGAGGGATCGAGTGGCAGGTGGGCCTGGACGGGCCGCTGACGGCGATAACCGTGTTGCCCCTGCCCGATGGCCGGGAGCTGGCCGTGGCCGCCACCCTTGGCGGCCGGCTGTGGGCCTTCACCGGCGACGGCAGCCCCGCCTGGCAATTCCCGCCCGCGCCGGGCAAGGATGCGCCGGCCATCACCTTGCAGGGCGCGGCCCACAAAGACGCCGCCTACCTCCTGGCCGGCCTCCAGGATGGCCGGCTGCTGGCCCTGGGCCCTGCCGGAGAGCTGCTCTGGGAGCGGGCCGTGGGCCAGGGCGCGCCCGTCTGGGACCTGGCCGACGTGGCCGCGTCGCCTGGCCCCGAGATCGCGGTCGGCAGTGGGGGCGACGAGCCCTCGCTGGCCCTTTTCTCGCTCCAGGGAGACGTCCTGTGGCGCGTGGCGCTGACCGCGGCCGCCAACGCCGTCGTCGCGGCCGACCTGGACGGTGACGGCACCCGTGAGATCGCAGCCGGGCTGGCCGACGGGCGGGTGGAGGCCTACGACGGCGCGGGACGGATGCGGGGCGCGGTGCACGCCGGGCTGCCGGTGTGGCGGCTGGCGGCGGCGGCCGATGGCTCGCTCCTGGCCCTGGCCGACGTCGTGGCCTGGCGCATCGTGGGCGAGGCGGGCCAGACCGGGGGGGCCTGGCTGCCACCCCCCGCCACCATCCCCGACGCGTCCTGGAGCCTGCCCGCGGGCACCGAGGCGCGGGACGGTGAGGCCGTCCTGGCCTTCCTGGGGGACGTGGCGCCCGGCCGTTCCATGGAGTTCCAGTTGCTGCGCTATGGCCCGCAGCATCCCTGGGCGGGCCTCGCCCCACTGCTGGCCGGGGACGGCGTGCTGGCCGTGGCCAACCTGGAATCGGTCCTCAGCAGCCAGGGCCCGGCCCTGAGTAAGCCCTACGTCATCCGCGCCCATCCCCTCATGGGCGAGATGCTGGCCGCGGGCGGCCTGAACGTCGTGAGCCTGGCGAACAACCACGCCCTGGATTACGGGAACGAGGGGCTGGACCAGACGTTGTCGGCGCTCGGAGACCTTGCCCTTCCGGTCGTGGGCGCCGGGGCCTCCCACGACGAGGCGCACCGGCCGGCCATCCAGACGATCAACGGCGTGCGGGTGGCCATCCTGGCCTACGCGGCGGCCCGTTGGGACGGCTCTCCCGACGTGCCGGCCACGGACCGGCTGGCCTGGGCTGTGGCGGGCGACGTGCAGGCCGGCGTGCGGGCGGTCCGTGGGGAAGCCGACCTGGTCGTGGTGCTGCTCCATGCCGGAACCGAGTACGCTTCCGAGCCCTCGGCCGACCAGGTGTCCGTCGCCCGGGCGGCCATTGACGCCGGCGCCGACCTGGTGGTGGGCCATCACCCCCACGTCACCCAGACGGTGGAGCGCTACGGCGGGGGGCTCATCGTCTACAGCCTGGGCGACGCCATTTTCGACATCCCGCGCCCGGCCGCCATGCGCGGCGACCTGTTGCGCGTGCACGCCGGCCGCGAGGGGCTGTCGCGGGCCGAGCTGTGGCCCTTCTGGATCGCCGACGCCATTCGCCCCCAACTGCTGGACGACGGCACCGGCCGGCCCCAGGTTCGCATCATCTACCCCTGAGCCGCCTGGTTCAGGCTCAAGACCTGGGGTCCTCGGGCCGCAGTTGCCGCTCCAGCATGCGGCTGCTGATATGGATCACGGTCAGAGGTTGTGCGTGCTACTACTCTACGACCAACTGCACCTCGGAGACCAGGCTGTCATAGTTCCAGCCCGAAGCATAGACCTTGATGCTTGTCACTCGAACGGGCTTGCTGTCGCCCAGGAGTTCCATGAGGTTGCCCGACTCGTACGGAAACCAGACCGCCTGTGGGACCTGCTCTCCCAACGGCCGGCCCCACGTATCGGTGTTGATAAAAAAGTTGCGCTCGTTTTGATAGTAAAAGCCGTGGGTCCAGAATTTATCGTTGCCCCACTGGTCCTTGTAGTCTAGCCAGACGATGACGGGAAACTCGGAGCTCTGCTGCCCCCCGCCAGACAGGCTCTGGTAATTGACCATCACGTCGAGGCTGATCTGAAGGAAATCAAAGTCTCGCACGTCCCGGTCCAGCGCCTGCTGGATAGAGACCTGGGTGTGATTGCCATCGTCGGGCTCGCGCCGCACGAGCTGCACCGCGTTGCGCCCGCCATCTTCCACGATCTCGACCCTGGGGGGGTTGACGCCGGAGGCAAGGACGATGGTGCCCGTCACCCAGCCGGTGGCCAGGGGCTGCTGGAAGTCGCCGTTGACGACGAGGTTCTGGGCCATGGCCAGCGCCTCGGATGGAACCCCGTCGAGCCCGACGCTGGTGCGCATGCCCTGCACCAGGGTCACGTTCGCTTCTTCGTGTGGCAGGTGCGCTTCGCCGCGCAGGACGGTGACCTGGGTCCTGTCGTTGTTCACCTCGATGCGATAGCTGCCCTCGGCGAGGGTGACGGTGGTGTGGGGCGTCACGACTTCGAACAGGGTGTCGCGCTCCCGGGGGAGCGCCACGCCCACGCGGGCCAGCCCGCCCGTCAGGTTCAGGCGGATGCGGTTGGGCAGGTCGCTGAGGGCAAAACGGGGCGACTCGACTTCCAGTAGCTGGAGGGTCGTGTTGCTGTAGAGGGTGACGTGGCTGCGGTCAAAGAGGTCCAGGACCGCCCGCGTGGCCGAGTCGATGATGACCTGATCGCCAGGCAGGACCACGCCCGATTCCAGGACGCCGCCGAGCTGCCCGCCGTTCAGCCTCCGCACCAGGACGGTTCCCGCGATGCGCTGCACCTGGGTTTCCTGAGCCTCGGTCGCCTTCAGCAAATAGTTGCGAACGCCCAGGGGGCCCGTGGTAATCAGAACGCAAAAGGCTATGAAGGAAATGGACAGTACTGTCCAGGCGAGGCGCTCGGGACTGTTTCGCATCTAGAAGCGCACCTCGAAACGGTCAAAGCCGCCTGTGGCGGCCGTCCAGTTTGTCTCGATCTCGGCGACAAAGGCAGGCCGGGGCCCGGAGCGCAGGAACGCGAGCATCTGGTCGAGGTCAGAACGGGTCCCCTCGGCGACCACCTCGACGCTCCCATCGGGCCGGTTCCGGACGTATCCGCCCAGCCCCAGTTCGCGCGCGCGATTCAGGGCGTAGTAGCGGAAACTGACACCCTGGACGCGCCCGTGAACGATCGCATGCAGACGCACGTGGGCTGGCTGTCGCTCACTCATATTTGCGCATTATAGCACGCCTCCCGTCCCGCGCCAAACTACAAGCCGCACTGCGCGGAGGGTCGTAAGGCGGCGTCTCTCACTCGGCGGCCGCCCTGGAGGTCGACACTTCGCCCCGGAGCTGGACGGACGCCGGCCCCTGCAGATCGACATAGTCTGCCTGGAAAGAATGAGTGCCCTCGCTCAGCGAGACGTCGATGATCTGCTGCTGCGTGCCCGGTTGCACCGGCCGCAGACCGACGATCAATTGCCCGTCGATGACGAGGCGCGCCGTGCCAATGTACGTCAGCACAAAGTGGTATTGGCCCTCGGGCAGCCAGTGGCTGGCGGTCCAGCGCACCGAAAAGCCATCGGCGGGCATGCCCTCGGCCGGCGCGCCCTCGCCCCAGTCAAAATTGATCTCGGCATCGGTGCGCACCAGGAACGGGTCACCCTCGAACACCGGGTTCGCGTAATATTCGCCCTGCCAGCTACCGGGCAGTACCTGGACGGGCGGCCCCTCCGTCGGCTCCGGCGTGGCAGTGGCCGTGGGTGTGGCCGTGAGTGTGGCGGTGCTGGGAGGGGGCAGGGTCGGGCTGGGAGTCGCCGTCGGCGGCTCGACGCGCTCCAGGAGGAAGCGGGCCATGGCGCCCCCCGTGTTCTCGTAATACTCTACCCGCAGCGAGTGCGTGCCGCCCGGCACCAGCCGCTCGACCGCCAGGCCCTCGACGACGCCGTCCTGCCATTGGTCGATGAGCAGGTCGCCGTCGAGCCACAGGCGGATGCCGTCGTCGGCCCAGACGGTAAAGCGGTAATACGCCTCCCGGAAGTTGAGCTGGCGGGTCCACCTGGCCGAGAACTCGTCGATGGGAACGCCGGCTCCCGGCGAGCCCAGTCCCCAGTTAAAGTCGATGGACGTGTCATTGCGCCTCACGATGGGCGCGCCTGCCAGGTCTCGCCCGGCATAGTACTCGCCCAGCCAGTCGGTAATGACCGGCTCCGGCGTGGAGGTGGGCGTCTCGGTAGCGGTTGGGGTGGGCGTTGGTGTTGGCGTATCGGTGACGGGGCGCGTGGCGGTGGGGGTTCGGGTGGGCGGCTGCGTGGGCAGCGGCACGGTGCTGGTTGCCGTGGGCACCACCATGTCAAAGGGAGCCGAGGCTTCCAGGCCCGAGCGGCTGCCCCGGGCCACCACCGACGCCACCGGCTGGCCGCTCCAACGCGCCTCGTTGGGGAACGTCAGGGCCGTGCGAAAGCTGCCCCGATCGTCGGCCACGGCGGCGGCGTAGGCATAGTTCCCCGAGGGATCGTTCTGCTGCGTCCGCAAAAAGATGAAAACGGGCTCGCCCGGCGACCAGCCTATGCCGGTGACGGTGATGAGCGTGTTCACATAACCAGACCGAGGCTGGATCTCTAGCTCGGGCTGGCCCGGGGTGCCGGCGGGCACGGTGCCCTGCACCTGCGGGACGGCCGTGGTGACGCTCACTTCTCCGACGACGGCGGGCAAGGTAGGCGGCGCGTCGTCGGAACGCAATAGGCTGGCAGCCACAACGCCGGTCAGGCACAGGACGATGGCTGCGATCAGTGCCAGAAGCAGGATGGCCGTGCGGCTGCCCCAACGGCCTGGTGGCTCAGAGCCGTCGCCAGGCATCCGGGGGCCTCGTGCTTCCGGCCAGTTTGAATGCACAGACACAATGCTCTCCCCTCTGACAGTTCACCTGATAGACGCCAATCGTGTCCTTCCGGTTCCAGCGCGGCCATTATAGCATGAAAGGCCACTGTTTCATAATCCGGGGCATTTGACAAAAGGTGACCGCTGTGATAGGATTTCCTGCTGAAAGTGGGGATTGGGGCTGAAAGCCGCCCGCAAAGCTGGCGTCGGTCGCAGACCGGGGCCTGCTTTTTCCGTATAGGGATAGAGCAGTTTCGTGAGCAGCGCGAATAGCGAGGGCGGCGAGCGCGGCGAGTGCAGCGAGTGCAGTTTAGCAGGAGACGGTCTTATGGGCAAGTTTTTCACCGCCGTGGTTGTCATTGCGATCCTGGGTGTCGCTGGATGGTGGGTCTACGATAGCTACTTCCAACCGGCCACAGAGCCACAGCAACCGAGAGAAGAGATCCGGGTAGAGCAGGGGACGCTCCTGGCCATCGTCAACGCCACGGGGACGGTGTTGCCCAGGCAGCAGACGACCCTGAGTTTCCAGACGCCCGGGCAGGTGGCCGAGGTCCTGGTGGAAGAGGGACAGTTTGTCGCGGCCGGCACGCCCCTGGCGCGCCTGGAGACGGCCGATCTGCAGTTTGCCATTTCGCAGGCGGAGGTGGCCGTGGCCACGGCCCAGGCGCAACTTCTCAGCCTGCAACGGGAGCCGGCCGAGTACGACATTGCCGCGGCAGAGGCGGCGCTTTCGAGCGCCCGGGCAAACTATCGCCGGCTGCTGGACGGCCCGTCCGAAGACGAGATCACGGTCGCGCGCACCAACCTGGAGCAGGCAGAGGCGGCGCTGCGGCAGGCCCAATCGGCCTACGACCAGGTCGCCGACCGGCCCGACGTGGCCATGCTGCCCCAGGCGCTCCAACTGGAACAGGCCACGGTGGCCTACGAATCGGCGCAGGCCAGTTTTGAGATGGCGGTGCGCGAGCCGACGAACGACGAGATTGCCGCTGCCCGCTCGGCAGTGGTCCAGGCCGAAGCCAGCCTGGCCCGCCTGCAGGAAGGGCCGCGGGAGGAGGACCTGCTTCTGGCGCAGCTCCAGGTGCAGCAGGCCCAGATTGGCCTGGAACAGGCGCGGCACCAGCTAGAAGGAACCGAGCTTGGGGCGCCCCACGACGGCAACGTCACCGTGGTGGGCATCAAGCAGGGCGAGCTGGCGGGCGGCCAGCCGGCCTTTGTCCTGACCGACCTCTCGGAATACCACCTGGAGGTGGTGGTCGACGAGATCGACATCGGGCGCGTGGCCGTTGGCCAACCCGTGACCATCACCCTCGATGCGTTGCCGGGCGAGACCCTGAGGGGCGAGGTGACGCAGATTGCCGACATGGCCCTTCCCGAAGCGGTCGTGGTCAGCTACCAGGTTACGGTGCGCCTCGAGCCCACGGCCGCTCCCCTGCGCGCGGGCATGACGGCCAACGTGGACCTGGTCATCGAGCGCCGTGAAGAGGTTTTGCTCGTGCCCAACCGCTTCATCCGCATCGACCGGGGCACGGGGCGGGTGTACGTCGACAAGGTGGTGGGCGGACAGGTTGCTCCGGTCGAAATCCAGACGGGTCTGCGCGACGAAACCTACAGCGAGGTCCTGGCGGGGCTGCAGGAGGGCGACGTCGTGGCCCTCGTGCAAGAGTCGACCGGCACGCAACTGCGCCAGCAGATGCAGGGGATGAACCCACACTAGCATGGACGGCCAGCTCATCCGCATCGAGGACATCAGCAAGGTCTATCTCATGGGCGACGTCGAGGTGCACGCCCTGCGCGGCGTCTCCATGTCCATCGACGAAGGCGAATTCGTGGCCATCATGGGGCCGTCCGGCTCGGGCAAGTCGACGCTGATGAACGTCATCGGCTGCCTGGACCAGCCTACCGGCGGGCACTACTGGCTCGACGGCACCGAGGTCGGCCGGCTCACCGACAACGAGCTCGCCGATATCCGCAATCGCAAGATCGGCTTTGTCTTCCAGACGTTCAACCTGCTGGCGCGCACGACGGCCTTTCAGAACGTCACTCTGCCGCTGATCTATGCCGGCGTCGGCACGCGGGAGCGCCGCGAGCGCGCCAAAGCGGCCCTGGAAGCCGTCGGCCTGGGCGACAGGCTCCATCACAGGCCGAACGAGCTGTCGGGCGGCCAGCAGCAGCGCGTGGCCATTGCCCGCGCCCTGGTGACCGAGCCGTCCATCATCCTGGCCGACGAGCCCACGGGCAACCTGGATAGCCACTCCGGCGAAGAGATCATGCGCATCTTTCACGATCTGAACGCCGAGCGGGGGATCACCATCGTCTTTGTGACCCACGATCCGGACATCGCAGCCGAAACGCGGCGCGTCATCCGCATCCACGACGGGCGCATCGACAGCGACGAGTTGCGAGGAAACAGGTGACAATAACGGAAAGCATCCGCATCGCCCTGGGTGCGCTGCTGTCCAACAAGCTGCGCGCCATCCTGACGATGCTGGGCATCATCATCGGCGTGGCGGCGGTCATCACCCTCATGTCGGTGGGCAAGGGCGTGGAGCTGCTGGTGCAAGAGTCCTTCGAGAGCATCGGCACGAACCTGCTCTACGTCTTTCCGGGCTCGCTCCAGGGCAGCACCAGCAGCCAGCAGCCCGAGCTGTCCATGGGTGACTACCAGGCCATCGCCGATCCATTTCTGGTGCCCGATGCCCTGAGCGTGGCGCCCGAGCTGTCGTCGCGGGCCGACGTCGTGGCAGGCAGGCGCGACATTCGCACAGAGGTGGCGGGGGTGACGCCCGATTATGCCCCGGTGCGCAACAAGACCGTCTCCCTGGGCGACTTTATCACCGACGGTGACATCAACGCCCGCTCGCGTGTTGCGGTCCTGGGGAGTGGGGCCTCCGAGAACCTTTTTGAAGAGGGCACGTATCCCATCGGCCAGACCATCAAGATCAACCGCATCGCCTTTCGGGTGGTGGGCGTACTGGAGGAGCAGGGCGGCGCTGCCTTTGGCACCGAGGACAATGTCATTTATGTCCCCCTGACCACCGCCCAGACACGCCTCTATCCCTGGTTTCGCAGCCGCAGCGGCGACGCGCTGCTCTCGGCCCTTTACATCCAGGTGGCCGGCGAGTCGCTCATGGACCAGACGGCCCAGGACATCACCAACGTGTTGCGGCAGCGGCACGACATCACCTTCCGCGACGAGGACGACTTCACGATCATCAATCAGACGGACCTGGTGTCGATTTTTGGCGATATCACCGGCGTCCTGACCATCTTCCTGGGGGCCATCGCCGCCATCTCGTTGCTCGTAGGCGGCATCGGCATCATGAACATCATGCTCGTCTCGGTGACCGAGCGTACCCGCGAGATCGGCATCCGCAAGGCCGTGGGGGCCAAGCGGCGCGACATCCTTCTCCAATTCCTGGTGGAGGCCGTCACCCTGTCGCTGGTGGGTGGGCTCGTGGGCGTGGGCCTGGGGCTTGTGGGCTCGCGCTTTGTGGGCAGCCTGGCCGAGAACCTGACGACGGTCATCACGCCCGACGTCGTCCTGTTGTCCACGGGCGTCTCTGCCGCCGTGGGGCTGCTGTTTGGCATTTATCCGGCCTTTCGGGCCGCGAGGTTGAATCCGATCGATGCGCTTCGCTACGAGTAAAGTCCTGGTTCGTATCGTCCCCTTGCTGGCGCTGCTGCTGGCCCTGGCCGCTTGCGGCCCTGTTCAGTTGCCGCCGACGCCCACCGCCATTCCCCTGGAGGCGACGGCGACGGCGCAGCCGCTGCCCACGAGGGAGCCGCCCCCCGCCACGGCCACCCGCGCGCCCGAACCCACGCCCACACCGTCCGACGGCCAGGCCGACGGGCAGGCCCCGGGCAACGTGCCGCCCGGCGGCTCGCGGGTCAGCGAGATGCTTGCCCGGCGAACGGCGCTCGATTTCCTGGACCGGCTGGTTGCCGGCGAGGGCGGGGCCGCCTCGCGCCTCTACCTGACGGCCGGCGCCCGGCAGGGCGAGGCGGGGCAACTGGTGGCGCAGCTCGCCGGTGAAGATCTGGCAGAGGCGCGCCTGGTGGAGCTGCGGCAGACCAGCCCCACGAGCTACGAGGCGCAGGCGGCGCTATTCCCGGCGGGGCAGGGCACCGACGAGGGCCGGCCCCTGACCGTGTTGCTGATCTATGACGCCGGGCTGTGGCTGGTGGACGGCATTGCCCTGGGCAACGGCGACGGGCAAGGTCAGCCGCCGGAGGAGCCGGCCACTACCACTGCCACGGCGGCGCCCGCCGCGGCCCCGGCCCAGCCGGCAGCCCCGGCGCCGAGGCGGCCCGCGGGCCTTGACGGCCGGCTCGTGTTCCAGGTCAGCAGCGGGGGCGACATCTATACGATCAATGCCGACGGCAGCGGCCTGCAGCGCCTCACCGACGGCCTGGACCCCGCCTGGTCGCCCGATGGGAGTCGCATTGCCTTTACCCGGTGGCGCCAGCCCTGGGGCGTGTACGTCGTGCAGCCCGACGGCAGTGGCGAAGAACGGGTGGTGGACGGCAATCGCTTCAAGGAGGTGGCCTGGTCGCCCGACGGCCAGCGCCTGGCCTTTACCATCAACTATGGCTCCAGCGAGCCCATGGAGATCTGCTTCATGGGTTTCTGCTTTACCATCCCGCCCTTTTCCTTTGGCAACATCTGGCTGGCGAACCTGGAGACCGGGGAATTTCTGAACCTGCCCCTCGACGACCGGGCGGTGCATTCGCCGGCCTGGAGCCGCGATGGGCAGCGCATCGTCTACGCCGGCGACAGCGGCCTGGCCTGGATCGACCTGGACGACATGGAGAAGGGGCGCTTCCCGGGCAGCGGCGCCTGGGACAACTCGCCGGCCTTCTCGCCCGACGGGCAGCAGATCGTCTTCATGGGGCGCGCCCACGACCATTGGGAGATATTTGTCATGAACGCCGACGGATCGGGACGGCGGCAAGTGACCCAGGGCGACACCGGTGAGGGCCGGCCAACCAACAGCGTGGCTCCGGCCTGGTCGCCCGACGGAGAGCGGATCGCCTTCGTGTCGGACCGGCAGGGACCGTGGCGCATCTTTGTCATGGGCAAGGATGGCTCTGAACCGGCCGCGCTATTTGGCCAGGAGCTGGACGGCCTGGGACTGACCTACGATTGGGCCAGCGAGCGCGTGGTCTCGTGGAGTCGCTGAAACAGGAACGAGAGGAGACAGAAATCATGGCAGATCGAGTGGCCATCGAGCGCATTGGAGAGCACGTCGGCCAGGAGGTGACCATCAAGGGCTGGCTCTATGCCAAGACCGGCAAGGGCAAGCTCCAGTTCCTGCAGGTGCGCGACGGAACCGGCATCCTTCAATGCGTCGTCTTTCGCAAGGAGGTGCCGCTGGAAGTCTTTGAGGCTGCGCGCGACGTGAGCCAGGAGTCATCGCTCATTGTAACGGGCACGGTGCGTGCCGACGACCGGGCGCCGGGCGTTCCCGGCGGCTTCGAGTTGGGCATCGCCGATTTGCAGGTCGTGCAGCTCGTGACCGAGGAGTATCCCATCGCGCCCAAGGAGCACGGCGTCGACTTCCTGATGCAGAACCGGCACCTCTGGCTGCGCTCCTCGCGCCAGTGGGCCACGCTGCGGGTGCGGGCGACCATCATCAAGGCCGTGCGCGATTGGCTGGACGACAACGGCTTTATCCTCATGGACACGCCCATCCTGACCCCGGCGGCATGCGAGGGCACAACGACGCTGTTCGAGACCGATTACCACGGCACGCCGGCCTACCTGAGCCAGAGCGGCCAGCTCTACAACGAGGCGACCATCATGGCTTTTGGCCGGGTCTATTGCTTCGGGCCCACGTTCCGTGCCGAAAAGTCCAAGACGCGGCGGCACATCCAGGAGTTCTGGATGGTCGAGCCCGAGATGGCCTACGTCGACCTGTGGGGCAACATGGAGGTCCAGGAGCAGTTTGTGAGCTATATCGTGCAGACGGTGCTGCGCGACCGCCGGCCCGAGCTTGACCTGCTGGGCCGCGACGTGAGCCGCCTGGAGGGGATCGCGCCGCCCTTCCCCCGCATCCATTACGACGAAGCGGTGGCCATGCTCAACAAGGCGGCCGAGGCCGGCGAGCGCGTCCCGCCCACCGACGAGCTCGTGCCCGCCCTGGAATGGGGCGAAGACTTTGGCGCGCCGCACGAGACCTACGTCGCCGCCCAGTTCGACCGGCCGGTGTTCGTGCACCACTATCCCACCCAGGCCAAGGCCTTTTACATGGCCCAGGACCCGGAGCGCCCGGAGGTGTGCCGCTCGGCCGACCTGCTGGCCCCCGAGGGCTATGGCGAGATCATTGGCGGGGGCGAGCGCTCCAGCGACCTGGCCTACCTGGAGCGCCAGATCGAGCGCCACGACCTGCCCCGCGAGGCGTACGAGTGGTACCTGGACCTGCGGCGCTTTGGCTCCGTGCCCCACAGCGGCTTTGGCCTGGGCATCGAGCGAGCGGTGATGTGGATCTGCGGCCTGCAGCACATCCGCGAGACTATCCCGTTCCCGAGGCTGCTGGGGCGGATGTATCCGTAGCAGCGCGATTCCGCCCGCGATCCATTCCTCACGGATAATCGGGATCGACCTGTCGAGCGCATTCGCTCAAACGCTCCCTGTCAGCGGAGGCGCTTTCTGACTCGGCGCACGCCATGAGCCTCTCGGCCCGGGTTTGCGCGACGGCGAGGGCAGCCTGTGCCTCCTGGCCGGCGACGACGGCCTCCAATGCGGCGTCGAGCCAGGGATAGGTGTAGGCGAGCCACGGGATCTCCCATCGTAGACGAAAGATGGGCGTATCGCCATAGTCGAGGGTGGCACCGTAGGCCGGCAGCGCATCCTCTCCCACCTGCGCCTGCCATTCCGGCGATGCGGCCACGCTCTGCCGAGCAGGCAGCGCCGTCACCACCTGTGGCTGAGCGCTCAGGTAGGTGATCCACTCCCAGCACGCCTGGGGCGCTGCACCGCCGGCCGAGATGTAGAACGCCCGGACGTCAAACTCGGTGCTGGCGCGCTCCCCCAGCGGCAGCGGGGCGAAGGCTGTCTCGAAGGGCAGCGGTGGGCCGGCCTCGTGGTAGCTCATATAGTCGACCCACATGGCGACGTCGCCATTCGCCACCCCGGCCGGGTGGTCGCCCATGACCGAGGCGTCGGGCCAGCCGCTCCGGGTGGAAGGGGTAGCCGGGGTCAGCGCCGCCTGGCGGGCAAGGCCGGCGTACTGCTCCAGGGCGGCCGACACGCTGGGATCGTCGAAAGCGGGTCGTGGCGCATCGTGACTGTCGTCCACCAGGCGGGCTCCCAGGCGCTCCAGGACAAAGAGCAGGTCGCCGTAGGCCCCCTCGCGCGTGGCAAAGCCATATCGCCCATGGCCGGTCAGGGCCAGGGCCGTGGACAGAAAATCGTCCATCGTCCAGCCGGGCGCGGGCAGGGGTAGGCCGGCCGCGGCAAATAGCTCCCGGTTAAGGTAGACCATCAGCGCGTCCGCCTCGTACGGCAGTGCCCACAGGGCGCCCCCCTGCTTCACTGGCGACAGGAATTGCGGATAGAAATCGGCGAGGTCCAGGCTGGAATCAGCGCTCAGCAAGGGATCGAGATTGAGGATCTCGGACTGCATCCCCGACGAGGGGTGGGCCAGCAGTGCCGGCCCGGCAAAGCAGTCGGCCGCGGCGGTGAGGGCGAGCAGGTCGCTGGAGTAGGGAACGATTTCGATTACGATGCCCTGGTGCTCTGCCTGGAACGCGGTGGCGAGCGCGCGGTAAAGGCGTTCATCGCCGGGCGCAGGTGCAAAGCGGATGATGGTTTCGCCGGGTGCCGGCGTTGGCAACGCAGTGGCGACGGGCCGGGGTGCCGTGGGCGCTGCCTGTACCATCTCTGCCTGGGCATCGAGGGCCTGTGCCTGCGCGTTTGCCAGCGCCTCTTCCGGCGCCATACCGTCTCGAAACACGCGCGCTGCCGCACCTCACAACATCGTATCGATCGGGCCGCTCACGGCCGGGTGGGCAAGCGCGTATTCGTAGACGGCGCGCGTCTCTTTGTCGAGCCGCCGCCACCACGACAGCTCTTCGCCGATGGAGCGCCGGCCGGGCAGCGTGCCGGAGGGGGACGGTGGCTGATAGTTGGCGCTCAGGTAGCTCAGCCAGCGCCACGCGGCATCAGGGTGGGTCGTGCCGGCGCTGATGAAAAAGCCATACAAAGACCGTGGGTTGGCCGCGGCGACGGCCTCGGGAAAGGGGGCCACGCCGACCCTGGTTCGCGCCGCGTGCCTGTCGTGCTCGAACGACATGTCGGTCCACATGGCCGCCCTGCCGCCGTCGATGAGCTGTGACGTCAGGAGATTCGAGCCGATCTCGGGCTCGGGCATGACGCCATAGACACGTGCCAGGTCCGCGTAGCGCTGCACCACCTCGGCGACCTGCGGCGTGTCGAAGGAGGGCCGCGGCGGGTCCGCGTCCTCATCCCACAGGGCGACGCCGTACTGCTGCGGCAGTGCGAGCAGCGTGCCGGCCGGCGTGCCGTCCACGAATCCGTAGCGAGTCACAACGCCGTCCTCGACCTGCGTCAGTTGCGACGCGGCGGCAATCAGCTCGTCCCAGGTCCAGCCGGGCTCGGGGTAGGGAATCCCGGCGGCGTCGAACATGGCGCGGTCGTAAAAGACCAGGTAGGGCAGCAGGCGCGCCGGCAGGCCGAACGTGCCGCCGTGCCACTGAAAGTGCGCCAGCGTGCCGGGGAAAAAGTCATCGGACGGAAAAGAGGGATCGTGGATGAATGGTTCGAGGTCGAGCAGGTAGCCCCAATCGGCGGCCCTCAGGCTGGCGTACCAGGCAAAGGTGTCGGCAGCGGCCGCCAGGCGCTGCACCTCGCTGCCGTCCGAGGTGAGCGTGCCGCCCTGCTGCTGCATGCCCGATGCCTCGTTGGCCGAGATGAGCTGCACGCGGACGTCAGGATTGGCGTCCTGAAAGTCGTCCGCCAGCTCCTGGTACCCGGCGCGCTCGTGGTCCAGGCAGGCAAAGGTGACGACCACGGGATTGCCGCTCGGGACGGATGGATGATTGGCGGCTGGGCCCGGGGCACAAGTGCACAGCGACAGGGCGAGCAGAAGCCAGATTGTGTGCTTGCCGAGCCGAGCGGCAGCTTGAAGCAACGTGTGTGACATAATCTTCTCCCGGTTGCGCCTGTCGTAGCCCGGAGGGTTGCAGTACATAGCTTATCACGCAGACTAACGGGCGGCAGCCAGCGATTCCCCGATCCGCACCAGCGTCTCCAGGCCCATCCCCGGCCCGATGAGCGTGATGCTCACGCCGTCCTGTTCCCAGACGAGCGCCTCATCGCCGATCCGTGCGGCGACCAGGTCGCCCACGCGCACCTGGTCGACCACAGCCTCGCTGACCAAGGCGCTCTCGCGGGCGGTGACGACGACAACAGCCTTGCCTATGCGCTGCTCCGACCTGTACCCCACGAACGACTGGTACAGGCCCAGGCGCCCGGCCGGCCCTTCGTACGAGACGAATACGTCGTACGGCGCCACCCCGAGGAGCCGCACCTCGGCAAGCCTCAGGCCGCCGGGCAGGTACGCCGGGAGTCGCAGCGGGTAACCCGCCTCGGTCACTGCCGCCGGCAGCGACACCACCTCGTCCCTCATCCCATCGACACAACAGCCGCCAAAGGCATATCCCTCGAACTCGAGCTCCCACGCGCGCCCCGCCGCCAGCTCGCCCTCGTACCGTGCCCTGCGCGCCTCCACGTCCTCGGGTGTGCTGCCCGGCGCGACCTGCTGCACGGACAGGTTCGGCCACAGCATCTCGCGGATCACGTTCCCTGCCCGCGCCGCCAGCGCCTGCCCGGCCGGAGTCAAGGTCAGCACCACGGCCACGGTCAAGACAATGACCACCGTCGCAGCCCGCCAGGAAAGCCAGGGCCGCAGAGCCGGCAAAGGATGCCGCACCGTCCTCGTGGTTTCCAACCGGGCCAGCAACCGGCGCCGGAGCGGTAGGCGAACGCGGCTTTCGAGGGAGAAATCGGCAGCCGCCAGCGCCCGCGCCACCTGGAGGTCCGCGCGGTACCCGGGCGGAGCCGGCTCCACGTCCATCCCGCCCCCGTCCAGCAACAGGTTGTCCACGTCCCGTGTGAAGCGATCGGCCAGGTCAGATTCGCTCATGGCCCCCACCCCGCGTCTCCGATTTCCTCGCGCAGCTTTGTCACTGCACGATACAGGATCACGCCGACGTTGCTCGCGCTCAGTCCCGTCAGCTCGGCAATTCGCCTGTTGGTCAGCCCCGCCGCGAACCGGAGCGCGATCAGGTCCCGCTCTCGCTCGCTCAGCCGGGCGATGGCGGCCAGCAAGGCAGCGCGTCTCTCCGCTCCCGCAACGGCCTCGGGCGGTGATGGCTCCGCGCCTGCCGCATCGCGCAGCGCGTCGAGCGACAGCAAACGCCGCACGCGCCGGCGACGGAGGTGGTCAATCACCGCGTTCCGCGCAATGCAAAAGAGCCAGGCGGCAAAGGGCGCGCGCTCGGGATGGTAGCGGGCCAGGTTGGCCAGTGCGCGTTCGAACACGACCGCCGTGACGTCGTCGGCGGCAGTCGCATCGCCGATGCGGTAGCGCACATAGTTGTAGACGCGCGGGAAGTAATGGTCGTAGAGGGCAGCAAAGGCCGCCGGCTCGGCAACCGCCCGCTGCACCATGGCCTGCTCGCCCGGCAGGGCAACCACCAATTGCGTTCCCTCCTGCTTCAAACGATCTGGGTTCCTATGGATAACTACGCGTGGCGGGGAAAAGCGTTACATGCTTACGACTATCCTGACTTGTGACCCGGCGCAAGTCGTCTTGGCCAACCTTGCCAGAGCACCACCGCGCTCGTGGCAATGAGGGCAGCCACGCAGGCGCTCGACAGCACTCACGCGGCGTTAAAGTGGTTCTGCCTGCGTAGCACGCCACCATTCGCCAAGGCTCACCAGCCACGTTCCTGTCATCGAGTCGAGGGATCTGCCGTCGCGGGCAAGCTGACCAGACCGAGGTCGTCCACATTGATCGTCGAAAGCTGTCGACGGAGCCCAGGAAGCCGGTTGCAGCACAGGTTGGTGCGTTGCGAAGGAACGGGTTCGGTCACAGATCTCGGACGGACGCACTGGTTCTGTCTACTTCGGCCTCGGCGGGCGCCTCGGCCACGGCCAGCCCCGGCGCTACGTAGGGCTGCGGCGGCAGCGCCCAGCCCGCTGCCTGCCCGCCGGTGGCGCGCCAGACGTGGTACATCCGCTGGAAGGACGTGAACAGGCTCAGGCTCCCCAGGATGATGAGGCCGATGAGTACCTGGTCCAGGATGAGGACCACGATGAGGATCGCCACCCGCGGCGGCCTGGACAGGATGCCGACGTTGCAGGGCACGCCCAGCCCCTCGGCCCGCGCCTTGGTATAGCTGACCATGAGCGAGGCAAAGGTGGCGATCAGCAACAAGGGGATCTCGACGGGGCCGCCCACGCGAGCATAGTAGATGATCAGCCCCAGGAAGACGATGGACTCCTCGAAGCGGTCGATGGTCGAGTCGAGAAAGGCGCCGAAGCGGCTTCCCCTGCCACTGACGCGCGCCAGGGTGCCATCCAGGGCATCGCACACGGCGGCAAATATGTAGGCCAGGCCCGCCCAGCGGATGTAGCCCAGGGCCAGCAGGAGAGCCACGCCGCCCGTCAACACGAGGCCCAGGTAGGTGACGGCGTCGGGCGAGATGTGCCAGCGGGCCAGGGCCCGCCCCACACTTTCCAGCGTTGGCCGGCTCACCTCACGAGCCTTCTGCTCAATAAAAGACATGGTCTCCAATCCTTCTGCAGACGTGGTGCCCTACGACGGCGTGCGGGTGGTTCAATCTGCGCTCGCCGGCCAGAGAGGCGCTGCGATCAGCCATTGGTCGGGGCTGCGGGCAATGTAGCGCTCCATGATGCGCACCACCTGCTCCATCCCCGCGGCAATGTCCGCCTCCTGGTCGCCCGTCTTCTCAATTTCCAGGGGCGGCTCGACCTGGATCAGGAACCGATCGTCGGCCAGGCGCCGGGCAAAGGCGGGAAGCAGGACCGCGCCCGTGCGCAGGGCCAGGCGCACCGGGCCATCGGGCAGGCGGGTCGGCGCGCCAAAAAACTCGACGACGCGCGTGCTCTCGGCTATGACGCGGTCCATGGGCAGCCCGACCAGCTCACCCTTCTTCAGGGCACGGACCACCGGCAGCAGCGGGCCGTCGATGGGGATCAAGCGCAGACCATGGCTCTGGCGCAGCTTCAGGATGTAGTGGAACAGCCGCTCGGGCTGCACGTGCATGGTGGGCCCCATGATGGAAATGCCATAGGCCAACGGTGCCTGGATGACAATGTCGACGTTGCCCAGGTGGGCCGAGACGACGATGACGCCCTTGCCCGGCTGCTTTGCGGCGTGAAAATGCTCGATGCCCTCGATGCGCACCATGTGCCGGATCTCTTCGGGCGTCAGCCGGCTCACACGAAACAGCTCGTAGTGCCCCTTGGCAATATTGCCGCATAACGTGCGCGTCGCGGCCCGCACCTGCTTCTCGCTCGCGCCGGGCCCGAGAACGTGTCGCATATTGTCGGCCAGGGCTCGCCTCAAGCGTGGAGAAACGTGGTAGAGGAGGGTGCCCGCCCGGCGGGCCAGCGGATAGCCCAGACGCGGTGGCAGCGGGCCAAACAATCCACCGAGCAGGCGATAGGACCCATAGATCAGAAATGCGCGCACAGGGCCGTGTTCCTCCTCACAAGAGACGGCTCGCATCTTACCCCAAAAGGCCCCCTCTGTCAAGCTTGCCAAAGGCCTGGTTTTGTGCTAAAGTACTCGCCAGGAAGGCGGGAGATGGAATACCGGATGGAACAAAAGATCGGGCGCGCCGCCGAGCTGATTCGCAGCTCAAAGCACGTGGTTGCCTTTACCGGCGCCGGACACAGCACCGCCTCCGGCATTCCGGACTTTCGCAGCCCGGAATCGGGCCTCTGGGAAAAGTACAACCCCATGCTGGTCGCCTCCGTATGGGCCTTTCGCCTGAACCCAAAGACTTTTTACGACTGGATCCGCCCCCTGGCCGACACAATGCTCGCCGCCCGCCCCAACCTGGCCCACCAGGCCCTGGCCGAGCTGGAAGCCATGGGCTTCATGCGCACGGTCATTACCCAGAACATCGACAACCTGCACCAGCGGGCGGGCTCGCGGCGCGTGCTGGAGCTGCACGGCCACATGCGCGAGGCCACGTGCATTCGCTGTTACAAGGTGCAGCCCATCGATCCCGTCTTTCACAGCCTCGTCCGCGAGGGGCGGGTGCCCCATTGCGAGTGCGGTGGCGTCCTCAAGCCCAACGTTATCCTCTTTGGCGAGCAGTTGCCGGTGCGGATCCTGAACGAGGCCATGGCCGAGGCGCGCCGCTGCGACCTGATGCTGGTTGCCGGCTCGTCCCTGGAGGTCACCCCCGCGGCCGACATTCCCTTCCTGGCAGTGGAATCGGGCGCCAGGGCGATCATTGTCAACCGGCAGCCCACGGCCTTTGACGACCATGCCGACCTGGTCATCGACGGCGACGTCGTCCAGGTCCTGCCTCGCATGGTGAAGGCAGTGCAAGAGCTCGTCGCGCTGGCCTGAGGGTCCGCCATGCCCAAGCTTGTCCCCAAGGTCATCCTCGAGGGTACGCGCCTGACCTACAAGACCGAGATTGCCTTTGCCCTCAACGAGCACCCACTGGTCGTCGGCCCGCGCAAGTACCGCTACCACTCGCCCATCGTCTCTGCCGAGTGGTGTGGCTTCACGAACTTTCCGTGGGGGCGCGGGCTGATCAATTTCGCGCCCGAGGAAGAGGAACGGGCCATGGAGACCTACCGCACCTGGGTGCGCCTCTTTGAGTTGCTGCGCTATTACTCCTGGATCGTCGATCGGTTCCACGTCTCGACGCGCATGTTCCAGCTCCAGGAGCGGGGCAAGGACTATGACTTTCGCTGGCTCGAGGAGCGGCTGCTGCCCCTGGGCTTTCGCCTCGTTTTTTGCACGCGCACGCCCGAGTCGTTTGCCGCGGCCCGGGCCGACCGGCTCAAGGTTTCGGGCAACCCGGCGCAATACGACGACCTGGCGCGTTTCGTCGCCGAGCAGGACCTGCTGCGGCGCCTGGTGGGCCAGTCGATCCTGCCCACCCTGGAGCTGGACGTATCGGACAATGACATCGCGGGGGCCACGGACCGGATCGCCGGCTGGCTGGAGGCCACCGGGGGCTTGTGGGCCCCGGAGGAGTAGGGGCCCGGTGGCAGGTTGACAGCCCGCCCTGGACGACCGGACGATATGGACGGGCTGTCAGCCTGCCTGCTGTCTGCGGGGTTTACTCGTCTTGCTCCTCGGCGCCATCCTCCCAGCCGATGATCCACACGCACAGGCCGGCCAACAGGATGGTGGCGACGATGAGCGCCGCCCACTGGCCGGGCAAGAGCCCCACGTCCCGTGCGGACAGAATCAGGATGATCACCATGCCGGCGGCCAGCACCGCCCACATCAGCAGGCGCGGGTGCCGCCTTGCCCAATCTTGAACACTCACTGTCATTGCCTCTCCTCTAGTCCCAACGGCGGGCCCTAAATGATCGTCGGTTCGCGATATTCGCCAAAGACCTGGCGCAGCACGCCCATGATCTCGCCCAGGGTGGCATAGGCACGCACGCAGTCCAGGATGCAGGGCATCAGGTTATCGTCGCCCTCGGCCGACTGGCGCAGCGCCTCCAGGGCCGTGCCCACTCGCTCGTTGTCGCGCTCGCGGCGCACCCGTTCCAGCCGCGCCACCTGCCGCTCGTAGCCCTGGGGATCCATCTCTAGCAGGGGGATGCGGACCGGCTCGTCCTCCACGTAGTCGTTCACGCCGACGACGGTCCGCTGCCGCCCGTCGATCTCGACCTGGTAGCGGTAGGAGGCTTCGGCGATCTCGCGCTGGAAAAAGCCCTTCTCCAGGGCCGGGATGACGCCGCCCAGGGCCTCGGCCTTGCGAAAGTACTCGTAGGCCTCCTGCTCCATGCGGTTCGTAAGCGCTTCCACGAAATAGGAGCCGGCCAGGGGATCGACGGTGTTGGTCACCCCGCTCTCGTGGGCGATGAGCTGCTGGGTGCGCAGGGCGATCTTGACGGCGTAGGCGCTGGGCAAGGCCAGGGCCTCGTCCATGCTGTTGGTGTGCAGGCTCTGGGTGCCGCCCAGAATCGCGGCCAGCGCCTGCCAGGTGGTGCGCACGATATTGTTCTCCGGCTGCTGGGCCGTCAGGCTGCAGCCCGCCGTCTGGGTGTGAAAGCGCAGCAGCCAGCTCCGTGGATCCTTTGCGCCAAAGGTCTCGCGCATCTCCCGCGCCCAGATGCGCCGCGCGGCCCGGAACTTGGCAATCTCCTCGAAAAAGTCGTTGTGCGAGTTAAAAAAGAACGACAGGCGCGGCGCAAAGTCGTCCACGTCCAGGCCGCGCTCGATACCCCAGCGCACGTATTCCAGCCCGTCGGCCAGGGTAAAGGCCAGCTCCTGCACCGCCGTCGAGCCGGCCTCGCGGATGTGATAGCCGCTGATGCTGATGGTGTTCCAGCGGGGCAGGTGTTGGCTGCCAAACTCAAAGGTATCGACCACCAGGCGCATGGAGGGCGCCGGCGGAAAGATGAACTCTTTCTGGGCGATGTACTCTTTCAGGATGTCGTTCTGGATGGTGCCGCCCAGGGCATCCATGGGGATCCCCCGTTTTTCGGCCATGGCGATGTACATCGCCCAGATGACCGCCGCGGGGCTGTTGATGGTCATGGACGTGGTGATCTCGTCGACGGGAATGCCGTCGAACAGCTTTTCCATGTCGGCCAGGCTGGAGATGGCCACGCCGCACTTGCCAAACTCGCCCAGGGCCTGGGAGTCGTCGGTGTCGTAGCCGTACAGCGTGGGCATGTCAAAGGCCACCGACAGGCCCGTCTCGCCGTGCTCCAGCAGGTACTTGTACCGCTCGTTGGTCTCTTCGGCGGTGCCAAAGCCGGCGAACATGCGCATCGTCCACAGCCGCCCGCGGTGCATGGTGGCGTGCACGCCCCGGGTGTAGGGATACTCGCCCGGAAAGCCCAGGTCCCGCTCATAGTCCATGCCTTCCACGTCGAGCGGTGTGTACAGGCGCTCGATGGGCATGCTGGAGG
>JAAYZQ010000158.1 GCA_012514775.1 Anaerolineaceae bacterium
GGACCTGCGGCCGCCCGATCGCAACATGCAGCCGGTCATGGAAACGCGGACGGTCACGAATCCCGACGGCACGGTAACCCAGACGCAGGTCATGGTCACCTGGGTGGAGATCAGCCCCGACGGCAAGACGGTCACCCAGACCTGGGAGAGCGGGTTCATGATCATTGCCAGCAGCGGCAAGTACACCGAGTCGCACCTGGTGCACGTCGTGGCCTTTGACGCCGCGGGCAACGAGACCAAGAGCGAGCCCGTCCGCTTCTTTGTCATCCACAAGCCCAAGGAAAAGAAACCGGAGGACAGCGGCGCCCTGCTGCTCCGCCAGGAGCTGCTGGCGTGGCGGGACGATCTCGGCGCCCCGCCCTGGTGGCCGCGGGCCATGGGCTGAGGGCCAGGAACCGAAACCAAGAGGACGCACCTGCCGGCCTGGCAGGTGCGTTTTTCGTTCGTTTGCCGCTTACCCCTCCGGCACCAGCGGCTCGGCTTCCTGGCCGGCGGTCTCTTCCACGGGGGGTACGAGAACGATCAGCGCCCCGGGCACGACCGTGATCTCGATAGGGGTCTCGCCGCAGTCCTCTCCGTCGATGACCACGGGTTGGGGCGGATCGCTCTCGATGCGGATCTCCCGGCCCTGCCAGTATCCCAGGTTCGCCTGGTCGGGGGTGGCGGCCACGATGCTGGCCACCACCGAAGACAACGACGCCAGGTCCATGCTGCGCACGGCCAGGACATCCAACAGGCCGTCGTCGATGGCGGTGTGGGGCGATATGGTCAGGTCATAGATGCCCAGGCGCCCGGCGTTGGCCACGACGCCGGTCACGGCCTCGTACTCTTCCTCCTGCCCGTCGAGCGACAGGCGGTAGCGGGCGGGCGCCGTTTCGCCCAGCGCCTGAAGGCCGGCGATGAGGTAGGCCAGCTTGCCAAAGCGGTCGCGCAGTTCCCGGGTCGTCAGGCCGATCTGGCGGGCGGTAAAGCCCAGCACCAGCCGCAGCAAGAAATAGTGATCACCCACCTGCCCGGCGTCGATGTGGCGCTCCACGGCGTCGGAGCTGCAGGCCAGGCGGGCCGCGTCGGCCAGCACGGGAGGGATCCCCAGCTCCACGGCCAGGACGTCGCCCGTGCCGCCCGGCAGGATGGCCAGGGGCACCCGGCTGCCCACCAGCGCGTTGCCCACCTCCATTACCGTCCCGTCGCCCCCGCAGGCGGCCACGACGTCGGCCCCTCGCTCCAGGGCTTCGCGCGCCAGCCGTGTGCCATCGCCCGGCTCCTGGGTGATGGACACGTCCCAGCGGATGCCCGCCTCGCCGAAAACCTGGTTAAGGGTGTGCAGGATCGGCTGCGGTTGGCCCGCGGCGGGATTGACAACCACCTCAACTCGTTTCGCCGACACGTTCTTCCTCCAGCGTCTGCCTCTTGCGCCAGTACTTCTCGAAGCGGCGGATTTGGCGCTGGATGTGCCAGGCACCGGGATGGGCCACCGGACGTTTTTCGACGATGAGGTCCATGGCCTCCTCTGCGGAGTGGCCCATGCCGATGAGAATGGCCGCGGCCATGGCCACGCTGCGATGCCGTCCCGCCTGGCAGTAGACCAGCACCTGGTGACCCTGGCTGATAACGGGCAGGGCGGCGACGACGCCGCGGTAGAGGGTGGCAAGGGGAATGGGGAACAGGAAAAAGTCAAAGGTCCCCAGCCACAGAATGTCGATTTCGAGCTCGGCCAGCCTGCGCGGGGGTGGCTGGCTGGCGATCATGCCTACGATGAGACGGACATCCAGCTCGCGGATGGCTTCCACGTCCTCTTCTCTGAGGCGGGTGGAGATAAACAGATAGTCGGTGATCCGAGAGACGTTCAAGGCCATGCGATTCAGTTGCTCCTACAGGTTCAGGGCGATCTGCCCACTAGACCTCCATGACGACCGGCAGGATCATGGGCCGGCGCTTGGTTCGCTCGTAAAGAAACTGGGCCAGCCGGTCCTTGATCTTGGCGCCGCTGCCTGCCGGCACGCCCCCATGTCCCAGGGCATCCAACACCTGCTTCTCGGCTTCGGCGATAAGGCCCTCGGCTTCGCGCAGATAGACAAAGCCCCGGGTGATGATGTGTGGCCCTTCCAACACGGCGCCCGAGTCGGCGTCGAGGGCCACCACTACGACGACAAAGCCGTCCTGCGAGAGCAGGTGCCTGTCGCGCAGGACCACGTTGCCCACGTCGCCCACGCCAAGACCGTCCACCAGGACGTGCCCTTCCGTCACCTGCCCGTTGACGCGGGCCCAATCGGCGGCGAACTCGAGCACCTGCCCGCTTTCGATGACAAAAATGTTCTCCGCCGGGATGCCAATCTCCTGGGCCATGCGCGCGTGGTGCACCAGGTGGCGAAACTCGCCGTGTATGGGCACGAAAAACCGCGGCCGGATGAGGTTGAGCATCAGCTTGTGTTCCTCGCGACTGGCGTGGCCCGAGACGTGCACCTGCATCCGTTCCTGGTGGTACACGTCGGCGCCGGCGCGGAACAGGTTGTTGATGGTGCGGTTCACCAGCTCTTCGTTGCCGGGGATGGGCGTGGCCGAGACGATGACCGTGTCGCCGTGCTGGATGTTGACCTGGCGATGCTCGCCGACGGACATGCGCACCAGCGCCGAGGTCGGCTCGCCCTGGCTGCCGGTGCAGGCGATGGCCACCTGGTTGGGCGGCAGGGTGCTCATCTGCTGCGGCGAGAGCAGATCGTCGGGTGAGGCGTCCAGGTAGCCCAACTCGAAGGCCTTCTTGGCATAGTTCAGCATGGAGCGGCCCACCAGGCCCACCCGCCGGTTATAGTGCCGCGCCGTGTCCACCACCTGCTGGATGCGCGAGATGTTGGAGGCGAACGTGGCGACAATGATGCGCCCCTCGGCCCTGGCAAAGATCCGATGAAAGTTCTCGGCCACCACTTCCTCGGAGGGCGTCTGGCCGTTGGTCTCGGCATTTGTCGAGTCGGAGAGCAGGACGTGCACGCCGCGCCCTCCCAGCTCGGCCAGCTTGGCAAAATCGGTCAGGCGGCCGTCCACGGGGGTCTGGTCGAACTTGAAATCGCCGGTATAGACCACCAGCCCCACGGGAGTGGTGATGCCCAGCCCCACGCTGTCGGGAATGGAATGGCTGACCCGAAAGAACTCGACACCAAAGGGACCCAGGTCCAGGCGGAACTGGCGGTCGTCGGGGAGGATGGTATGCAGATCGGCGACGTCGAGCAGATGATGTTCCTTGAGCCTGACCTCGATGAGGCCCCTGGTCAGTTGCGTGGCATGGATGGGCGCCCGCACCTTTTCCACGAGATACGGCAACGCCCCGATGTGATCCTCGTGCCCGTGGGTCAGGATGATGCCCTGCACCTGTTCTTTGCGCTCGAACACGTATTCCATGTCGGGAATGACGATGTCGATGCCCAACATGTCGCTCTCGGGGAACATGAGCCCACAATCGACGACGAGGAGCTTCTCGTCGTACTCAAAGACGGTCATGTTCTTGCCGATCTGGCCAATGCCGCCCAGGGGAATGATTTTAAGTATGTCCTCGGTCAAACTTGCTCCTTGTATACACGCACTGCGCCAGGGCACGGCAACGTCGCCCTCGCGCAGCGTGAATTTTGATGGGCCGGCGACGGTACATCGTCGCCGCTCGGCCGGTCCGGCAGGGTCAGAACAGGCTCAACTGCTCCGCCCGGGGAGCCTCGGGCAGGCTCTCCTGGCCCTCGTCTACCGTGGCCAGCAGCTCGGGAATCCTGCCCACGTCCTGCTCCAGCAGCGATCGCCAGCGGGGCTGGTGGAGTGCGGCCGCGGGGTGGAACATGGGATAGTAGATGACGTTGCCCACCTTCCGGGCCTGGCCGTGGATGCGGGAGATGGAAGCGCCGGGAAAATAGCGCGCCATCGAGAACCGCCCCAGGGTCACGATCATGCGCGGACGCACCAGCTCGATCTGGCGGTCCAGATACGGCCGGCAGGCCTCGATCTCGTCGGGCTGCGGGTCGCGGTTGCCGGGCGGCCGGCACTTGACCACGTTGCAGATGTAGACCTGCTCGCGCTTGAGGTTAATGCTCGCCAGGAGCTCTTCCAGGTACTGGCCGGCGGCCCCGACGAAAGGACGTCCCTGGCGGTCTTCGTGAAAGCCGGGGCCCTCGCCGATGAACAGGATCTCGGCGTCTTCGGGGCCCTCACCCGGGACGGCATTGGTTCGCCCCTGGCTCAAAATACATTTCTCGCAGCGCTGGATCTCCTGGTACAGGGTCTGGAGCTCGCTCAAGCTCCCGCTCCTTTCGTTGCTTGTCGGCCGTGGCCCCACGGCCTAGGCCCCTTGCCTGGTGCCGCACTCCGGGCAAAACTTGGCTCCCTTGCTGATCTCGGAACCGCACTCGACGCAGAACTGCACGGCCGCCAGCTTGGCGCCGCACTCCGGGCAGAACTTGGCGCCGGGCACCAGGTTCGCGCCGCAGTCGGGACAACCGCCGCGCACCTTTTCCTCGAACCGCTCCTTGGTAACGTACTGGACCTCGCGCGCTACCTCCTGGCCCTGCTCGACCTCGGCTTCTATCTGGGCGGCCGCGAACTCGGCTTCCACGTCGGGCGCGCACTCGTAACACAAGCCCCGTTCCTCGTTCCAGCAGGCATCGTCCACCCACTGGCTGCACCGCCGGCACTGCTTGAAGTACGGCATGGCCTCTTCCACGGCCGCCTCGAAGGCCTTATCGTGGGCCCGCTCCCAGGCCGCCGAATGCATGCGCTCTCCCGCGTCGGCCACGCTGCCCATCAAGCCGCCCAACAGCCCGCCGGCCACGTCCAAAACCTCGGTGACAAGGCCGGTGGCCGAAGCCTGGAACCTGGTCCGGTAGCCACTGCCACAGCGGTCGCAGTAGAACTCGAACTGAAAGCCCCGCTCGGTGCTCCGGTCGTCATAGTTGCTCACGAACTTGATCATCTTCCGCTCCTGTGCGTGGGACTGAGTTCATTGTACCGCATCTGGCAGCTTTTGTCTAGCGGCGGGGATCGAGGGTAGCGCCGGGCGGCCGGGCAGCGGCGGCGCTTTCCGCCCTCAGGCGAGCGTGAAGCCGCGCCCGGCGCCGCTCCACGTTCTCCCAGAAGCCTGGCTGGTCAAAGGCGGGCGTGACCATGATGTAGGCGTCCTCGTCGTTGTCGGCATAGTAGTGGCGCCGCCGGGAGACAACCTCGAAACCGACGTGGCGATACAGCGCCTGCGCTCCCTCGTTGGAAACCCGCACCTCGAGGCTGGAGCGCTGCATGCCGCGTGCCCTGGCCCGCTCCAACAGGGAGAGGATCAGCATCTCGCCCAGCCCGCGGCCTCGCCAGTCGGGGTGAACGGCGATGGTCGCGATGTGCCCTTCGTCCACCAGGAGCCACATGCCGGCATAACCGAGCACCGGCCGCCGCGCCTGGGGATTGTGGGGCCACAGCCAGCGACGCAGCCCGCTGCTGCCGGGCGCTTGCCTGACGACCACCATGACGCTGTTCTCGTTCTCGGTCAGCTCGAAGCGGTAGGCCCGCGCCGACCAGGGAGCAGTGAAGGATAGCCGCTCGATCTCCATGACCTGGTCAACGTCGCCCAGGGTCATGGGCTCCAGGACGAAGGGCAAACGCTCAAGCATCGATCTGCGGCTGTGGCAAATAGATGGGGGCCAGGGTTTCGGCGTCGTCGGCATCGCCGCGGGCCAGGCGCTGCCAGCCCAGCTCGGCCAGGTAGCCGGCCCGGCGGGCCGTGGCGGCCGGCGAGACCACCAGCGCGGCGTCGCCCAGGTGCCGGCGGATAGCCCCGGCCTCGCGGTCGTCGATCTCGCCACAGAAGAGCGCCGGCTCCAGAACCTGTTGCAGGAGCTCGTCCCAGGTGGTGAGCTGCATGGGCCCGCGCCGGCGCCACCGGCCCCGGTAGCGGGCATAGTTGCCGGCGCAGATCCGGCCGCGGCCGGCCCGCAGCACGGCCCAGATGGGCAGGCTCTGGGGCTTGTGCGGCTCGGCGACAATGTCCAGGCTGGGGATGCCCACCAGGGGCAGGTGGCGGGCCAATGCCAGGCCCTTGGCCAGGCTCAGCCCGATGCGCAGCCCGGTAAAAGAGCCGGGGCCCAGGCTGACAACGAGGCCCGTGAGGTCCCCGGGGTCCAGCCCCTGCAGCGCCAGCATCCGCACCAGGCGCGGCATCAGCTCGACCGTGTGATTGTTGGCCGAATGCCACAGCTCTTCACCCAGGACCCATCCCTGGGCCTCGTCGTAGAGGGCCAGCCCCGCCATGCGGGTCGCGGTATCGATGGCTAACAACATTGCATGACTACCTGGTGTCCTTCCATGCCAGACAACTCAGACGGCAAAGGCGCTGTGGCGAAACTCGTGCAACAACGCCCTGTAGCGGTCGCCGCTGGCGTGCAGGAGAATGCCACGCTTGCTCTCGCCCAGGTGCCGGAACCTCAGCCACAGGCGCTCGGGCGGCAGCAGCGACTCTATGCGTTCCGCCCACTCGATGATGCACACGCCGTCGCCCCCCAGGTAGTCGTCCAGGCCAAAGGCCAGGGCCTCCTGCGGGGCGTCCTCCAGGCGGTAGACGTCGACGTGATACAGGGGCGGGGCCGGAGGAGGCGGGCGATACTCGGCCACGAGGGTAAAGGTCGGGCTCGTGATGGGCTCGGCGACCCCCATGCCCTGTCCGACGCCCTGCACCAGGGACGTCTTGCCCGTGCCCAGGTCACCTTCGAGGCCCACCACGTCGCCGGGGCGCAGCAGCATGCCCAGGCGCGCGCCAAACCTTCTCGTCTGTGCAGCACTGTGGCTGATGATGTCGAGTGTATCTTGGTCCAAAACCGGCATATTCTGCACCCTGAGGGGCAATTATACACCGAGTACGCACAAACGACAAGCACTTGACCGGAACTGGACTTGGTGGTATGATGTGGCGCAGTCTAGAAGAAGGACATCGAATGCGCTACCTGGTTCTTTCCGATATTCACAGCAACCTCGAAGCCTTCCAAGCTGTGTTGGACGACGCCGGTCCTGTAGACGAGATATGGTGCCTGGGTGACGTGGTAGGCTACGGACCCGACCCCAACGCCTGTGTTGACCTGCTTCGCTCGCAGCGGCACATTTGCATTGCCGGAAACCACGACTGGGCCACCCTCGGCAAGCTGGACCTGCGAGACTTTAACCCCGATGCCCGCGAGGCAAACCTCTGGAATCGCAAGCAGTTGACCTCCGAAAACCTCGCCTACCTGGACGCTCTGCCCGAGACGCTGGTGCACGGAGACTTTACCCTCGCCCACGGCAGTCCCCGGCACCCCATCTGGGAGTATATCATCTATTCGTCCACGGCCGAGGTCAACTTTCAGCACTTTGAGACGCCCTACTGCTTTTCCGGCCACACCCACACGCCCGTCATCTTTCGCCTGCAGGCCAACAGCGAGGCCGTGGCCGATGCCCTGCCGCCTGTCCTGAACGAGGCCATCGCCCTGGGCAGCGAGCGGCTCATCATCAACCCCGGGAGCGTCGGCCAGCCCCGCGACGGAGACCCCCGGGCGAGCTATGTCCTGCTCGACGACGAGGCCATGACCCTGGAGCACCGCCGCGTCGCCTATCCCCTGGAAACCACCCAGGCCAAGATGTTGGAGCACGGCCTTCCCCTGCGCCTCGTCCTGCGCCTGGGCTACGGCTGGTAACCGCCGGCCCTCTCCTTGCGCACCGTGGCAGAGGACAAGGCCATCAAGCTGGGCCACCCCAGCTACGTCTGGCGCTTTGGCCAGGAGCGCCGCCTGGAGCTGATTGACCGCCACGCCCCCCTGGAGGGGCGCACCATCCTCGACGTCGGGTGCGGCATTGGCACCTACGTGCGCGCCTTTCGCCGGTTCAGCCCCCACGTCCACGGCGTCGACCTGGACGCGGAAAAGGCGGTCGAGGCGGCCCGCGAGCTGCCCCACATTGCCCAGGCCTCGGCCGAGGAGCTGCCCTACCCCGAGGGCGCCTTTGACGTCGTCCTGTCTCACGAGGTCATCGAGCACGTGGGCGACGACCGGCAAGCCATTGCCGACGCCGTGCGGGTGTTGCGCAGCCCCGGCGCGGGGGCCACGGGCGGGCGGTTGGTCATCTTTGCGCCCAACCGCCTCTACCCCTTCGAGACCCACGGCGTCTACTGGCGCGGGCGCTACCACTTTGGCAACGTGCCCCTGGTCAACTATCTGCCCGATCGCTGGCGCAATCGCTTCTGCCCCCACGTGCGGGTCTACACCCGGCGCGACCTTCGCCGGCTGCTGGCCGGCCTCCCCGTCAAGATCGTCGTCCACAGCCAGGTCTTTCCCGGTTACGACAAGATCGTGCGCCGGCACCGGCGGCTGGGCGCCCTGCTGCGGCACGTCACCTATTTCCTGGAGAGCACGCCCCTGCGCGCCCTGGGCCTGTCGCACCTGTTGGTCGTCGAGAAGACAAGCTGAGAGGCTTGACCATAACGTTACGGATTGCATTGTCTCTTGACTGCCTTTGGGATGGCCGAGCACCAGCTCGGCAGGTTGCGTGTAGTGAGAAACGCCGAGCCGGCGCTCGGCGATCCCAGGCAACAGGACCGACTTGCCGTGACCATAACGTACAACGGGCTTGCCTGATTCATTGGTCTGTGTTATAATCCCCCGTTGCGTGGAGGGGTAGCATAGTTGGCCTAATGCGCGCGTCTCGAAAACGCGTGAGCAGAAATGCTCCGTGGGTTCGAATCCCACCCCCTCCGCCTGGGGCCTTTCCCGAGCCAGGTCGACTGCGCCGTGGAGTTCGGCATCAAGATCGGGGTAGCTGGAGTCGCATAATGGCGGATGCAATTTGACATTTCGTTTGAATGTCAGTATACTAAGCCGCCATGTGACCCTGGAAGCGCTTGGGCCCGGGGGGCCGTACGCGA
>JAAYZQ010000159.1 GCA_012514775.1 Anaerolineaceae bacterium
GGCTGCGCTGGTGCAAGGTGCCGGCTGCGCTGGTGCAAGGTGCCGTCGTCCATTGACCCGGCAGGGTTCTTCGACTATAATGCGTCCATGGAGGATCGTCAGGGAGCGGGCGGCGAGTTCCATGCAATCAAGGAGTCCCGGACTTGTCCGGGTGAGCCTGCTCCATGGAAAGAATTCGACCGGGCTTGGCAGCGAGTTCCATGCAGCCGAGGAGTGCCGGACTTGTCCGGGTGAGCCTGCTCGATGGGGAAGCACCCCGGACAAGTCGGGACTCCTGAGCCGCGGATGGCATCCTGATACCTGGTGCCCGAACCTATGGACAAAAAGCTCATCGTAAACGCCGACGACTACGGGCGGGCCCCGGGCGTGTCCCGCGGGATCCTGGAGGCGCACCGCCGGGGGATCGTCACCAGCACGACGGTCATGATCAACCAGCCGGGCGTGGAGCCGCAGCTTGCCGACGCCCTGGCCTCTCCCGGGCTGGGGGTGGGCCTGCACCTCGTCTTTACCGCCGGGCAGCCGGTCCTCCCGCCCGGCGACGTCCCGGGCCTTGTGGACGGCCGCGGTCGCTTCCTGGAACAGCACAGCCTGTGGGCCCGCGCCGAGGAGATTCCCCTGGCCCAGCTCCGCGCCGAGCTGGAGGCCCAGGTGGAGCGCTTTCGCGCCCTGGCGGGGCGCCCGCCCGACCACCTGGACTGCCACCACTTTGTCCACCTCTACCCGCCCTTCTTCCAGGTCTATGCCGACCTGGCCCACCGCCTGGGGCTGCCCTTGCGGGTGCCCTTTCCACTGGAAGCCGACTTTCGCCTGGCCGAGGAAGCGCTGCCCTACCTGGAGGGGTTTCCCCGGGACCGGGTGCGGGGCATGATCGTCACCAACACGGCCCTCCTTCGGGCCCGCGGCCTGGCCCATCCCGACGCCTTTATCAGCACCTTTTTCGGCGGCGCATCGCTGACGCTGGAACACCTGTTCGCCATCGTCGACGGCCTGCCCCCCGGCGTCAGCGAGCTGATGTGTCACCCCGGCTACGACGACCCGGGCCTGGCGGGCAGCGGGTACCGTGCCGAGCGGGAGGTCGAGCTGCGGCTGCTCACCGACCCGCGGCTGCGCCGCCACCTGGAGGAGGCAGGCGTGGCGCTGGTCACCTACGGCGCCCTGGGGACCGGGCGGGCCGTGGTATGAGGATTCTCTGGCGCCGGCTCATCGCCTTTGGCTTTCGGCTGCTGTACAACGAGTTGGCCTGGCTCTACGACCCGGTGAGCTGGCTCGCCTCGATGGGGCTGTGGCGGCGCTGGCAGCGCACCGCGCTGGATTTCCTGCCGGCCCCGGGCGCCCGGGTGCTGGAGCTGGGCATTGGCCCGGGCCACCTGCTCGCCGAGCTGGCCGCCAGGGGCTACCGCGCCGCTGGCCTCGACCTGTCGCGGGCCATGGTGCGCCGGGCCGGCCGCCGGCTGCGCCGCCTGGGGTCGTCCGAGCCGGGGTCCGCCGTGTGCCGGGGACGGGCCGGCGCCCTGCCCTTTGCCGCCGGCTCCTTTGACGCGGCCCTGGCGACCTTTCCCACCGCCTACATCGCCGATCCTGCCTGCCTGGACGGCCTGGCGCGGGTGCTGCGCCCCGGCGGGCGTCTCATCGTCGTCGAGGAAGCCGTGTTGAGCAGGCGCGGGCTCGTATCCCGCCTGCTGGAGTGGCTCTACCGCGTTACCGGCCAGCGGGGGCCGGGAGCCCCCGGCCTGGCAGCTCGCCTGGAGGCGGCCGGCTTTCGCGCCTGGCGCGAGACCCTGCCCGTGGAGGGCACGGCCGTGCGACTGGTCCTCGCTGAGACGCCGGGCGAATAGAACCCTTGTTCGCATTGTACCCTTCAAATTGACGGAAACCTGGTTTCAGGGTATACTGGTTCATCGAGACCGTTCAAGGAGTGTCGACATGCAAGAGATCACTGTTGCCGCCGTGCAAATGTACCCGGTCCTGGGCAAGGTGGAGGATAACCTCATCGCCATGACCAAATTCGTGGACAAGATCTGCTCCGAGCAAAAGGTGGACCTCATCGTCTTTCCCGAGCTGGCCACCACGGGGTACGAGCTTGGCCTGCAATTCACCGACGTCGCCGAGCGGGTGCCCGGCCACACGGTCAACCTGCTGGCCCAACGTGCCGCGGACTATGGCACGCACATCGTCTTTGGCCTGGTTTCCAAGGAAAAGGTTGAGAGCATCCTCTACAATGCGGCCGTCGTCATCGGCCCTGACGGCGAGATCCTGGGCGAATACCGCAAGCTGCACCTGCCCGGGGAGGAGCGCCTCGCCTTCCGGCCCGGCTACCGGCTGCCCGTCTTCGAGGGGAGTTTCGGCCTGATGGGCGTCCTCCTGGGCTGGGATCTGGCCTTCCCCGAGGCCGCCCGCAGCTTGGCCCTGGACGGGGCCGAGATCCTGTGCGTCTGCGCCAACTGGGGCCACCCGCCTGCCGAGCCCGAGGACCTGTACCGCCAGGAGTGGCGCACCTACGTCCAGGCCCGCGCCCTGGAAAACGCCTTCTTTACCGTCGCCAGCAACCGCATCGGCGAGGAGTACAGCTACCACTTTTTCGGCGAGAGCATGGTCGTCGGCCCCCGGGGCGAGGTCTATGCCTCCATCGACGAAGAGATCGAGGGCTATGCCCTGACGACGGTGGACCTGGACGCCGTGCGTAAGGCGCGGGAAGAGCTGCAGCTCATCCAGTGCCGGGTGCCGACCGCGTACCGGTCCGTGGTGCGCAAGTACTAGCCCATGGTTTTCCCTGCGGTCATTTCCCTTGCCATCGGCCTGCTGATGGTGGGCCAGTGGGTCTTTTTCCTGGTCAGCGGGCAGGTGCCCGAGCTGGAGACCGAGCCGCGGGCCATCCGCTTCCACCTGGCTGCCGAGTTCCTGACGGCCGGCGCCCTGGTGGCGGCGGGCCTGGGCCTGCTTCTGGACGCCGGCTGGGGCCGGAGCCTGTACCTGGTGGCGACCGGCATGCTGCTCTACACCCTGGTCAACAGCCCCGGCTATTTCGCTCAGAGGGGCCAGTGGGCCCTGGTGGGCATGTTTGCCGTCCTGCTGGTGCTGGCCCTCGCCGGCCTGGCCCTGGTGTTCTGAACCGCCTACCGGTGCATTGCAGCTGCCGTTGCTGCGATGCACCTGGTGCAGTCTGCGGAAGGAGGAAGTATGCCCCATCTCGTGCTCGAATACAGCGACAACGTCACGCAGCAGGTGGATTGGAGCGCCCTGTTCTCCAGCCTGCACCAGGCGGTGGCCGAGGCAGGCGCGCCCGTGCGGAACTGCAAGAGCCGCGCCATCCGCCACGAGGCCTACCACGTGGCCGACGGCCGGCCCGGTGGCGCCTTCCTGCACCTGACCATCGGCCTCCTGGCGGGGCGTACGGACGAGGTGAAAGCCGCCCTCACCCGCCGGTGCCTTGAGCTGCTGGCCGAGACGTTCCGTCCCTCGCTGGGCTCCCTGGACCTGCAGCTCAGCGTCGAGCTGCGCGACCTGCATCGCGAGAGCTACCAGAGGGTCCCCTGAGGCGCCCCGGGAGGTGGAATGATGTGGGAATGCCTGTCGTCCAGGTACCTGTGGCAGAGTCCGTGGTATAACCTGCGGGAGGACCGGGTGCGTACGCCCGAGGGCCGGGAGTTTACCTTTACCCTGGTGGACCATCCCGGCGCGGTGTGCATCGTGCCCGTCACCGCCGAGGGGCAGGTGGTCCTCATCCGGAACTATCGCTATCCCGTTGGCGAGCACTGCCTGGAGGTCCCGGCGGGCGGGCTCTCGTCAGACGCATCACCGGAAGATGCTGCCCGACGAGAGCTGGAGGAAGAGGTCGGCGGCACGGCGGCCGACCTGCAGTACGTCGGCCGCTTCTACGCCTCCAACGGCATATCCAACGAGATCGTCCACGTCTACCTGGCCACCGGCGTCGAGCTGGGCGAGCCGGACCGCGAGACCACGGAAGAGATGGAGAGGCGCCTGGTAGGCGTCGACGAAGCGCTGCGCATGGCCCGCTCGGGCGAGATCAGCGATGCCCTGAGCGCGCTGGCGCTCCTGTGGTGCGAGGAGCGGCTGAGGGACGGCAAAGGATTGGGTTGATATCCCAACCGGCGTTCCGACAAATACGGTCGAGAACGCCCGCATCTTGCCGGCGTTCTGACGATGCCACGGGCGGTTCGTTTCTGAGGAGGAGCACACCATGTCCGACGACTTGCTCTATTTCAACGGCCTGGACGGCGACACCGGGGGCTATGACCTGCCGCCCATGCGCGCCGAGGAGCTGGCGCGGGTCATCCACGGCGAGGCCACGCCGGAGAACCTCAACGAGCTGCGCTTTCGCTACGAGCAGCAGGCCGCGGCGCATTGGGGCGTAAGGGAGGGGGTGGACCCCACCAGGCTGGCGGAGGCCGGTTGGGGCATCATCTTTCCCACCTACCCGCCTTCGGACCCCGAGGGGGAGCGGAAGGCGAGGGATGTCGAGGCGGTCCGCGAGGCGCTCCAGCCGCTGCTCCGCCTGCGGGGCGAGCAGGCCGGCGAGCGGTTCGCGGCGTGGAATCAGGGCGCGGGCAAGGAGTTCCGCGTTGGCGTCGACACCAAGAACGCCTATCTGGCGCGCCACGGCGCCGGCCCCGGCCCGGCGGACCCGGCCAGGGTGCCCTACTACCTGCTCATCGCCGGCAGCCCGGCCGACGTCCCCTACCGCTTCCAGTCCCAGCTCGACGTCCAGTACGCCGTGGGCCGCATCCACTTCCAATCGCCGGACGAGTACGCGGCCTACGCCGCCGCCGTCGTCGCCGCCGAAACGACCCCCGGGCGGCTGCCCCGCCGGGCGGCCTTTTTCGGCGTCGCCAACCCCGACGACCGCGCCACCGCCCTGAGCGCGACCAACCTCCTGCAGCCCCTGGCGCGGCACGTGCGCCAGGAGCACGGCGATTGGGCCGTCGCGACCTACGCCGCGGAGCAGGCCACCAAGGCGACGCTGGCCTCTCTGCTGGGCGGGGCAGGTACCCCGTCACTCCTCTTTGCCGCCGGCCACGGCATGAAATTCGCCAACGGCAGTCCTCGCCAGCTTGCCCACCAGGGCGCCCTCGTCTGCCAGGACTGGCCCGGCCCGCGGCAGTGGAAGGACGCCATCCCCCAGGATTTCTATTTCGCCGGCGACGACCTGGCGGGGGACGCCGACCTCCAGAGGCTCGTGGCCTTTTTCTTTGCCTGCTACGGCGGCGGCACGCCCCAGTTCGACCAGTTCGTCCCGCCAGGCCAGTCGGGCGCCCGCCCGGAGATCGCCCCCTACCCCTTTCTGGCGCAACTTCCGGCGCGGATGCTGGCCCGGCCCCACGGCGCCCTGGCCGTGGTGGGCCACGTGGAGCGCGCCTGGGGCTATTCCTTCAACTGGCCCGGGGCGGGCGTGCAGACGGCGGTCTTTGAGAGTATGCTGGACCGGCTCCTGAAGGGCCATCCCGTCGGCTCGGCCCTGGAGTATTTCGACGAGCGCTACGCCGAGCTGTCCACGCTGCTCAGCGATGCCCTGGAGGACGCCAGGTTCGGCAAGAGCATAGACTCGCTGGAGATGGCCGGCATGTGGACGGCCAACAACGACGCCCGCGGCTATGCCATCATCGGCGACCCGGCGGTGCGTCTGCCCGTGGCCGAGGGGCCGGAAGGCGAGGTCGAGCGGCCCTCGGTCACGCTTGCCACGCCGCCCCCTACCGAGACCGTGGCCCCTTCCTCCGAGGCGCGTGCCGGGGATGGCGCGCCGGCCGGAGGCGGGGCGGGCCCTGGCAATCCCGGTGAGCCGGCGCCGCCGGCCGATCCCTTCGAGGCCATGCTGCGCCAGACGGAGAGGCGCTTTGCCGAGCGCGAGGAAGTGCGCAACGAGGCCCGGACCAAGATCGAGGCGGGCAGGATCCTGGAAGCGGACACGCCCGAGCGGGTCGCCAGGCGCCTGCGCCGCCTGAAGATCGACCCCGGCGAGGCCTTTGCCCTGGGCTCCATGGAGAGCTTTGGCTCGATCTCGTCGCCGCGTGTGCTGCCCTCCGAGCCGGCCGTCCTGGAGCGGATCATGGGCACCAGCGACCTCATGGGCGTCAGCTTCCTGGAGCTGGGGCTGCTCATCTCGCGCACGGTGGGCCGGGTGCACTGCCGCAACCGCACCGGCCGGACGGTGGCCTATGGGACGGGCTTTATGGTCTCGCCGCGCCTGATGCTGACCAACAACCACGTCCTCGACAGCGCCGAGGCGGCGGCCTACGGCCAGATCGAGTTCGACTATCAGATCGGGCTGGACGGCAAGCCGGCGGCATCGGCCTTTGTCGGGCTGTCGCCGGACGAGTTCTTTTTGACCGACAGGGAGCTGGATTACACCCTCGTCGCCGTGCAGACCGAGCGAGCCGAGGGACGCGCCCTGGAGTTCGGCTGGAACCGGCTCACCGACGAGGAGGGTAAGGTCATCAAGGGCGAGTACGTGAACATCGTCCAGCATCCCAACGGCGAGCCGAAGCAACTGGCCCTGCGCGAGAACCGGGTCGAGGACGCCCTGGAACAGTGGCTGCACTATCGCACTGACACCGCGCCGGGCTCGTCGGGCGCGCCGGTGTACAACGACCAGTGGGAGGTGGTGGCCCTCCACCACTCGGGTGTGCCCCGCCGGGACGACGAGGGCCGCATCCTGGCCCGCGACGGCCAGGTCTGGCAGCCGGCCATGGGCGAGCACCGCATTGACTGGATCGCCAACGAGGGGGCGCGGATCAGCCGCATCGTGCGCCACGTCAAGGCGCAGCCCCTGTCGCCGACGGCCGATCGCCTGCGGGCCGAGATGCTGGACAGCGCGCTCCCGGTGCTGCTGTCGACCCGGCTGCCGGAGCCTATCCAGAAAGAAGAGGGCCCCGAACCGGCGGCCTCCCAGCCCGCGCCGGGCGGCGGGGTCACCTTGACGATCCCCTTGCAGGTGACCGTGCACCTGGGGCCGCCGGTCCAGGCCCAGGTGAGCCAGGCGGCGGGTGCCATCACCGCCTTGACGCCCGGCGCGCCGGCCGGCGTGCAGACACCGGTGCCGCAGGCCGATGCAGACGTGGCCGAAGCCCTGGCCGAGTTCAAGATCGCTCCCCGGCGGGTCTACTACGACCCCTGCATAGACCATCCCACCCGGGACGCCTACTATGCCGGCGTTGACCCGCAGCTCGGCCCTGAGGAGATGTACCGGCAGCTCAATGCCCTGCTCAAGGCCACTCACGCCGAGCAGCCGCGCTACAAGCCGTCCCGGTGGGTCTATCCCTGGGTTGACCTCCATCCCGACCTGAAGATCCGCAGCATTTATTCCGGGATTACCTACGAGCCCGAGAGCTTGATCCTGGAGGACCTGGCCGTCGACCAGGAACGGGCGCGGCGCACCAGCGAGCTACTGGCCCGCGAGTCGGCCCGCGGCGTGGATGGGCTCCTGGAGGAACTGAACCTGCTGGAGGCCCAACTGCCCTACAACTGCGAGCACACGGTGCCCCAGTCGTGGTTCGGCAAGCAGGAACCCATGCGCGGCGACCTGCACCACCTCTTTGCCTGCGAGTCGGGCTGCAACAGCTTTCGAGGCAACCAGGCATATTACGATTTTGCCGATTTCGAGGAGGCCATCCGCGGCGACTGCGGCAAGCGAGAGGAGAACCGCTTCGAACCCTCCAGCCTCAAGGGCAAGGGCGCCGTGGCCCGGGCGACCCTCTACTTCCTGCTCCGCTATCCGGGGCTCATCGCCGCTGCGGGCGGCGAGTTCGACGCCGAGCGCCTGCCCATCCTGCTGGCGTGGCACGCGGCGGTGCCGCCCGACGAATACGAGCGGCACCGCAACGCCGCCATCCATGCCATCCAGGGCAACCGTAACCCCCTCATCGACTTTCCGGAGTGGGCGGAGCGGATCGACTTCGGGCTGGGGTTTGGGTAGTGTCCTCCTGGCATTAAGGCGCCGGCCGCGAAACAGCGGCCGGCACCGGATCTGCAATTGGGCGCGGGCGGCTAGTCGGCGAAGAGGATCTCCAGGAAGGTCCCGAGGTCGTCCTTGCCTTCCAGCGTGCGGAGGTTGAACACCTCGGTGTAGCCGCAGTTGCCGCAGGACACAAATGCGTAACGGTAGGGCTGGATCTCGAACAAGCGTGATAGCCCGGTGCCCGACATGGACAGGCGCTCCACGTGGGCACCCTTGTGCTGACAGCGAGCGCACACAAACTCTTGTGACAGAAGATCTTCTGCTCTTGCCATTTTTCATTCCTCCTGTTCGCAATCCTTTACGTTCCGGTGGGGGTAGAGGTTGCGAAAGTGCGTCCTTTGGATGAACGCCGTGCATTTGCACAGGGTTTTTCAGATGGAGCACGATCACAGAGACACTTTGAGGAGGGGGTGGTTACACACATGGACGAAGGGGGATTCTGCCAATACCTGTTGAATCGTGGGCTGCCCGAGGAGCAGATCCCGCAGCAGGTTGAGATCGTGGCTCGCTTTGCGCAACACCTGGGCACCCTCAGCCCGCCACAAGCGCCGGAAACGGTCGGTGCCGAGAGGGCACTGGCCTACGCGGCATTGCTCGTCGCCGAGGGCGGCAACACGGAAGACGGCTTGTTGGCCCTGGCGCGCTATGGGCGCTTTACGCGCAACTATGCCCTGTTCGTGGCCATCCTGGGGCTGTGGGACGGCGCCGAGGTGATGGAGAACATGGCCCGCCGGGTTGGCCATGTACTGGGCGAGGATGCGCGCGCCGAGATCGTGCCCGAGGTGCCTCCCATGACCGCCTCTCGCTGGGAGAAGGCGCGGGCCACCCGGGACGCGATGCAGCGGCTGGAGCCGCGGCTGGACGCCAATACCGCCCGGGCCATCTTCTCCGAGAGCTTTCGCGACCTGCCGGATTCCGAGTTTGCCCAGGAGCGCGGCCGTTACTATACCATCGGCGATATCGACCGCTACCTGGAGACCAGGCGCCAAGACTTTATCGCCGAGCTGGAAGCGATGCGCGACAAGGGCGAGTTGTTTTTTGACCAGGAGGTCACGGACGAGGTGGTGGACCTCGTGCGGAGCGACCCGGAGATCTCGGACGGCGTTCGCCGGGGAAACGTGCTGTACGTGTCCAAGATCCCTTACCGCACCCGTGAATACCTGGCCGCCACAGACCCCCAGGAGAAGCGCTACGCCTACTGCCACTGCCCGTGGGCACGCGAGTCGCTGCGCCAGCCGGAGGGGCCCGTATCGGCGACCTTTTGCCGCTGCAGTGCCGGGTTTCACAAAAGGCCGTGGGAGGTCATCTTCGGGCAGCCGCTGGAAGCGGACGTCCTTGAATCGGTGCTGCGGGGTGATCTGCGCTGCCGGTTTGCCATCCACCTGCCGCCGGGCGCCCCTGGGATTGCGACCGCCGATGACCTTTGATCCCAACTTCGATCAGGAGCGCTGCGAGCACTACCTGGCGAGCTTCCTGGGCGGCCGCGTGCGCCTGGTGCGGGCGTCCCTGCTGCCCAGGAGCAGCCGCGAGGACCCGTGGCGGCTGGACGTCGAGCTGGACGGCGAACCGCGCGCCTACGTCCTGCGCATGGAATCGCGGCGCATCGAGCACGAGTACGAGATGCTGCGCGCCGTTGAGTCGCTGCCCATCCCCACGCCGCGGGCCTATGGCTGGGACCCCGAGGGCCGGGCCCTGGGGGTGCCCTGCTTCGTGGCCGACCTGGTGGACGGCGAGTCGCTATTGCCGCACCTGCTGGCGGGCGAGCCCTGGGCCGAGGACCTGTACCTCGACACCGTCTACGCCCTGCAGTCCATCCGCCGGGAAGAGCTCGGCGCCGCTGCTGCCCGCCTGGAGCGGGAGGAGTCGGCCGCCGCCGTGTTGGAAGAGGCCCGCGCCTACTTTGCCACCGATCCGCAGCCCGTAGCCGAAGCGGCCTACGTCCGGTTGTGCGGAACCATGCCGCCGTTGCCCGAGTCCTGCTTCAGCAACGGCGACCTGTGGCCCGACAACCTGCTGGTGCGAGACGGCCGGCTGGCGGGCGTCATCGACTGGGCCAACGCCGCCTTTGGCGACCCGATCTACGAGTTCTTATTGCTCTTCTTCTTGCGGCCCGAGATCCGCGGGCGCGGCCTCGAAGAGCGCTACTGCCGGCGCATGGGCTTTGACCCCGGGGTTCTCCCCTGGTACCGGGGCCTGGAGCTGTTCGACTCCTGGCACTGGGTGCGGCTCCTGGGCGAGCCCTACGAGCAGCACACGGACGAGAGCCTGGCGGCCGACCTGGCGCGCTGGCTGGAAGAGCCCGGGGCCGGTGCTCAGGGGAGTTAAAAGACCGGTATGAAATCGGACCCTTTGCAGGCATATCAGGCTGACCGTGATGCACTGCTCGCGCGGATTCAGCGCGTGCAGGAAGAGGACCATTGGCAAGTATGAGCTGTATTGCGGCGAGTGTGCCGATGCCGGGGGCAGCGACTTGGAAGGAATGCTGCCGGTCGTGAACTCACCGCATATGGGGGTATGCGGCTATATCGGTTGGTGACCGGCGGCGCCCAGCCCCTCGTTTCTTCCGACCCGCAGGTGCAGCGGCCAGCACACGACCCGCTTTTGCGCCGCGTCGCCCCAGGCTGCAGCCAGCTCGGGCCAGATGATCTTCAGGGGATTTGTTCCCCGCTCCTTCAAATACTTGCGCGTGGCTGACCAACTGTGTAGAAATCCGAGGAGCTGCTCCAGTTCCCACTCGGCTTCCATCTGGAAGGCGGGCGGTGTCAGCTCGGAGAAGGGAAAGGGCAGGGTGCGGTACCCCTCCTCGATGTAGCGGATCCGCTCCGGCCAGTAGCCGGCCAGGACCTGGCCATAGTATCGAGCCACCGCCCGGTCCACGCCCGCGTCGATGACGGGCAGGCCATACGTCCACACGGCCAGCACCCCGCCCGGTTTGAGCGCGCACCGCACCTGGCGGTAGAACGCATCGAAGTCGAACCAATGGACGGCGATGGCCACGGTGACCAGATCGACGCTGTCCGGCTCCAACCTGGCCTCTTCGGCGCGCTCGACGCGATATTCAATGCGCTCGTGCCGAAACGCGGAAGCGATCTGCTCGTCGCTGGCATCGGTGCCCACGACGCGCTGAAAGTGTTTGACCAGTTCCACCGCCGCCTGCCCGTTGCCCGTGCCGCAGTCCCAGGCCAAACCGCGGGCCGGCGCGATGGATGCCAGGTACTCGAACAGGTCCGCCGAGTAACACGGCCGGTAGCGTGCATAATCCTGTGCGTGTTCGGAAAAGTGGTCCTCGAAGGCCTGGTTCATCGTCTCTCCCTTCGGTTCCGAGGACTACGCTGTAGGGGGCCCGCCGTCGAGCCGATCCATGAGGGGTGCCGTCAAGGCCGGTCGATTATAGCGCCGAATTGTGGCGCTGTCAATACCAATTTCCAGATTTATATCAATCAAATAATGTTACCGCGGGGCGATCTTGCATTCCTCCGCTTCCTCGGTTATAATAGGGGCCGCAAACGGGACGCCGGACAACAGATGGTCCCGTGGCATTGGTTCGCCCCCCCTGCAACGTTGCTCGCTGCCCAGGTCCAGCGCACATACCACATGCAGCTCTCTTTGGCTGCCTACACGAAAGGAGACCAGCATGTCCAACCTGGAGGTCCGGCAGCAGTTCAGTCGCGAGGTGACGCCCGAGCTTTACGGGCGCATCCGCCGGCTCTGGATCGACCACTTCCGGGCGGAGGACGCCCGCGACCTCGAAGGCCTCATCGCTATCCTGGCCGAGGACTGTGTCTACGAGGTGATTCCCGGAACGATTGGAGGAACCGACCATGCACAATAAAAGAATCGCGCCCTGGCCTTCCCTGCCGGCGCTCCTGTCCATGCTCGTACTTGTGGCCCTGCTCGTCGCGGCCTGCGGCGGCACGCAAGAACCGGGGCAGCCCACGGCGCCCGTCATGGGCACCCCGGGCGGCACAGAGACGCCCATGGATGCCGATACGCCCTTTGGCACCCGGCCGCCGGGAGCCTTTGACGACATCCGCGAGGGTGTGCTGCGCGTGACAGCCTTTCCCATCGCCCAGACCGATCCGGCCCTCATTTCGTCCGACGCCGAGGTGCTCATCGCCAGCCAGGTGTACGACTACCTGGTGGACGTGGACGCCAACAACGAGATCCAGCCGCGCCTGGCCACCGACTGGACCGAGGGCGAAGACGGCCTGACCTACACCTTCAGCCTGGCCGAGGGGGTGACCTTCCACGATGGCAGCCCCTTCAGCGCCGAGGACGTGGTCTGGACCTTTGACCGGCTGCGCGACCCCGATTCGGGCTATCCCACGGCCGATCTGTACCAGAACATCGTCGAAGTGGAGGCTACCGGCGACCTGGAGGTGACCTTTACCCTGTCAGAGACCAACCCCTTCTTTCTCTACGACCTGAGCGACAACCACGCCCTGATCATGAAGGCCGGCACGGAGGATCCCACCGACTGGAACGGCACCGGTCCCTTTGTCGTGACCGTCTACCAACCCGAGAGCCGCATCGTCATGCAGGCCAACGAAAGCTATTTCGTGGAGGGCCAGCCCCGCCTGGAGGAGCTCCAGATCCTGTTCTTCAGCGAGCAGTCGGCGGCGGCCGACGCCGTTCGCGGCGGCCAGGCGGACCTGACCATGGATCTGTCGACGCCCCTTTACGAGAGCCTGAGCGCCCAGCCGGAGCTAGAGGCCTCTGATATTGCCACGAACCAGTTTGCCGTCGTCCGCCTGCGCACCGACCAGCCGCCCGGCGACGACCCACGGGTGGTGCAGGCCTTCAAGCTGGCTACGGATCTGGACGCCATCTTCCAGTTGGTGCAGCAAGGCTACGGCGCCGTGGGCCGCAACACGCCCATCGGCCCGGTGTACGAAGACTACTATACAGAGGATGTGCCCATTCCGCCCCGGGACCCGGAGGCGGCGCGGGAGTTGCTGGCCGAGGCCGGCTACGCCGATGGCCTGGAGATCGATCTGAACCTCCTGGACACCCTCAACTTTCCCGACCTGGCCGTGGTGCTCAAGGAGCAGTGGGCCGAGGCCGGCATCACGGCCAACGTCGTGACGCTTCCCGAAAGCGTCTACTATGGCGAGAACCAGTGGCTCGAGGTGCCCCTGGGCATCACCGGTTGGGGGCACCGTCCCTACCCCCAGTTCTACCTGGACGTGATGTTGACCTGCGACGCCATCTGGAACGAAGCCCGCTTCTGCGATCCGGAGTTTGACCGGCTGGTGGCCATCGCCGGCAGCAGCCTGGACGAGCAGGAGCGCGTTGATGCCTACCACGAGATCCAACGCATCCTCATCGAGGATGGGCCCGTCATCGTGCCCTACTTCTTTGCCGAATATGCTGTCATCCGCGACGGCTTTGACGGCTTCGAGCTGCATCCCTTCTCCGGCCGGACCGACCTGCGCCGGGTCGGGGTTGCGCCATGATGGTAGCAGCACGGGCGTGCGGGCGCGGGGCGTGAGCGTGCTGGACCAGGCCAGCGCCCGGACGCCGGTCCGGAGCCCCAGCCCGGCGCGACGCCTCGGGGCCGTGGTGCGCCGTCTCTATTCCCGGCCCGCCTCGGCCCTGGGCGTCACCGTCACGGCGCTGTTTCTCCTGGCGGCTCTCCTCGGCCCGCTGCTGGCGCCCTATGGCGCCAACCAGCAGATCGTGGAGGATGCCCGGCAGCCGCCGTCAGCCCGCCACTGGTTCGGCACCGACAACCTGGGACGCGACGTGTTCAGCCGCGTCCTGCTGGGCGCCCGCGACGTGTTGAGCCTGGCGGGCCTGGGCACACTCCTTGCCGTGCTCCTGGGCACGAGCATCGGGCTGCTCAGCGGCTACCAGGGCGGGCTCCTGGACGAGGTGCTCATGCGACTGTTTGACAGCCTTCTCTCCCTGCCGGCCCTCCTGCTGGCGCTGCTGCTGCTGGGCTCCCTCGGCCCGTCGCGGAACAGCGTGCTGGCCGTCATCGTCGTGGTCTACACGCCCATCGTGGCCCGCGTCGTCCGCAGCGCGGTGCTGCCCATCAAGGCCAGGGGGTTCGTCGAGGCTGCCCGGGTCCAGGGCGAGTCGCGCCTCTATATTCTCTTCCGCGAGATCCTGCCGTCCGCCTTGCCTCCCCTGGCGGTGGAGGCTGCTCTGCGCTTCTCCTACGCCATTTTCCTGGTGGCGTCCCTGGGCTTTCTGGGCGTGGGTGTGCAGCCGCCCAGCCCCGACTGGGGGCTGATGGTCAAGGAGGCGCGGGACATCGTGACCCAGGCGCCGTGGGCCCTCTACTTTCCCGCGGGGGCCATCGCCACCGTGGTCGTCGGCGTCAACCTCCTGGCCGACAGCCTCAAGCGCATCCTCCAGGTGCCCTCGCAGTTGGTGCCATGAGCCGGCCGCCGTCCAATGAGCACGGGCCCATCCCCGTCCTCAGGGTCGAAGGGCTGACCGTGGCCTACCGCCGCGGGGACGAGTGGCTGGCGGCCGTGCGCGACCTGTCGCTGGCGCTCCCCGCCGGGCAGGTCTGCGGCCTGGTCGGCGAGAGCGGCTCGGGCAAGACGACCCTTGCCCTGGCCGTCATGCGCTACCTGCCGCGCGAGGGGCAGGTGCGGGCCGGCAGCATCGAGTTCGCCGGCCGCAACCTGCTGGCGCTTGGCCGGGGCCAGATGCGCCACCTCTGGGGCAAGGAGATGGCCCTCGTTCCCCAGGACCCCCTCTCCTCTCTGAATCCCAGCCTTCGACTGGGTCGCCAGGTGGCCGACGTCCTGCGCTACCGGGGCGGGCTCGACGCCCGCCAGGCCCGGCGCCGGGTGCTGGAGCTGTTCGATAGCGTGCACCTGGACGATCCGGAGCGGGTGGCCGGCAGCTACCCGCACCAGGTCAGCGGCGGCATGCTGCAGCGCGTGCTCATCGCCATGGCCCTGAGCACCGAGCCCCAGCTCCTCATCCTGGACGAGCCGACGACGGGCCTGGACGTCACCACGGAAGCCGCCATCCTCGAGCTGCTGCGAGAGCTGATCCGCGGGCGGCGGACGGCGGTGCTCTATATCACCCACAACCTGGGCGTCGTGGCCCAGATCAGCGATCGGGTGGTGGTGCTCTATGCCGGCGAGGTTTTCGAAGACGCGCCCACGGCCGAGCTCTTTCGCCAGCCGTTGCACCCCTACACCCAGGGCCTGCTCGACAGCGTCCCTCGCCTGGGCCAGAACAAGGAGCAGGTGCAGCTTCGGCCCATCCAGGGGCGCATCCCCGAGCTTGACGCCCTGCCCCGGGGCTGTATCTTTCGCCCGCGCTGCCCCCTGGCCATCGACGTCTGCCTGGAGCAGCCGCCCCTCTACGATGCCGGCCCCCGGCGCGAGGCGCGCTGCCACCGCTGGGACGAGATCGCCAGGCAGGAGGTGAGCGCCAGGCAGCCGGCGGCTGCCCCGAATGAGCCTCCGGCGGACGCCGAGGGGGCGGAGCGGCAGCAGCTGGTGCTCCAGGGGCGGGCCCTGGCGGTGCATTTCCCCGGGCGCCGCTCTCTGGCGGACCTCCTCGCCCGCCGGCCCCGCGCCGGCGTCAAGGCCGTCGACGGCGTGGACCTGTCCATCCGGCGGGGCGCGACCCTGGGCCTGGTGGGCGAAAGCGGCAGCGGCAAGACGACCTTGGCCCGGGCCATCGGCGGGCTGGTGGAGCGCAGCGGGGGCAGCCTGGAGTTCCGGGAGATCCCGCTGCCGCCCGGGCTGCGCGGGCGGAGCGACGACGTGCTGTGCTGCCTGCAGATCGTCTTCCAGAACCCGGAGGAGGCCCTCAACCCCTACCTGAGCGTGGGCGAAACCCTGCGCCGGCCCATCATGCGCCTCCTGGACCTGTCGCGCCCGGAAGCTGACGAGCGGGTGGCGGCGCTGCTCCAGGCCGTGGGCCTGCCGGCCGAGATGGCGCGGCGCCTGCCCGGGCAGTTGAGCGGCGGCCAGAAGCAGCGGGTGGCCATCGCCCGGGCCTTTGCCCCCAACCCACACCTCCTCATCGCCGACGAGCCCGTGACCTCCCTCGACGTCTCGGTCCAGGCCTCCATCCTCAACCTGTTGGTCGAGCTCCAGGCGCGGCAGGGCAACGCCACGCTCTTTATCTCCCACGACCTGGCGGTCGTCGGTTACCTCGCCGACGAGGTGGCCGTCATGTACCGCGGGCAGTTCATGGAGACCGGGCCGGTGGAGGCCGTCTTTCGCCCGCCCTACCACCCCTACACCGAGGTCCTCCTCTCGTCGGTGCCCATCATCGGGGCGGAGAAGCAAAAGATGGCCCGCGCCGGGGCGGAGGAACGTCCCGAGCCGCCGGGAGAGCTGACGGGTTGCCCCTTCCACACCCGCTGCCCCCGCTTCCTGGGCAAGATATGCGTCGAGGAGGTGCCGCCCTGGCGCGTCGACGAGGAGTCGGGCAAGGCGGCCTTCTGTCACATTCCCCTGGAGGAGCTGCGGGCGGCCCAGGCTCATCAGGCACCGCTGCGGCCCGGCGGCGACGCCCCTCCTGGCGGCGGGGAGGAGGGCCGCCGATGATCCTCTACCTCCTGAGGCGCCTTGGCTTCCTGGTCCTGACCCTGGTCCTGACCTCGATCCTCATCTTCGTGATCACCCAGTGGCTGCCCGGCGACGTGGCACGCGTCCTCCTGGGGCGTGAGGCCGGCGAGGCGGCCCTGGAGGCCCTGCGCGCCGAGCTGGGCCTCAACGATCCGCTGCCCGTCCAGTACCTGCGCTGGGTGCGCAACCTGGCCGTGGGCGACTGGGGCCGCTCTTTCAGCACGGCCTCGGACGTGCGGCCCCTCGTCGCCGAGCGGCTGCGCAACTCCCTGTGGCTGTCCCTGGTTACCCTCCTCATGTCGGTGCCCCTGGCCCTCGTCCTGGGCGTCCTCGCCGGCCTCCGCGAGGACAGCCTCCTGGATAATGCCATCAGCATCCTGGCCCTGGCGGTGGTGGGCTTGCCAGAGTTTGTCACCGGCCTGGTCCTGATCCAGATCCTGGCCTTTGGGCTGCGCCTGCTGCCCGCCATCTCCATCGTCACCCCCGAAGAGTCGTTCCTGGAGGTCTTGCCCGGCCTCCTACTGCCGGCCTTGACGGCCACCCTCGTCCTGCTGGCCTACGTGGCGCGACTTACTCGGGCCGGCGTCGTCGAGGAGCTCAAGAAATCGTACGTGCGCACGGCGGTCTTGCAGGGCTTGCCCTACGGCCGGGTGATCTTTCAACACGTGCTGCGCAACGCCCTGTTGCCCACCATCACCGTCATCGCCATCAGCGTGGGCTGGCTTATCAGCGGCCTGGTCGTCGTGGAAAACGTGTTCAATTACCCTGGGATCGGGCGGCTGCTGGTCTTTGCCATCGAGCGGCGCGACTTACCGGTTATCCAGGCGGTGACGATGGTGACCGTCGCCGGATACGCGGGCGCAAACCTCGTGGCCGACCTGCTATACGGCCTCCTGGATCCACGCATCCGCCTGGGAGAATGAGGGCCTTTCCAACGTTGCTCCAACCGTATTCCGCCCAAATCCAAACCTTGCTTCAACCCAATCCAACACCTGGACGCCTGGTTCTGCACTATAATACCGGTGTCGCGGTGACCCGCTCACCCGCGCCACCCCGCCTGCACCCGGACCCGGGCAGCTTTGCTGCGTGGAATCCGGCGGTGGCATTCAAGATAATAGAGGAGGTATATGCAGCACACAAGCGAGGCGGCCCGGCACTCTCCCGCCACCCGGCAGTGGACGCTGGTGGCTACCATCCTGGCGTCGGGAGTCGTCTTTCTCGACAGCACCGTCGTCAACCTGGCGCTGCCGTCCATCGACCGCCAGCTCGACGCCGGGCTTTCGGGATTGCAATGGATCGTCGACGGATACCTGGTCACCCTGGCGGCCCTTCTCATCCTGGGCGGCTCCCTGGGCGACCGCCACGGGCGCCGGCGCGTCATGGTCATCGGCCTGGTGGGCTTTGGCCTGGCCTCGCTGGCCTGCGGCCTGGCTCCTTCGCTCCCCTGGCTCGTCGGGGCGCGGCTGGTCCAGGGCGTGGCCGGGGCGCTGATGGTGCCCGGCTCCCTGGCCATCCTGCGCGCCACCTTCCCGGAGGGCGAGGCGCGGGGCAGGGCCATCGGGCAATGGTCGGGCTGGTCGGGCATTACCACGGTCGTCGGGCCGCTCTTGGGTGGCTGGCTGGTGGACGCGCTCTCCTGGCGTTGGATATTCTTTATCAACGTGCCCATCATTGCCCTGGCCGTCTTCATGCTCGCCCGCCGGGTGCCCGAGAGCCGCGATGCGGCCCCGGCCGCTCCCGACTGGCTCGGTGCCGCGACCATCACCCTCGCCCTGGCCGGCATCGCCTACGGGCTCATCGAGGGACCCGTGGCCGGTTGGGACTCGCCGCTGGTGGTGGGCGGCCTCGTCGTCGGCGTGGTAGCCCTGGCCCTATTCTTACTGGTAGAGGCCCGGGTCAGGCAGCCGATGGTGCCGCTGTCGCTGTTTGGCTCGCGCAACTTCTCCGCCGCCAACCTCACCACCCTGGGCGTCTACTTCGGGCTCTACGGCGCCACCTTTTTCCTGGTCATCTACGTCCAGAACGTCATGGGCTACTCGGCCCTGATTGCCGGCCTGATGCTGGCCCCGATTTCGGTCATGCTGCTGCTCTTTTCGCCGTTCCTGGGCAGATTTGCCGGGCGCTACGGACCACGCTTTTTCATGGCGGCAGGCGGCTTGTTGTGCGCCCTGGGGCTGTTGGCCTTTACCCAGTTGGAGCCCGGCTCGTCGTACTGGACCGGCTTGCTGCCGCCGCTGCTCATCTTTGGCCTGGGTCTGTGCAGCACGGTGGCGCCACTGACCAACACCGTCGTCTCGTCGGTGCCCGACCGGCACTCGGGCCTGGCGGCGGCGTTCAACAACGCAGTCTCGCGCGTGGCCGCGCTGTTGGCTATCGCCCTGCTGGGCGTTGTCGTCAGCGTGACGTTTGGCTCCGCGTTGGAGCAGCGCACAGTCGGTTTACCGCTCTCGGCCGAGGAACGGGCGAGCCTGGCCGAGGATCCAACCGGTTCCGCGGACGTGGCCGGATTGCCGGCCGCGGTCCAAAGGGCCGTCGACGATGCCTACACCGCGGCCTTTCGCCGGGCCATGCTGGTGGCTGCCCTGGCGGCTGCCCTGGGAGGCGGCGTGGCCGTCGTTGCCGTGCGCGACCCGGCCCGCGAGCAGGCACCGCGCCGCGACGCGGCGCTTCGGTCCCGAGGGCGGGCCCCATCCAAATAGAAACTGTCGGGGGAAACCCCCTATAGAAGGGAACAATTCATGGGTAGGGATCGAGAATCCAAGCACAAGCGCTCGCGGCGCGAGGGCCGCGACCTGTTCGGTACCGGCGGCGAAAGCCTGGCCCGGCGCCTGAACAGGCCGCCCGGTATGCACATCGAACGGCCGCGGCGCCAGAGCGACTATGCCAAGCAACTCCGCGAAAAACAAATGGTCAAGCGCATGTACGGGCTGCGCGAGCGCCAGTTCCGGCGCATGTATCGCATGGCCGAGCGAAGCCGCGGGCAGACGGGCCAGATGTTGCTCGCCCTCCTTGAGCGACGCCTGGACAACGTCGTCTACCGCCTGGGGTTTGCCCGCACGCGGCCCCAGGCCCGCCAGTTCGTGAGCCACGGCCACGTCCTGGTCGACGGCCGCCGGGTCAACATCCCGTCCTACCTCGTCCACCCCGGGCAAATGGTCTCAATCGACACGTCCATTCGCGACGTGCCCGACGTGCAGGATCTGGCCGAGTACCACCCCGAGGTCCCCGGTTGGCTGGAGCGGATGGACGGCGCGGGCCAGGTTCTGCGCGTGCCAGACAGGCAAGAGATCGATCCAGATATCGAGGAGCAGCTCATCGTCGAATTCTACTCGCGCTAGGGCAGGAATTTGCCAGTCCGGGCGGATGGGCCTATAATAGCTCTACGAAACCATTACAGGGCCGGAGACGGCCTATCTCGGCGAGGAGAACGATGAGCGAATCAACCATTACCCGGATCGAGGTCTACAAGCTTACCCTGCCCAAAGAGCCCTTCCGCATTTCCCTGGGGACCATGGCCCAGTTGGAGAACATTCTCGTGCGCGTCGAGAGCAGCGACGGGCTCTATGGGCTGGGTGAGGGCTCGCCCTTTCCCTTTATCACCGGCGAGACCCAGGCCATTGCCTACGAAGCGGCCCTGGCCCTGGCACGCCTGTTGGTGGGCAAGAACCCGTACGACATCGAGGCGCGCGTCCGCGAGATGGACCGCTTCCTCGAGCACAACTCGACGGCCAAGAGTGCTCTGGACATCGCGCTCTACGACCTGCTGGCCAAGCGTGCGGGCCTGCCTCTCTATGCCCTCCTGGGCGGCGAAAAGCACTGCTTCTACAGCGACGAGACACTGAGCCTGGACGAGCCGGCGACCATGGCCCGCAAGGCCCGGGTCCTGGTGGAGCGCGGCCATCGCATGGTCAAGGCCAAGCTGGGTACCGGCTACGCCGAGGACGTGGCCCGCGTCCGGGCCATCCGCGAGGCCATCGGCCCTGACATCCTCCTGCGCCTGGACGCCAACCAGGGCTGGGACCCCATTACCGCCGAAGCTGTGCTGCGCGACGTGGCCCCCTTTGGCGTCGAGTTCTGCGAGCAGCCCGTCGCATGTTGGAACGACGCCGCCATGCGCCGCCTGCGCGAGGTCAGCCCTATCCCCGTCATGGCCGACGAGTCCCTCTTTGACCATCACGACGCCCTGCGCCTCGCTTCGCTGGACGCCTGCCATTATATGAACATCAAGCTCTCCAAGGCCGGAGGGCTGTATCACGCCCTCCAGATCGTGGCCGTGGCCGAGGCCGCCGGCATCCTCTGCATGGTGGGCTGCATGTCCGAGACGCGCCTGGGGCTCAGTGCCGCGGCGCACCTGGTCTCGGCCCGGCAGCAGATCGTCTTTGCCGATCTGGACGGTGCCGCCGGCCTGGATGACGATCCCGTGGTGGGCGGCATGACCTACGACGCCGGGCGCATCGAGCTGCCAGACGGGCCAGGCCACGGCGCCGACATCAAGCCCGAGGTGCTGCAGCGCCTGCAGGGAGCCGTGGTCTATGCCCCGGTTGGTGATGAAGCGTAACCTACCCGCTGACGATGGGGGAGGGCGTGCGGGCGGGCCTGAGGCTCCCTCCAGCCTGCAGATTCTGCGCAAAAGCTATGCTTACCTGTGGCGCTACCGGCGACCGGCGAGCGCTGCGTATGTGCTGCTGCTGGCCATCACCGGGCTGGCCATCGCCATCCCCCAGCTCGTCCGCTGGATCGTGGACCGTGGGATCCGCGGCGGCGATCTGGACCTGCTTCGCTGGTCCGTCCTCGCCCTCCTGGGCCTCACCCTGGTGCGGGGCGCCCTCTCGTTCCTCCAGGGACGGTGGACCGAGATCGCCTCGCAGGGAGTAGCCTACGATCTGCGGAACGACATCCACGAGAAGCTGGCCGGCCTATCCTTTTCCTATCACGACCGCGCCCAGACGGGACAGCTCTTGTCGCGGGCCGTCCAGGACGTGGAACGCATCCGTTTCTTGACCGGCCGGGCTACCCTGCGCCTGGTGGAGGGTAGCGTTTTGTTGATCGGCACGGCGGTGGCCCTGGCCTGGATGAACCCGCGCCTGGCTGTCTTGACCCTGGCCTTTGTCCCGATCCTTGCCTGGATCGCCTTCCGGTTCGGGCGCCGGTTCCGGCCCCTGTCCTTCAAAATCCAGGATCAGCTTGCCGTGCTGACGACGCGCGTCGAGCAGAACCTGCTTGGGGCGCGCATCGTCAAGGCCTTTGCCCAGGAAGAGGCTGAAATCGCCCGCTTCGAGCAGGAGAACGACCGCTGGTTTCACCTCTCGAGGCTGGCCGCACGCCTGAGGGCCCTGAACGTCCCCCTCATCGACATGATGGCCAGCCTGGGAACCGTCGTCGTTCTGTGGTACGGCGGCTCCCTGGTCATTCGTGAAGCCCTCACGCTGGGCGAGCTGGTGGCCTTTTCCACCTACCTGTCGCAGTTGGTCCAGCCCGTGCGGCGCATGGGGATGATCATTCCGGCAATTGCCATGGCCGCTTCTGCCGGCGAGCGCATATTCGAGATCCTCGACGCCGTGTCCGAGGTACAGGAGGCGCCCGACGCGGTGCCCCTCCCGCCCGTGAAGGGCCACGTTCGCTTCGAGAACGTCTCCTTTGCCTACTTTCGCCGGCACCGGGTTCTGGACCGGGTGAGCCTGGAAGCCAGGCCGGGCCAGGTGGTGGCGCTGCTGGGCGCCACGGGCTCGGGCAAGTCGACCATCATTAACCTCATCCCCCGCTTCTACGATCCCACGGAGGGGCGCATCACCATCGATGGCTACGACACGCGTAAGGTGACCCTGGCTTCGCTCCGCGACCAGATCGGCATCGTCCTGCAAGAGACGACCCTCTTTGCCGCCACGGTGGCCGAAAACATCACCTTTGGCTGCCCCGATGCCTCCGAGGCCGAGATGATTGCCGCTGCGAAGGCGGCCCAGGCCCACGAGTTCATCGCCGAGATGCCCGAGGGCTTCCAGACACACGTGGGGGAGCGAGGTGTGACGCTGTCGGGCGGGCAGAAGCAGCGGCTGGCCATCGCCCGCGCCCTGCTCAAGGACCCCCGGATCCTCATCCTCGATGACGCCACGTCGGCGGTGGACACCGAGACCGAGCGGCTGATCCAGCTGGCCCTGGAGCGCCTGATGGAGGGGCGCACCTCGTTCATCATCGCCCAGCGCCTCGGCACCGTGCGGGCCGCCGACCTGATCCTCGTCCTCGACAAGGGGCGCATCGCCGCCCGGGGCAGCCACGAGGAGCTATTGAACACCTCGGGCCTCTATGCCGAAATCTATCACCGGCAGTTCCGGCCCCAGGAGCTGGCCGCGGCCCGGGTCCAGGCGGGAGGGAACTCGTGAGCTTTTCCCTGGGCTCCAGCGGCTCTGCCATGGGGCCTCGCGGCGTCATCGAGCAGTTTGGCGAGGGCATAGAAGAGGGCCGGTACAATCCCCGGATTCTGCTCCGCTTGTTGGGCTATCTGCGACCGCACTGGCAGCGGATGCTCCTGGCCTTCTTCCTGATGCTGGTCGCTTCGGCGCTGGCCCTGGCGGCGCCCTACCTCGTCAAGGTGGCCATCGACCAGCCCATCGCCCAGGGAGACACGGCAGGGCTGACCAGGCTGGCGGTGCTGATGATCCTGGCCTTTGTCGGCCTCTATCTGTCCTCGGCGGGGCAGCAATACCTGCTCTCCTGGGTGGGGCAACGGGTGCTGTCCACCCTCCGTTCGGACCTCTTTGCCCATCTGCAGCGCCTTTCCCTGGGCTTTCACGACACGCACATCGTGGGCATCACCATCTCCCGGCTCATCAACGACGTGGCGGTCATCAACGAGCTGCTCTCCGAGGGCCTCATCACCCTCGTCGGCGACACCCTGATGTTGGGCGGCATCGTCGTGGTCATGCTGACCATGAGCCCGCGGCTGGCGCTCCTATCCTTTTGCGTGCTGCCGCTCATGGTGCTGGCAACCTGGATATTTGCCCGCAGGGCGCAGGTCGCCTTCCGGCAGACGCGGGCGCGCATTGCCGCCGTGGTAGGCGACCTGGCCGAGGACCTGTCGGGCATGCGGGTGATCCAGGCCTTTGCCCAGGAGGATGCCTCCCACGAGCGATTTAACGAGGTCAACCGCGCCAACCGGGACGCCTACGTGAAGGCCATGTCGCTGTCCTTCGTCTTCTTGCCCACCGTTGACATCCTGAGCATGCTGGCCACGGCCATCGTGCTCTGGTTCGGCGGCCTGGCCGTCGCCCGCGGCGAGCTAACCCTGGGCGTCGTCGTCGCCTTCATAGCCTACGTGAGCCGCTTCTTCCAGCCGATCCAGGAGCTGAGCCAGCTCTACACCACGCTCCAGGCTGCCATGGCGGGTGGCGAGCGGGTGCTGGAGATGCTGGACACCGAGCCGGAAGTCCAGGACCGCCCCGGCGCCAGGGAGATGCCCCCCATCGAGGGCCACGTGGCCCTGCGCGGCGTCTCGTTCTCCTACCGGGGCGACGTCCACGTCCTGCACGACGTCGACCTGGAGATCGAGCCCGGCCAGACTGTGGCCCTGGTGGGCCCCACGGGCGCGGGCAAGACGTCCATCGCCAACATCGTGGCGCGCTTCTACGACGTGACCAATGGCGCAGTCCTCGTCGATGGCATCGACGTGCGCGATGTCACCCAGCGCTCACTTCGGCGGCAGATGGGCCTCGTGCCCCAGGATCCCTTTCTCTTTGCCGGCACCATCGCCGACAACATCCGCTTCGGCCATCCCCATCCGTCTGGCGCTGAATCGGCCATGGAGGCCGTCGAGCGTGCCGCCCGGCTGGCCAACGCCCACGAGTTCATCCTGGCCATGCCCGACGGTTACGAGACGCGCATCCTGGAGGGGGGCGTCAACCTGTCGGTGGGGCAGCGCCAGCTCATCTGCATTGCCCGGGCGGCCCTGGCCGAGCCGCGGCTCCTGATCCTGGACGAGGCGACCGCCAGCGTCGACACCGTGACCGAGATGCTCATCCAGGATGCTTTGGAGCGCCTCCTCCACGGCCGGACGGCCATCGTCATCGCCCACCGGCTGAGCACCATCACCCATGCCGACCGCATCTGTGTCGTGCAGGCGGGGCGCATCGTGGAGCAGGGCACACACCAGGAGCTTCTGGCCCGTGGCGGCCTGTACCGGCAGTTGTACGAGCGCCAGTTCCTGGACGTGGAGGGGCAAGATCACGACGACGGCCACCCCGACGGCGAGAGCCTGTAGGCAAACCGAAAGCTCTGGGCTACCACAGCCCAGAGGTCCGGACCTTGTACAGGTAGGCTGGCTCCAGGCTCAGGCCTGACCGGGTCCGCGGCTCGTCCACCGGACGCGATTCGCCCTCCCCGTCCGGTGATGTACTCGTCAGCGCTCCTCGGCCCACAGGTGGGCGTACTTGAGCCCGCTCCCCGTATTGAACAGGACGACCGTCTCCTCACCGGCGATCCAGCCCTGGCGGCGCAGCGCCTGGAAGGCGACCAGGGTGGCCGCGCCCTCGGGCGCCGCCCAGATGCCCTCCGTCCGGCCCAGCAAGTTTGCGGCCTCGATCATGTCCTGGTCGGGCACGGCCACGGCCGTGCCGCCGCTCTCGCGCAGCGCCCGCAGGATCAAGAAGTCGCCCACGGCCGCCGGCACCCGCAGCCCGTCGGCCAGCGTGTGGGCCCCCTGCCACGGCGCCGCGAACTCGTCGCCGGCATGAAAGGCGCGCACCATGGGCGCGCAGCCCTCGGCCTGGACGGTAACCATGCGGGGCCGCTCGGGCCCGATCCAGCCCATGGCCTCCATCTCGTCAAAGGCCTTCCACATGCCCACCAGGCCGGTGCCGCCGCCGGTAGGATAAATGACCACGTCGGGCAGCTTCCAGCCCATCTGCTCCGCCAGCTCGTAGCCCATGGTCTTCTTGCCCTCCAGGCGGTAGGGCTCCTTGAGGGTAGACACGTCAAAGCGGCCGTGCTGGCGCACGCCTTCGGCCGCGACGCGGCCGCAGTCGGTGATCAGCCCGTCCACAAGGGTGACCTGGGCGCCCAGGGCCCGGCACTCGGCCACAAAGAGGGGAGGCACGTCGCGGGGCATAAAGACGTGGGCCTCCATGCCCGCCCGGGCGGCATAGGCAGCCGTGGCCCCCGCCGCGTTGCCCGCCGAGGGGATGGACACCGACCGCACCCCCAGCTCGTGTGCCCGCGACAGTGCCACACCCAGCCCCCGGGCCTTGAACGAGCCCGTGGGGTTCAATCCCTCGTCCTTTACATAAAGTCCATCGAAAGCCACCGCCTCGCCCAGGCGCCGGGCGTGGACCAGCCTCGTCCAGCCTTCCCCCAGGCAAAGCTCGTGGCGCCTATCGCGCACGGGCAACACCTCCCGGTAGCGCCACAGGGTCGGCTCGCGGCCGGCCAGCTCGACGCGGTCCAGCGCCTGGCTGGCCGCCGCCAGATCGTAGCGGACCAGCAGTGGCTTGCCACAGGCCGGGCACAGGTTCCAGGGCCGGTCGGCCTCGTACTCCTTGCCACACAGCCCGCATTCCAGGTGCGTCAATGTGCTCATCGTCCTCTCCTCACGCTATGCGTTGATACCCGAAGCCATGACGTCGCGCAGCGCGGCCTCTATGCCTTCCAGGGCACGGTCAATGTCGTCGTCGGTGTGGGCGGACGAGAGGCCGTGGTGGAGCATAGAGTGCAGGTAAACGCCATGATCCAGGCAGGCGGCGTAGAAGCGGTCCAGGAGCGCCCAGTCGTTGTCCATCACATCGCGATAGTTCTTGATAGACGCCTTTTCGGCTACGGGCCCGAACAGGAAGGAAAAACGCGCGCCCAGGGCCTGCACCCGCCCCTGGAAGCCCAGGCGGCCCATGATCTCGTCGACGCCGGCATAGAAACGCTGGCTGCGCGCCAGGAGGCCCTCGTAATAGCCGGGCTCCAGGATGACCTCGAAAAAGGCGCCGGCCGCCATGATGGCCAGGAGCCCGGCGTTGAACGTGCCGCTGTGCTGCGCCTTGCCCAGGGGCGCGACATGTTCCATGAGCCCCCGCCGGCCGCCAAAGACGCTCAGGGGCAGCCCGCCGCCGATGGCCTTGCCCAGGGTACACAGGTCGGGCGTGACGCCGTACGTGCCCTGGATGCAGCCGGGCCCGGTGCGGAACCCCGACAGGATCTCGTCAAAGATGAGCAGCGCGCCGTGCTCGGCCGTCAGGCGGCGCAGCAGCTCCAGGTAGCCGGGCCGGGGGACGATGGTGCCCGCGTTATAGTTCACCGGCTCCAGCATCACGGCGGCGACCTCGTGGCCCCGGTGGGCCATCAGCTCCTCGATTCGCTCGTCGTCGTTAAAGGGCAGCACGGCGATGCCATCCTGGCCGCTTCTGGTCATGCCCTTCATGGCGGGGGTCAGTGCGGGCCACCCCTCGGCGGGTGCTGGCCAGTAGTTGTAGGCCAGGGCGTCGTTGTAGCCGTGAAAGTGGCCCTCGAACTTGACGATGAGGGGCCGGCCGGTTGCCTCGCGGGCCACCTTGACGGCATAGGCCGTGGTCTCGGTGCCGCTCAAAGCAAAGCGCATCATCTCCATGCTCGACACGTTCTCGGCGATGGTCTGCGCCAGGCGGGCGTGCCATTCGGTCTCGCCGGCGCATAGGATGCCCAGCTCGAGGGCCTGCCGCACCGCGCGGGTGACCGCCGGATGGGCGTGCCCCAGCAGCGACGCCCCGAAGGACGTGCACAGGTCGACGTACTCCCGGCCGTCCAGCCCATAGACCTTGCTGCCCGCCGCCCGGGAAAAGTAGACGGGCCTGCCCAGCCCCTTGTGGACGCGCGCCGACGCACAGACGCCGCCGGGCAGGTGCTCCTGGGCGATACTCCAGTGTTCTACGTCTCGGTTCAAAGCTCAATCCCTCCCCTGGCGCTCGGGGCGCCGGCGTTGTTCAGGCTCTATGGTGCACCCACCGCCGTGCCTCTCGTGCATCTCACAAGTGAAAGACGACCGGTTCCGCCCGGCCCGGGCCATTGTACCACGCGGGTCAAAAGAGGGCAAGATCGGCCCTGGCACTCTGGCCGCGCGTGCGGCGAGACGTGGCGGCCGCGACCTCTATGCTCCCGGCCTCTCATTTGTCCTTTTCAGCCACTTGGGGTATAATAAGGGCCAGCGATGGACCATTCTCCGTTTGGGGGAGCGATGAAACGGATCGGCATCCTGGGCGGGATCAGCCCCGAATCAACGCGGCTCTACTACGAGCACATCATCAAGGCGTACCACGCCCGCCGCGATGACTACTACTACCCCGAGATCGTCATCTTTTCCCTCAACTTTCAGCGCTTTACCGACCTGGAGAACCGGGGGGACACGGAGGGGTACGCGGGCGAGCTCGTAGCCGGCATCGAGGCCCTGGAGCGGGCCGGCGTCGATTTCGCCCTCATGGCCGCCAACTCTCCCCACGCCGCCTTTGACCTCGTCGCCCAACGCGTCAGCGTCCCCCTCCTCAGCATCGTCGACGTGGCCCTGGACCACTCCCAGCAACTTGGCTTGAAGCGGCTGCTACTCCTGGGCATCAAGTTCACCATGCAGGCCTCCTTCTACCCCGAAGCCTGCGCCCGGCGGGGCATCGAGCTCCGGGTGCCGGCCGAGGTGGAGCAGGACGCCATCGACCGCATTATCTTTCGCGAGTTGGCCATGGGCCGGGTACTGCCTGCCAGCCGCGACCGCCTGCTAGAGATCATGGCCGGGTACGACGTGGATGGTGTCATCCTGGGCTGCACCGAGTTGCCCATGATCCTGCGGCAGGGAGACACGTCGCTGCCGCTCCTCAATACGCTGGCTCTCCACGCCGAGGCCGCCCTGGACTATGCCCTGGGCGACGCCTCCTGAGAGAGAGTAGAGGCACCGCCCGCGCTTGAGTCCAGGCGGCAGAGGTTAGCCGAGACGGCACGCCCGGCAGTGGCACCGAAGGGAGCCACCTCGTCCAGAACCAGGGCGACTTGATCGGCTGGCCACGCTCCGCGGCTTTCCGCAAGATCGACTGCTACCCGGGCCGAGGGAAACCACGCGCAGTACAACCTTGCCGGGAGGAGATCGTATAGATCTAGGACATGGCGCATCTGGGCGCCGAAACCTGTGCTTTGTGGGACAACTCGCAAGCGGCCGGACTCTCCAGCCCGCAGTCCGCCGGCCGCGCCCCAAGCTGATGATGTAGGACAGCGCGCAAAAGCTGCCGGCTTGCCCAACCCGGTATGCGGCCAGCTGAGTCATAACTCGACCTGTGGGAGAGACGACAATGGAGTTCGACACGGTCATAACCAACGGCATCCCCCGCGCCAGCGACGGCCGGTTCTTGCCCGGGCCCCGCCGTGGCCAGGTGCTGCGCAAGTAGCTTGATAGGAGGACTCACATGCATACTTCTCGCTTCGAAGTACTAAGCCCAACCGAGGTCGAACGTATTCACGCCACCTCCATGGAGATCCTGGCCACAACCGGCCTCCAGGTGGACTGGCCCAAGGCCCGCGACATCTTTCGCCAGGCCGGCGCCGACGTCGACGCCGAGGCCTGTCGTGTGCGCCTGCCAGAGGCGCTGGTGCGCCGCGCAGTGGAGCAGGCGCCCCGGAGCTTTTCTCTCTATGGTTCCGACCCCAGCTTTTTCCTGGAGATCGGTGCCGGCACAACGCATTTTGCCGGCCTGGGCACGCCCACCCACATCCTCGACCTGGACAGCGGCGAGTATCGCCCCTGCACCATGGCCGACGTCGTTCAGCACATCCAGCTCATCAACGCCTGCGACCACATCCATAACTCCCAGATGGACGTCTGGCCCGAGGACATTCCCATGACGACGATCCATGCCGAGGCCATCCGGGCCTGGGCTCACCACAGCCGCAAGCCCTTTGGCATGGGCTGCTACGGCTACGTGCCCACCCTGGACATGATGCGCATGATGGCCATCATCGCCGGGGGCAAGGAGGCGTTGCGCCGGCGCCCGTCCTTCTTTGCCATCTGTTCCGTGGGCAGCCCCCTGCAGATGATCCAGATGCAGCTCGAGGGCTTGCTCATCTGCGCCGACTATGGGCAGCCCCTGGCCCTGTCGCCCGAGGCCATTGCCGGGGCCACGGCGCCGGCGACGCTGGCTGGCTTGCTGGCCCAGCAGAACGCCGAGATCCTGGCCCACGTCACCCTGGCCCAGATCTACCGGCCGGGCACGCCCGTCCTGTATGGGACGGTGTCGACCGTCGCCAACATGCGCCTGGGAACCGTGGCCCTGGGCGCCGTGGAGACGGGTCTCATCACCGCTGGCGCGGCGCAGATGGCCCGCCGCTACGGCCTGCCTTGCCGCAGCGTGGGGGCCGCCACCGAGGCCAAGCAGGAGGACATCCAGGCCGGCATGGAGCGGACGGCCAATCTGCTGCCCGCCGTTCTGGCCGGCGTCGATTTCATCACCTGCGGCGGCACCCTCGACAGCACCATGCTGGAAAGTCACGCTCTCCTCGTCCTCGACGACGAGCTGTGCGGCATGGCCCGCCGTCTGGCAGAGGGCGTGCGGGTGGACGACGAGACCCTGGGCCTGGAGATCATCAAGGAGGCGGGCCCTGGCGGCAACTTTTTGACCCAGGGCCACACGGCGCGCCACTTTCGCCGCGAGCACTATATCCCGCGGCTCATGGCCCGCGAGGGCTACAATGCCTGGGAAAAGGATGGCAGCCGCACGGCCCTGGACCGCGCCCGGGAGCGGGTGCGGGAGATCCTGGCCAACCACCAGCCTCGGGAGCTGGACCCCGCTTTGCAGCGAGAGCTGGACGAGTACTACAGCCTCGTCGCCGCCCGCAGCCTCGACGAGTTCTACCTGGGCGAACTGCCCCAGAACCAGGACTGGGACGCACTCTAGTGGCCAGGAAGCGTCCGCCCGCGACCTATCGCTCGCCGCATACCCTGGCCGTCCACGCCGGCGAAGAGCCCGACGCCGAGACCGGCGCCCTGCGGCTGCCGCTGCACATGGCCACGACCTACAAGCTGCCGGGCTTTGGGCAGCGCCTGTTTGATGCCCTGCTCATGACCTCCGAGCGGCCGCCCCACGCCTATACCCGCTGGAGCAACCCTACCATCCGTGCCCTGGAGGACCGGCTGGCCGCGCTGGAGGCTGTGGAAGGGCCGGCTGGCCGCCGCCAGAAGGTGGGCTGCGTGGCCACAGCCAGTGGCATGGCCGCCGTCTCGGCGCTGCTGCTCACCCTGCTGGGCAAGGGCGACCACGTGGTGGCCAGCGAAGTGTGCTACGCGGGCTCGGTGGAGCTGTTCGGCCTGCACCTGCCCCGCTGGGGCATCGAGGTCAGCCTGGTGGACACCAGCGACCTGCGGCAGGTCCAGGCTGCCCTGCGGCCCAACACCCGCCTGCTGTACGTCGAGACCCCGGCCAATCCCATCCTGCGCATCGCCGACCTGGACGCGCTGGCGCGCCTGGCCCACGAGGCCGGCGCTCTCCTGGCCGTCGACTCTACCTGGGCGGGACCCACCTTGCAAAAGCCCTTGGCCCGGGGCGCCGATTACGTGGTCCACAGCCTGACCAAATATCTGAACGGCCACGGTGACGCCCTGGGCGGCGCCGTTCTGGGCCCCGTCAAGGGCGTCCAGCGCATCCGGAAAGAGATGCTCGTCCACCTGGGCGGCGCCCTGAGCCCCTTTAACGCCTGGCTCATCCAGCGTGGGCTGGTGACGCTGCCCGTGCGCATGGAGCGCCACTGCCACAACGCCATGGCCGTCGCCCGTTTCCTCGACCAGCATCCCCGCGTCTCGCGCGTGGTCTATCCGGGGCTGGAGAGCCATCCCCACCACGAGCTCGCCTCGCGGCAGATGGCCGGCTACGGGGGGATGCTGACGTTTCAGCTCAAGGGCGGGCTGGGCGCGGCAATCACCCTGGCCGAGTGCATCCGCCTCTTTCGCTATGCCACGTCGCTGGGGCACGCCCACAGCCTGCTCTTTTACTACCCGACCGACCTGTACGTGGACGCCGTGGCCTACCTGGATGCCGGGCAAAAGGCCGGCATCCGGGAGTGGACCGGGGACGGCATTGTGCGGGCCAGCATCGGCCTGGAGGACCCCGATGACCTTATTGCCGACCTGGACCAGGCCCTGCGCGGCCGGACGTTCAAAGGGTTGGTGGGGCCCCTGGCATACCGCTTGTTTGGCTAGAACGAGGAACCCCGCTCCCATGCGTGGAGAACTCCCGTACCGCCTTCCTACGGCGCTGGATGCTCCTCGACCTGGCCGCCGGCCGGCGCCTTGATGGCGCCCAGGGCTGCAAACAACCCCATCGCCGCCAGGAGCACCAGGCCCATCACCACGAACAGGCTCTGGGGGCCGGCGCTCTCGAAGAACTGGCCGATGACCCACGGGATCGTCATCTTTCCTGCGCCCAGGCCCACAAAGAACCAGGCGGTCGCCTGGCTCGTCGCACCGCTGCGCTGTCCCATAAGGGCCACCATGGTCGGCACGATGGCAGCCAACGAGAGTCCCAGCCCCACCGTTCCGGCCCACAGCAGCCAGGCCTGGCCCGGCCAGAGCAACACCGCGCCGGCCGAGATAAGGGCGCCCACCAGGGCCCCGGCCACGACCGCCTGCGGTTTGAATCGCGCAGTCACCGGAACCGCCAGCAGCCGCCCGGCAGTGAGGGAGGCCCAGAACGCCGAGGCGAAATAGGCCGCCCCCGACTCGCCGGCTATTGCCAGGGCCTGGGCATAGCTAGGAATCCATCCCCCAAAGCTGTGCTCGACGCCGGCATAAAGGAAGAAAAACAGGGCCACCAGCCCCACGAGCAGCGCGCTCCCCTTTGCCCGGCCCCTCGCGGCCCGCCCATTGGCCCGCGGCGGGCTGGGCAGCGCCAGCAGCAGGGCCGACAGGGGCAGCATCAACAGGGCAAAGACCCAGAAGAACCAGCCCAACCCGCCCGTCGCGGAAGTGGCCAGGGCGATGCCCAGCGGTGCCAGCAGGGCGCCCGCCCCGAAGAAAAAGTGCAGCGCATTGATATAGGGGCCGGCGCGGTCCGTGTGCGCCCAAAGCAGCAGCGTGTTGCTGCCAACCTCGACCATGCCCTGACCCACCCCGATCAAGAAAAAGAGGAGCGTGAGGAGCCAGAGGCTCGCGGCGACGGGGATCAGGGCCGCCATGCCGGCCATCAGGGCCAGCACGCCGCCGAGAACCCAGTGCCCGGGCAGCCGGTCGAACAGCGTCCCGCTGGCCAGCGCGCCCAGCAGGTAGCCGGCCGCTGCGGTGGTAAAGACGAGGCTGATCTGGCTCAGCGTACTGCCCGTTTGCTTGGCCAGGCTCGGCAGCGAAGGTCCGATCGCCGCGATGCCCATTCCCAGGATCAAGAACGCGCCAAAGTAGCCAATGGTCTGGCTGGTTTTTCGCATATGACAGACTCCTCACACGTCGTCGCGCCATGTTGCTGGCTGGGTGGCGGCATTGTAGCACGGACTGTGGAAAAGTGCAAACGTGTGCATGGCTTTCAAAGGTTGTGACCCTTCCCCCTCCGTTCTCCACCCGCTGTCCGCCGTCGCCGTTCCCGGCCGCCGCGCCCGGGCAAGCACACCACGTTGTTGCCTCCTGGGGTGAAATGCGATATAATGGGTTCAATCGGTCGCCCGCACCGGCGTGGTGCAGGGGTTCTTGAGTTCGAGAGGGGGATCCCATGACCAGGCTCCGTCTCCGCGATGCGGGGCTGGCGGTGGGAGAGTTGCCCACCGGTCCACTCAACGCCATCACCGACGTGCCGGGTGTGCGCGTCGGGCACACGACCTTGATCCGCGGTGGGGGAGCGCTGCGCCCTGGCGACGGGCCGGTCCGCACGGGTGTGACCGTGATCCTGCCCCACGAGGATGATCCCTTTCGCCACAAGGTCCGGGCCGCGGTGCACACCATCAACGGCTTTGGTAAGGCCCACGGCTTTGAGCAGGTGCGCGAGCTGGGCGTCCTGGAGTCGCCCGTGGCGCTGACCAACACCCTGAACGTGGGCCTGGTGGCCGATGCCCTGGTACAGCACGCCGTGCGGCAAAACCCCGGCATTGGCGTCAACACCAGCACGGCGAACGTCATAGTCGGCGAGACCAACGACGGCTACCTCAACGACGTGCAGGGCCGCCACGTCCACGCCGAGCACGTGTGGGCGGCCATCGAAGGCGCCTCGCCGGGATCCGTGGCCGAGGGGGTGGTGGGTGCGGGCACCGGCACGAC
>JAAYZQ010000160.1 GCA_012514775.1 Anaerolineaceae bacterium
CCAGCAGCCGCTCGCCCAGGGCGGCGGCGCGCCGGGGCAGCTCCTCGGCTTCCAGGCAGCGGATGGTGGCCAGGGCCGCGGCGCAGGCCAGGGGGTTCCCCCCGAAGGTGGTGCCGTGGGCCCGGGCCGGCAGGGGCCCCACCCGCCCGCCGGTGAGCACCGCGCCCATGGGCAGGCCCCCGGCCATGGCCTTGGCAACGCACAGCAGGTCGGGCTCCAGGCCGTGGTGCTCGCAGGCAAAGGTGCGCCCCGTGCGCCCAAAGCCCGTCTGCACCTCGTCGACGATGAACAGCGCCCCCCGCCGGCGGCACAGGGCCTGCACGCCCCGCAGGTAGTCGCCGTCGCCGGGGATGACCCCACCCTCGCCCTGGACCACCTCCAGGATGACGGCCGCCGTCTCGTCGGTTACGGCCTCCTCCATGGGCTCGGCGCGGTTGTAGGGCACGAAGGCAAAGCCGGGCAGCAGCGGCTCGAAGGGCTGGCGGTAGGCCTTGTTCCAGGTGGCCGACAGGGCGCCCCACGTCCGGCCATGAAAGCCGCGCATGGCGGCCACGAATTTGGTCCGGCCGGTGGCCAGGCGGGCGAACTTCAGGGCCGCCTCCACCGCCTCGGTGCCCGAGTTGCACAAGAAGACCCGCTCCAGCCCCGGCGGGGCGATGCGCACCAGCTCGGCCTGCAACAGGGCGCGCTGGTCGTTGTAAAAGCCGTTGGGGCAGGCGGCCAGGCGGGCGGCCTGCTCGGCGATGGCCTGCACCACCGCCGGGTGGGCGTGGCCCACGTTTGCCACGCCGTGGCCGCCGGCGCAGTCCAGGTAGGCCCGGCCGTCGGCGTCCCATACCCAGGCGCCGCTGCCCCGCACCAGGGCCAGGGGCTGCCGGGAGTAGAGGCCGCTGGTGTGGCGATCCTCGAGGGCGACGATGTCGGCGGTGTTCATGCGATGATGGTCCCGTGGCCGGCCAGGGCCTGTTGCAGGGGCCGGGCCACCCGGCCGTCGGCCAGGATGACGCTGCCCACGCCGTCGTCCAGGGCTTCGACGGCGCCCAGCAGCTTGCGCTTCATGGAGCCCCGGGCATAGCGCTCCATGTAGCCCTGGACATGGGCGCGCTCGATGCGCGACACCAGGCTGCCCTCGTCGGACGGATCGCGCAGCAGGCCCGGCACGTTGGACAGGATGACCATGACCTCGGCGCCCAGGGCCGAGCCGATGGCCGCCGCCGCCCGGTCGCCGTCGACGTTCAGCGCCTCGCCGCCGACGCTGATGGCCAGGGGGGCGACGACGGGCAGGTAGCCGGCGGAGAGCAGCGTCCGGAGCAGGTCGGTGTTGACCTTCTGGATCTGGCCGCTGTACTCGCCGTGGAGCACCTTGCGCTTGCCATTGTCCACGAACTGCAGCGCCTCCTTGCGCTTGCCCTCCAGCAGCCGGCCGTCGAGCCCCGTGAGGCCGATGGCGTTGACGCCCATGCCCTGCAGCCTTTCCACCAGGAGCGTGTTGATGCGCCCGGCGGTGACCATGGCCAGGATCTCCAGGGTCTCGCGGTCGGTATAGCGGCTGACGTGGCCCGAGAGCGAGGTCACAAAGCGGGGCGGGTGGCCCAGCTTTTCCGAGATAACGTTCGTGTCGTGGGAGCTGCCGTGGACCAGCACCACCTGCTCTCCCTTGTTCACCAGCTCGACGACGTCGGCACACACGGCCTGGGGATCGATCCCCTTGCTACCTCCGGCCTTGACGACGATCATGGGTACCTCCTTACCAGATGTTTGCGTACCATTGCCACCATTGCCTGTACGGGCAGGGGCTCGCCCCTGCCCAGGCCCGGGCGACCGCGAGGGTCGCCCCTACCAATCCGGGCGACCGCGAGGGTCGCCCCTACCAATCCGGGCGACCGCGAGGGTCGCCCCTACCAATCCGGGCGACCGCGAGGGTCGCCCCTACCGACCCGGGCGACCGCGGGGGTTGCCCCCTACACGGGGTGCAGGCCCGGGAACTCCAGGCCCTGCTTTTCGGGCCAGCCCATCATGACGTTCATGGTCTGCACGGCGCTGCCGGCAGCGCCTTTCATCAGGTTGTCGATAGCCGCCACGACCACCAGGCGCCGCTGCCCGGGATCGGCGGCAAATCCGATGTCGCAGTAGTTGCTGCCGGACAGGATCTTGGGCTCCGGGAAGCGGTGGATGCCGCGCCGGGCGCGCACCAGGCGCACGCACGGCTCCTGGCCATAGTCGTCGCGGTAGAACTGCCAGGCCTGCTTTTCCTCCAGGTCGTCGTGGAGCAGGCAGTGGCAGGTGGCCAGGGCGCCGCGGACCACGTCCACCGAGGTGATGGAAAAGTGCAGGCCCGGCGCCTCGGGCGGCAGGCCCAGCTCCTGGACCAGCTCGGCCAGGTGGCGGTGGCCGACGGGCGCATAGGTGCGGATGACGCCCGCCCGCTCGGGATGGTGCCCGGCGGGGCTGGGGTCGTGGCCCCCCTCCGACGAGCCGACCTTGACTTCCACCACGGCCTCGCGCACCAGCCCACGCCTGTAGAGGGGCCACAGGGCCAGGAGGGTGACGATGGCGTTGCAGCCGGTGCCGCTGGCGTAACGCGCGCCGGCCAGCTCCGCCCGGTGCAGCTCGGGCGCGCCGTACACAAAGCGGGCCAGCCACTCGGGCGCGGGGTGCTCGGCGCCGTACCAGCGGCGGTAGGCCGCCGCGTCGCGCAGCCGGAAGTCGGCCGACAGGTCCACGATGCGCTCCGCCATGCCGGCCAGTGCCTCGATGCGGGCCATGGCCTTGCCGTGGGGCAGCGCCAGGAACAACAGGTCACAGGGCGCCAGGTCGGCCAGCGGCGTGAAGCGCAGGTCCGTGTGCCCCCGCAGGTTGGGGTGCACAAAGTGCGCATACTGCCCCGCGTACGTCTCGGACGTGATCTGCGCCACCTCAACCTGGGGATGCCCCAGCAGCAGGCGCAGCAGCTCCCCGCCCGCATACCCCGACGCCCCGACGATAGATGCTCTCATTCTCTCACTCCTTCCCGAACTCCCCCCTTCCCGTGTCCATTTGCGCCCCCTGGCGCTGCCCCGGGCAAGTGTGCGCGCAGTGCAGGTGGGGAAGGGGGGCCGGGGGGGTTAGGTGCGTTGTGCCACCACATACTCCACCATCTTACCCGCGATGTCGGCTTCGGTGGCCTGCATGGCGCCGTGGAACTCGGGGGTGTGGTTGACCTCGTTGACGAGGAGCAGGCCCTCGGCGCTTTCCAGCAGGTCCACGGCGACGATCCCGCCGCCGACGGCCGCGGCCGCGGCCAGCGACAGGCGCTCGATCTCGGGCGTCACCTGGCAGGGCAGGGTCTCGCCGCCGCGGGCGGTGTTGGTGATCCAGTGCCCGGCGCGGCGGTAGACGGCATAGACCACCTCGTCGCCCACCACCAGGCTGCGGATGTCGCGGCCCGGCTTGTCGACGTGCTCCTGCACGTAAAAGGCCTGGTGGCTCGGGCCGCCCAGGGTGGACTTGTGCTCCAGGATCGCCTCGGCGGCGTCGCGGTCGTTGACGCGGGCCAGGAGCCGGCCCCACGAGCCGGTCACGGGCTTGAGGACCGCCGGGTAGCCGATGCTCTCGATGGCCCGCAGCGCCGCCTCGGGCGTGAAGGCCACCAGGGTCCGCGGGCAGGGCAGGCCGGCGGCCTCCAGGGCTGCCGTAGTCAGCATCTTGTCACCGCAGGTGGCAATGACCCGGTGGGTGCTGACCACCGGCAGCCCCTGGGCCTCCAGCCAGTGGGTCAGGTAGTACGCCCGCGTGTGGCTCAGGCAGCGGACCAGGACGGCGTCGTACTCCTGCCAGTGCCCTCCCGCCAGGTCGAGGACCAGGTCGCCCGTGTCCAGGCGGTCGTGGGCGATGCCCCGCGCCCGCAGGGCGGCCAGGATGAGCTTTTCCTCGACGCGCACCCGCGAGCAGGCCAACGCGAGCTTCATGGCCCTATTCCCCCCAGTCCTCTTCGACTTCCGGGGCCAGCGCCAGGGTCAGGGGGGCGAGGCCGGTGACCTCCAGCTCGACTCCGCAGTCGCCGCAGACAATGATCTCGCCTTCTTCGAGATCGGGCAGCAGGTCCAGGGTTGCATCACATTCCGGGCAATTCATGGTTCTTTGCTCCTTTGTTTTTAGTCTTTCGATCCCGGGTCGATCGTCCCAGGATTCGGGAACTCCAGGTTCGCGCTCAGGGCCGCCCGCGCCTGGCGGAGCTGGGCGCGAACGGCGGCCGGGGCGGTGCCGCCCTCCACGTCGCGGCTGGCCACCGACTGCTGAAAGTCGAGCACGCCGTACAGGGCCTCGTCAAAGGCGGGATGGATGGCCTGGTATTCGGCCAGGGGCAGCGCCTTGAGGCCGGTGCCCAACTCTTCGGCGCGGCGCACGGCCTGGCCCGCCAGGCCGTGGCTCTCGCGAAAGGGCACCCCCCGGCGGACGAGGTGGTCGGCCAGGTCGGTGGCCAGCATGGCCTCGTCCAGGGCGGCGGCCATGGCCTCGCCGTTGACGGCCAGGGTGCGGACGACGCCGGCGGCGATGGGCAGCTCCAGGAGGAGGGTGTCGACGACGTCAAAGACGGCCTCCTTGTCCTCCTGCATGTCCTTGTTGTAGGTGGAGGGCAGCCCCTTGAGGGTCACCAGCAGCCCGGCCAGGTGGCCGACGACGCGCCCGCTCTTGCCGCGCATCAGCTCCAGCGAGTCGGGGTTGCGCTTCTGGGGCATCAGGCTGGAGCCGGTGGCATAGGCCTCGTCCACCTGGACGAAACCAAACTCCCGGCTGCTCCAGATGGCCAGGTCCTCTGCCAGGTTGCTGAGGTGGATCTGCAGCAGGGCGGCCCAGGCCAGGAACTCGACCAGGTAATCGCGGTCTGCCACGGCGTCCATGCTGTTCTGCGACACGGCGGCCATGCCCAGCTCGGCGGCCAGGGCGCGGCGGTCGATGCCAAAGGGGTTGCCCGCCAGGGCGCCGGCGCCCAGGGGCATCACCGCCGCCCGCCCGGCGACGCCCGCCAGGCGCTCCCGGTCGCGCTGCAGCTTCCAGAAGAAGGAGAGCAGCCAGTGGCCAAAGAGCACCGGCTGCGCCGGCTGCAGGTGGGTGTAGCCGGGCATGATCAGGTCCAGGTGGGCCTCGGCCTTGTCGGCGATGGCCGCCTGGAGGTCGTGGAGGGCGGCGTCCAGGGCGGCCATCTGCTCCAGGAGGTAGAGGCGCGTGTCGGTGGCGGCCTGGTCGTTGCGCGAGCGGCCGGTGTGCAGCTTGCCGGCCACCGGCCCCACCAGCTCGCCCAGGCGGCGCTCGACGGCGGTGTGCACGTCTTCGTCGTCGCGCCGCGCCTTGAACGTGCCGTCGTCCAACTCGGCCTGCACCTGCCGCAGCCCGGCCACGAGCTGCGCCCGCTCGTCCTCGGTCAGCATCCCGGCCCGCGCCAGCGCCCCGGCGTAGGCGATGCTGCCCCGCACGTCGGCGCGGTACAGCCGCCGGTCAAAGGCGAACGAGTCGTTGAACCGCCTCATCGCCTCGTCCATCTCCCCCACAAACCGTCCACCCCACATGCCCATACTAGTCCCTCTTGAACTCGCTATAATCAATCGCCGGCAGCTTGGGCAGCATGCCGTTCTGCTTGTCGACGAGGGCCTTGACCTTGAGAGGCAGGCCGAACAGGTTGATAAAGCCGGCGGCGTCGCGCTGGTCGTAGACGTCGTCCTTGCCAAAGGTGGCCAGGTCCTCGCGGTAGAGGGAGTAGGGCGACTTGCGGCCGACGACGGTGCAGCTCCCCTTGTAGAGCTTCAGGCGAACGCTGCCGGTGACGGTCTGCTGGGTGCTGGTCACAAAGGCGTCCAGGGAGGTGCGCAGGGGGGTGTACCACTGGCCATAGTACACCAGCTCGGCGTAGCGCTGGGCGATGACGTCCTTGTAGTGCAGCGTGTCGCGGTCGAGGGTGATGCTCTCCAGCGCCTGGTGGGCGACGTAGAGGATCGTGCCGCCGGGCGTCTCGTACACGCCCCTGGACTTCATGCCTACCAGCCGGTTCTCGACCAGGTCGGCGCGGCCCACGCCGTGGGCGCCGCCCAGCTCGTTCAGGCGGGTCAGGAGCGCCACGGCGCCCATGGCCTTACCGTCGAGGGCCACGGGTTTGCCCTGCTGAAAGTCAATGACCACGTAGGCCGGCTGGTCCGGCGCCTTCTCGGGCGCGACGGTGAGGAAGAACATGTCCTCCTTGGGCTCGTTCCAGGGGTCTTCCAGGCAGCTCCCCTCGTGGCTCATGTGCCAGATGTTCCGGTCGCGGCTGTACTCGGATTTGCTGGCCGACACCGGCACGTTGTGGGCCTCGGCGTAGGCCAGGGCGTCGTCGCGGGAGCGGATGTTCCACTCGCGCCACGGCGCGATGACCGTGAGGAGGGGATTGAGGGCCTTGACCGTCAGCTCGAAACGCACCTGGTCGTTGCCCTTGCCGGTGCAGCCGTGGGCCACGGCCTGGGCGCCCTCCTGCTCGGCCACCTCGACCATGTACTTGGCCGTCACCGGCCGGGCAAAGGAGGTGCCCAGCAGGTAGGTGCGCTCGTAGATGGCGCCGGCCTGCATTGTCGGAAAGGCGTACTGGGTCAGGAACTCGTCGCGCAGGTCGACGATGTACGCCTTGCTCGCTCCGCTGGCCAGGGCCTTTTCCTCCAGGCCCTCCAGCTCGTCGTCGCCCTGCCCCACGTTGGCGGTAAAGGTCACCACCTCGCAGCCATAGTTCTCCTTCAGCCACGGCACGATGCACGACGTGTCCAGCCCACCGGAATAGGCCAGGACTACCTTCTTGATGCTGTCCTTGTCAAACATGTTTTTCCTCCTGATGGTTTCGTGTTTTCCAAAACAAATGCGCGACGGGCCCACGCCCTTCGCGCATAAAAAGGAGCCGGCCTCCACTCTGGAGGCCGGCTCTGGGTCAGGTTTCGCCTGTACGCCGTAGAAGCCTATCCAGAAGGATAGCCTGGCTCCTCCGGTCGTCGTCGGTTATTGTCGGTTACAAAGGCAAACGCCAGTTCTCTCACTGTGCCTTCCGCTCGAAAAAACTGGGGCGCAGCATACCACAGAAGCCGGGCCGTGTCAAATCTGAATAGGGCAATGCGCAAGCCCGGACTTGCTCGGCGTGCATCGCCAGGGCCGTCAGATCTGACGATCTGGCGGGAGCGATGGGTCGGGCCGGTGCTACGGCTCCTTGATGAACTGCATCTTGCACACCACGTCAATGTCCTCGGCCACGGGGATGGAGCCGATCTCGGCCAGGGGGAACCACTTGATGTCGAAATCCTTGCGGTTCACCCGCGTACGTGCCTCGAAGGCGTGGCGCCGCCAACCCGGCGCGCCCTTGACGGGAGACAACTCGCCCTTGTCCTCCACGTCAAACACCACGGGCCTGGTGATGCCCTTGATGGTCAGGTCGCCAAAGACCTGGAAGCGGTTGCCTTCGAAGGGGCCGATGCGCGTGCTCTTATAGGTCATCTGCGGAAAGTCGCGCACGTTAAAGCGGTTGCGCCGGCGCAGGTCCATGTCGCGGGGAGCGATGCCGGTGCTGATGGTTGCAGTTTCCACCGTGCCCTCGACGGACGACGCCTGGGGGTTCTCCTCGTTCATGTCGAGGGTGCCCTCGAACTTTTTGAATCGACCCCGCACGGTGGTCAGGCGAAAGTGTTTGACGAAGAACAGGACTTCGGAGTTGTCCGGGTCTACTTTCCAGGGCATTCTCGCATTCCTTTCTCTTGGCGCGTGGCCAACTGTTAGTCGGCGCCCAGCCTACTGCCATCAGTGTAGCAGTATTTGCCCGCCGCGGCAAGGGCCCAATGCCCCATCCTCCTTGGTTCAAAAGGTGGATTTTTGTACGACAGGATATGGGACAAATGACGTAGATCGCGCCCGCGTTGAACATGACATAACTATACTTGCGCTTGCCATAACCGACACAGCTCCGCAAGTAAAGATTTCTTATGGATTTAGATGTACGAGATATTCGTCGCGTTTCGTGTGTTTTCTGCACGACGCTCGTCGTTCTGGCGCAGTCCTGGGGGCCGTGGGACAAAAGTGCGGGTTGACAAATAGCGGAAAGCGTGGTATAAAGGCCCAATCTTCGGCGCCGCCTGGCGCCGGCCAGACAAGAGAGGACGAAAGAAAATAGAAGTGCAGCCCATTTACCTGATCGCCATTATTGTTCTTATTATTGTTGAGCTCCTGGTTCTTGAGGAGCCAATGGCGGTTGGGAGGGTCGCGGCCTAGTCTGGCACAGACCAAAAGCGTGCAAAAGCCTCCCAGCCGGGAGGTTTTTTTGTTGCCCGAATCTGACTGTCGAGGTGGACAATGAGTCAAGAAGATCGGCCGAGGCGCAGAAGCGACGCCCTCAAGCGGGGGCACGAGCGCGCGCCACACCGCGCGCTGCTGCGCGCCCTGGGCTGCACCACCTGGGAGATGGAACAGCCCTTCGTGGGCGTGATTAACTCCTACAACGAGGCCATTCCCGGGCACACCGGCCTCCGCCAGTTGGCCGAGGCGGTCAAGGCCGGCATCCGCACTGCCGGCGGCACCCCCTTCGAGGCCAACACCATTGGCGTGTGCGACGGGCTGGCCATGAACCACGCCGGCATGAAGTACTCCCTCGCCAGCCGCGAGCTCATCGCCGACTCGGTCGAGATCGTGGCCCAGGCCCACGCGTTTGACGCCCTGGTGCTGATTCCCAACTGTGACAAGATCGTGCCGGGCATGCTCATGGCCGCGGCGCGCCTGAACCTGCCGGCCCTGGTGGTCAGCGGCGGCCCGATGCTCGCCGGCAGCCTGGACGGCCGGGCCGTGGACCTCAACGACGTGTTCATGGCCGTCGGCGCCGTGGCCCGCGGCCAGATGCAGCCCGCGGAGCTGGAGCGGCTGGAGCAGGTCGCCTGCCCGGGCTGCGGCTCGTGCTCCGGGATGTTCACGGCCAACACCATGAACTGCCTGGTGGAGGGCCTGGGCATGGGCCTGCCGGGCCAGGGGACCATCCCGGCGGTCCACGCCGCCCGCCAGGCACTGGCCAAGGAGTCGGGCATGCAGGTCATGGAGCTGCTGGCCCGCGACGTCCGCCCCCTGGACGTCCTGACGCCGGCTGCCTTTCGCAACGCCTTTGCGCTGGACATGGCCCTCGGCGGCTCGACCAACTCGGTGCTGCACCTGCTGGCCATCGCCCACGAGGCGGGCGTCGACATTTCGCTCGACGAGGTGAACGACTATAGCGCCCGCACGCCGCACCTGTGCCGCATGAGTCCCGCGGCCGGCGGCCACTATGTCGAGGATCTGCACCGCGCCGGCGGCATCCCGGCGGTCATGCGCCGCCTGCTGGACGGCGGCCTCCTGGCCGGCGAGGCGCTGACGGTGGCCGGCTGCACCGTGGCCGAGGCCCTGGCCGCGGCTCCCGCCGGCGACGAGGCGGTCATCCGCCCCTTTGACGCGCCCTATGCAGCCCAGGGCGGCCTGGCGATCCTGTTTGGCAACCTGGCCCCCGACGGCGCCGTGGTCAAGCAGGCCGTCGTCGCGCCCCGGATGCGGCAGCACACCGGCCCGGCCCGTGTCTTTGACTCGGAGGAGGACGCCACGGCGGCCATCATCGCCGGCCAGTTCCAGGATGGCGACGTCCTGGTGGTCCGCTACGAGGGGCCCCGGGGCGGGCCCGGCATGCGCGAGATGCTGACGCCCACCTCGCTCCTGTCGGGCATGGGCGTCGACGACCGGGTGGCGCTCACCACCGACGGGCGCTTTTCGGGCGCCTCGCGGGGCGCGGCCATCGGCCACGTCTCGCCCGAGGCGGCGGAGGGCGGCCCCCTGGCCGCCGTGCGCGACGGCGACGCCATCACCATCGACCTGCCCAACCGGCGCCTGTCCCTCGACCTGCCCGAGGCCGAGATCGCCGCCCGCCTGGCCGCCCTGCCCCCCTGGCAGCCGCGCGTCAAGACCGGCTACCTGCGGCGCTACGCCCAGGCCGTGACGTCGGCGAGCACGGGGGCGGTGTTTCGATGAGTCGGAGGATATGTTGGCAGGTGCGTCGCACCAACGGCAGGTGCAAGGCACCGGACACGGAACAGAAGATGGTCAGCCAGGTGCGTCGCACCAACGGCAGGTGCAACGCACCGGATAAGGAATGGAGGAGAGGATGAGACTTACGGGAGCAGCAGCGGTTTGGGAGAGCATCGTGCGCGAGGGCGTGGACACGGTATTTGGCATTTCGGGTGGGGCGGTCATTCATCTGTACCACGCCCTACCCGACTTTCCCATCCACCACGTCTTGACCCGCCACGAGCAGGCGGCGGCCCACGCGGCCGACGGCTACGCGCGGGCCACGGGCAAGGTGGGCGTGTGCATCGCCACGTCGGGCCCGGGGGCCACCAACCTGGTCACCGGCCTGGCCACGGCCTACATGGATTCGTCGCCGGTGGTGGCCATCACCGGCCAGGTGTCGTCGAACATCATCGGCACCGACGCCTTCCAGGAAGTGGACATCACGGGCATCACTCTGCCCATCACCAAGCACAATTACCTGGTCACCGACGTCGAGGATCTGCCCATGGTCCTCAAGGAGGCCTTTACCATCGCCCGCAGCGGGCGGCCGGGGCCCGTCCTGGTCGACGTGGCCAAGGACGTGCAAGCCGCCGAGTTGGACTACCACTACCCCGACGAGGTGCACCTGCGCGGCTGCCCGCGCACCGGGGACCCGACGGCGGCCATCGCCCGGGCGGCCGAGATGCTCAACGAGGCCCGCAAGCCCCTGTTCATCGCCGGTCACGGCGTAATCCTGGCCAACGCCGAAGAGGCGCTGGCGGCCCTGGTGGAAGAGGCGGGCGTGCCCGTCGTGACGACCCTGCTCGGCATCGGCGCGCTGCCCGAGACCCATCCCCTGTGCCTGGGCATGGCCGGCATGCACGGCGAGGCCTATGCCAACCTGGCCCTTGGCGAGGCCGACCTCATCGTCGCCCTGGGCTGCCGGTTCGACGACCGCCTCACCGGCCCGGTGGAAAAGTTCGGCCACCAGGCGCGCATCGTCCACGTGGACCTGGACCCGGTCGAGATCGACAAGAACGTGGCCGTCGACCTGGCCGTGGTGGCCGACCTGGCCGACGTTCTGCCGGCCCTCATCCCCCTGGTGCGGGCGAATGGCGCGACGCCCGAGCGCCAGGTGTGGCTGGCCCGCATCGAGGAGTGGTACGCCGAGTCGCTGCGGCGCGACATCCTGGGCCAGGAGACAGACGACCTGGTGCCCCAGTGGGTCATCCGCCAGATCTGGGAGGCCACCGAGGGCGAGGCGCTCGTCGTCTCGGACGTGGGCCAGAACCAGATGTGGGAGGCGCAGTACTTTACGCACCATCGGCGGCGGGGGCTGTTGTCGTCGGGGGGGCTGGGGACCATGGGCTTTGCCCTGCCGGCTGCCATCGGCGCCCAGATGGGCCGGCCCGACGAGCAGGTGTGGGTCACTGCCGGCGACGGCGGCTTCCAGATGAACATCCAGGAGCTGGCCACCGTCGTCCAGGAAAAGCTCCCCCTGAAGATGGCCGTGCTGAACAACGGCTACCTGGGCATGGTGCGCCAGTGGCAGCAGTTGTTCTTCGAGGGCCGCTACTCGGGCACGCCCCTCCTGGGGCCCGACTTTGCCCGCCTGGCGGAAGCCTATGGCATCCCGGGCATCACCGTCCGCGAAAAGGGCGAGGTGGAAGAGGTTGTGCGCCGCGCCAGCCAGATGGAGGGGCCGGTGCTCATGGACTTTCGCATCGTCCAGGAAGAGAACGTCTATCCCATGGTCCAGCCCGGCGCCGGCGTGGTGGACATGATCCGGCGGCCCGAGGTCGTGCCGGTCAAGGCCGGGAGGCAGCCCGCATGATCCCCGAAGAGAGGCAGGAGGGCGAGATGACACAAACGTTGGTGGCGCTCATGGAAGACAAGCCCGGCGTCCTCAACCGGGTGTCGGGTCTGTTTCGGCGGCGCAACTATAACATCGAGAGCCTGAGCGTGGGCCACAGCCAGACGCCCGGCATCTCGCGCATGACCATCGTCGTCCACGGCGACGACCGCGTCGTCGACCAGGTGGTCAAGCAACTGGAAAAGCTCATCAACGTCACGGCCGTGATGAACGTCAGCCACGAGCCCACGGTCATCCGCGAGTTGGCCCTCATCAAGGTCAAGGCGGCGCCCGGCACCCGCACCGAGATCATGGAGCTGACAAACGTCTTTCGCGCCCGGGTGGTGGACGTGGGCCCGGCTTCGCTGACCGTCGAGATTACCGGCCCCGAGGACAGGGTGAACTCGCTCATCGGCCTGCTGAGGCCCTACGGCATCGAAGAGCTGGCCCGCAGCGGCCGCCTGGCCATGGTGCGGGGCGGCAACGACAACGGCAGCGGCAGTAACCATTCAAATTCGGACTAAGAGGAGGCAGTTGTGGCCAAGATTGATTTTGGCGGTATCGTCGAAGAAGTTGTGACGCGGGAAGAATTCCCCCTGGAAAAGGCCCGCGAGGTGCTCAAGGACGAGGTCGTTTGCGTCCTGGGCTATGGCGTCCAGGGTCCGGCCCAGGCGCTGAACATGCGCGACAACGGCGTGCGCGTCGTGGTCGGCGGCGACCCGGAACGCAAGCGCTCGTGGGACAAGGCCGTGAGCGACGGGTGGGTGCCCGGCGAGACGCTCCTGCCCTGGGAAGAGGCCGTGGAGCGCGGCACCATCGTCCAGTACCTGGTCTCCGACGCGGCCCAGATGTTGCTCTGGCCGTCCATCGTCCCTTGCCTCAAGGAGGGCGACGCCCTCTTTTTCTCCCACGGCTTTGGCCTGGTCTATAACGACCAGACGGGCATCGTGCCGCCCGACTATGTCGACGTCATCATGGTGGCGCCCAAGGGATCGGGCGCCAGCGTGCGGGCCAACTTTTTGGCCGGCAGCGGCGTCAACAGCAGCTTTGCCGTGCAGCAGGACCACACCGGCCGGGCGCTGGAGCGAACCCTGGCCCTGGGCATCGCCATCGGCTCGGGCTATCTGTTTCCCACCACCTTCCAGCGCGAGGTCTACAGCGACCTGACCGGCGAGCGGGGCGTGCTCATGGGCGCCCTGGCGGGCATCATGGAGGCCCAGTACAACACCCTGCGCGGCCACGGCCACAGCCCCAGCGAGGCCTTTAACGAGACCGTCGAGGAGCTGACCCAGAGCCTCATCCGCCTGGTGGACCAGAACGGCATGGACTGGATGTACGAGAATTGCAGCGCCACGGCGCGGCGCGGCGCCCTCGACTGGCGGGGCCGCTTCCGCGACGCCGTCGTGCCCGTCTTTGACGCGCTCTACGACAGCGTCGTCTCGGGCGAGGAGACGCGCATCGTCCTGGAGGCCAACAGCGCGGCCGACTACAAGGAAAAGCTGGACGCCGAGCTGACCGAGATGCGCGAATCGGAGATGTGGCGCGCCGGGGCCGCCGTCCGCTCGCTGCGGCCGACGAACTGGTAGTCGTGAGCGTCGAGATCGCCTGCGCCGCCCGCCGGGTCGCGCCCGAGCCGGACGCGGGCCGCGCCTCGAAGCTCTTCCTGTCGGTGGAGAGCGGGCTGCTCTGGCCGGGCGCCGGCCCCATCGACTGGCGGATGCGCGACGACGAGCAGTGGGCCGTCGTCGGGCCCAACGGCTCGGGCAAGACGGCCCTGCTGCGGGCCATCGCCGGGCGCCGGCCCCTGGCCGGCGGGCGCATCGTCTACCACTTTGCGTCCAACGGCGGCGGCGCCGGCGAGGTGGCCCTGGTCGAGTTCGGGCTGGAGCGGCGCCTCATGGGCCTCGACGAGCCCTACTACGGCTCGCGCTGGAACAGCCCGGGCGGCACGCAGGTGCCCCTCGTCTCCCAGTTCCTTTCGCCCGAGGCGGCCCTGGGGCTGAACGCCTTCCGCCTGCCGGACAACGGCCGCCCCGCCGCCGATGGCGTGGCCTGGGAGGCCAGGCAGGGCGAAGTGGTCCGCCTCCTGGGCATCGAGCCCCTCCTGGACCGCACCCTGGTGCAGCTCTCCAGCGGCGAGCGGCGCAAGGTCCTGCTGGCCCGCGCCCTCTTGCGGCGGCCCCGCCTGCTCCTCCTGGACGATCCCTTTGCCGGCCTGGACGACGCCTTTCGCCCGCGCCTGGCCGAGATCATTGCCGGGCTGGCAGGCCACGGCCTGCGCCTGGTCATCGCCGCCCCCGGCTGGGACTATGTCCCCAGCGGCACCACGCACGCGTTGGACCTCTCCCCCGACTCGATCCGGCCCGCCTGCGCTTGGGCCGCACACCGTCCTGCGTCGCGCCGTCCCGACACTTGCGCCCCCTGGCGCTGCCCCGGGCAAGTGTGCGCGCAGTGCAGGTGTGCTCCGGCGTCGGGAGGTGC
>JAAYZQ010000161.1 GCA_012514775.1 Anaerolineaceae bacterium
CACGTGGCAGGTGGCCGGCGACACCGCGGGCATCTCGATTTTCAACGTCGTGGTGGACCCTCGCGACGCAGACCGCGTCTATGCCGGGAGTTGGGGCCACAACGTCCTGGTGAGCACCGATGCGGGGCGGACGTGGGCTTCCATCCATGGCGGCCTCGAAACGCTGTCCGTCCACGCCTTTGCCCTGGACCCAACCGATCCGCAGGGGATGTACGCCGGCACGGTGGAGGGAGTCAACCGCAGCGCCGACGGAGGGCAAACGTGGCTGGCTGCCCCCCTGGCGGACCGGCCGCTGTCGGTGCTGGCGCTGCTCGTCGATCCCCGGGAGCCGGCGCGGGTGTACGCCGGAACGACAGAGGGGGTCTACCTGAGCGCCGACAGGGGGCGGACGTGGCGGCCCGCCGGCCACGACAGCCTGGATGCCACCGTGACGGCGCTGGCCCTGGACGGAGCCCCCCTGCCAGCCATCCTGGCGGGCACCGAGCACCACGGCCTGCATCGCAGCACCGATGGCGGCGCGTCCTGGGAACCCTGCGGCCTGGAGGCGGCGAGCGTCTATACCGTCCTCGTCGACCGCGCGGGCGTGGCCTGGCTGGGAACGGATCAGGGGGTGTTCAGGGAGCCGTAACCAGACGCACGTTGCGGATCTGGATGCTTTCAAAGCCGGCGGTGCCGTCCTGGTACGCAGGCAGCCGCGGGCCGGACTCGATCTCCAGGATATTCGCACCGGGGCGGACGAGCTCCGCGGGCACGGGCATCTCCACCGCCGTCCAGACAGAGGCCAGGTCGGGGCGACCACGGAGGGGGATGGCCGGCGGATCCAGGAGCTGGCCGTTGACCCGGACCAGGTTGCCCGGCTCCTCGACCTGCATGATCTCCATCCGCAGCCGCCAGGGAGCGCTGCCCGGCTCTGCGATGTAGAACAGGCCGCTCCAACTGCGGCACGGCAGGGCGCCGCAGTGGGGGCGGGCCCAGTGGGGGTAATACGTGTCCACGTCGCTCAGGCGGACCACCACATCCGGCGCCAGGATCTCTGCCGTCTGCATCCCTGCCGGTCTCGCGACAGCCTCCTGCCCTGCGGCCATGGCCGCCAGCATCTCGTAGGCGGGCTTGGGCCTGCCCTCGCCATCCAGGATGCTGTACCCGCGCTTCTCGTCCTCCTCCGGCAGGCCGTGGCTCAGGTTCCAGGCAGCGATGCGCTCCAGCCAGGGCCACTCCGCGCCCGCTCTTTCAAAAGCGCCCACCAGGTAGCGGCCCTGCTCCTCGTCGCCGACTTCTAGCCACTGCTCTTCCGGCGCGACGGCGGCGGTGGTCCAGCCCAGCTCGGTGGCCCAGACCGGCTTGTGCCCGTCTCCGTTCTCGACCATGATGGCCCGCAGGTCGGCCACGCGGGCCAGGTTGAGGCCGTCGTGGGCGCCGTGGGGGTCGTCGGGGGGATGGGCGAAACCGTAGGGATGGGCGCCCAGCACGTCAAAGCAGGCACCTGCTCCCGCGGCGTACATCGCCCTCAGGAACTCGCGATCGTCCACAGCCGGGGCGTCGGCGTGGTTGGTCGGTGCCAGCCCGGCGCTGACCACCAGGGCCCGGGAATCGGCCTCCCGGATGGCGGCCCGGGCGGCGCACAGCAGCTCGACGTAACCGGCCGGATCGGGTGGCTGCCCTGCCCACTCTGCCGCCAGGTTGGGCTCGTTCCAGACGACGTAGGCAGTAACCCGCCCCTGGTACCGGGCCGCCACGCGCCCGAGGAGGGCGGCGTAAGCGGCCGCGTCGACGGGCATCTCGGCTCCCGGCGAGACGGCCCACGCCGGCGGGTGGTCCAGGCGCAGGACCAAGTCCAGGCCATAGTAGCCGGCGGCCCGCACCAGCCAGTCGGTGTACTCCCAGAAGTACTCTCCAGGCGCCGGCTCGACCTCTCGCCACTCGACGAGCTGAATCAGCCAGGCAAAGCCACCGTCGGCCGCCAGTTGCAGCACGTCGTCGCCGGCCCGGATGGTGTGAACGCCAGGGACCGGGCCATCGTCCCCTCTCTGTGCTAGAGGTTGGGGTATGGCGGCCAGGCCGAGCAACAACACGACAGATACAAGCGCTCGATTCATCAATGCTCCCTGGTCGTAAGCATACACCAGGGAGCCACAGATGTCAACGGGCCGGATCGGAGGCGCCGCCCCCCTCGGCTGTGTCCCCATCCCGCCGCCCCGCGACCATGTAGCCCTTGTCGCTGTCCTCCACCTGCACGTCGCTGAACCCGGCCCGGGCCAGCATCCGACCCGTTTCGTCGCCCGGGGGCAACAGATCGTGCTGGATCGCCGGGGCGCCGCCGCCGTGGATGGCGTTCACCCGCTCGCGGCTCAGGTCGTGCAGGATGAGCAGGTGGCCGCCGGGCCGCACGACACTCGCCAGGTTCACAAGCGCGGCAGGCTTGTCGGCAAAGTGGGGAAAGCTGTTGTGACAGATGACCAGATCGAAACGGGGCGCGGCAAAGGGCGGGCGATGGGCGTCGGCCTGGACCACGGCAGCGCCGGGACAGCGCCGCCGGGCGCGCCACAGCATCTCGGCCGCCAGATCGATCGAGACCACGCGGGCCGAGGGCGCGCATTCCTGCAGGCAGGGGATCAGCGCGCCGGTTCCCGTGCCCACCTCAAGGATGGATCCCGATGCGCGGCACAGGGGAACCACCGGCGCCAGCATCCGGCGCAGCCTCTCGCCGCGGTCCGGCGTCTGAATGCTGTCCCAGCGCTCGGCCAGGATCTCGAAATGATTGCGCAGTTCGCTCACGGATACACACTCCCTTATCGCTGCCCTGGCCCGTCACAGCAGGAGGCCAGGGCAGCGTGATCAGCAGCTAGTCGCTGCCCCGAATGGACAGGCCCTGGGGCAGGCCGACGATGAACTGGTGCCTGTTGTACGGCTGGGGGATACCGCCCCCGTAGCCGCCCGGCGTAAAGTACCAGTTGTCCAGGACCTCGGCGTTGTAGACGACCACGCGGGCGGTGTAGTACAGGGCCAGGGCCGGCAGCTCCTCGGCCAGGATGGCCTGCATCTCGTCCAACGCCTCGCCGCGCTCTGCCGGATCGGTCATCGTCACCTGGGCTCTGGCCAGGGCGTCGAACTCGGGGTTGCTGTAGCCCAGGCCCCGGGAAAAGCCCCTGGTCGGACTGCTGCTGGCAAAGCTGCGCCGCAGTTGATCGGCGTCGCCGCCCAGTCCGCCAAAGCCGGAGACGAGCATCTCGTAGCTGCCCTCGTTGGCCGCGGCGTCGATGGTTGCCTGGTCCATCGATGTCTTTTCCAGGGCAATGCCCACCTGGGAAAGGCCGGCCTCGATGATCTCGACGGCCCGCGGCGAAGCCATGATCCAGTCGGGGGAATAGCCCAGCTTGATGGGCGTGCCGTCATAGCCCGCTTCCTGGAGCAGCGCGCGGGCCGCCTCCAGATCGTAGGGATAGCCGGTCACGTCCGGGTTGTAGGCCGGGTTGGAGGGCGGCAAGAAGCCGGGGTTGCCCGGATCGCCCAGGCCAAATAGGACGCGGTCCACCATGGCCTGGCGATCGACGGCGTGGGCGATGGCCTGCCGCACGCGCACGTCCCGGAGGGGCGTATCCGCCTCCAGGTTAAAGAAAAGGAACATGCCCCACTCTCCGGGCGCCTGGCCCATGGCAAAAGGCGCCTGGCGGAAGGGGGCCAACATCTCCTCGGTCACGCCGCCAAACTTGTCAAAGGCAGCGATGTCGCCGTTGGACAGGGCCAGGAAATCGTCGCTGGTGGGCACGAACTCGATGCGCCGCACGTAGGGCATGCCCAGGAAAAAGTCGGGATTGGCCTCAAAGAGATAAGTGCCCTCCTCCTGGCTGTACTCGACCAGGCGGTAGGCCCCGCTGCCGATGAACGCTTCGGGCTCGACGAACGCCTGGGGATCGGCCACGTCCTGCCAGATGTGCCGCGGAAAGATCAGGAGCGCCTCGGCCACGGTCTGCAAGAAGGGCGCAAAGGGCTCCGCCAGCTTGATGGCCACCTGCCCGTCGCCCACCGCCTCCGCCGACTCGACCTGGCCCACCTGTGCCATGAACCACACCGCGCCGGGATGGGCCAGGTAATAGTCGATGGAAAAGACCACGTCGTCGGCGGTCAGCGGCTGGCCGTCCTGCCAGTATACCCCATCGCGCAGGGTAAAGGTCCAGGTCAGGCCGTCGTCGGACATGGACCAGTCGGTGGCCAGCCAGGGGATGGTCTCGCCGCTTGCGTCGCGCCAGACCAGCGTGTCGAAAACCAGCGATGCCCGCGAAAAACCGGGGCCCCGGTTAAAGCCAAAGGGAGATGGGTGCCCCCAATAGCCGCCCCCCGGCAGGCGCAGCCTCTCCACAAAGGGCGCCGCGGCGGCCGGTTCGGTCGTGGGGGCCGCGGGCGCGGTGGCGGCTGCGGCGGCGGGCGCCTGGGTCGTGGGCGTCGCCGCGGGCCCGCCGCCGCAGCTCGCCAGCAGGCAGGCGGCGAGCAGGGAGAATACGATCCGGATTGCTTGCGTCGGACGTCGTTGTGCCATCGTCATTTCCTCGTCTATTGAATTCCTACGAGGCGTCGTCCGCCCAATCCAGGGCGGGCGCCGCCTGCAACAGGGTTCGGGTATACGCGTGCTGCGGCATAGTCACCACGCGGCCGGCGGGGCCATCCTCCACGATCTCGCCCTGCCGCATCACCAGGATACGGTCGGCCACCTTGCGCACCAGGGCCAGGTCGTGGGAGACGAGGAGCAGGCCCATGCCGCGCTCGTTCTGGATCTCTTTCAGGAGGTTGATGACCTTGGCCTGCTCGCTGGCGTCGAGCATCGACACCGGCTCGTCGGCCACGATCAGCTTGGGGTCGAGGACCAGCGCCCGGGCGATGGCTACGCGCTGCAACTGGCCGCCGCTCAGCTCGTGGGCGCGCCGGCCAAGGAAGGACGGCCCGGAGGGCAGGCCCACCGCCTGGAGCGCATCGCGCACCCTGTCCTCTCGCTCGGCAGGCGTGCCGGCCTTTTGCACGTCCAGCGGCTCGCGCACGATCTCGCCCACCGTCAGCCGCGGGCTGATGACGTCAAAGGGGTCCTGGGCGACGAGCTGGATCCGCTGCCGCAGCGCTTTGCGCTCCCGCCCGCTCATCGCCGACAGGTCCTGCCCCTCAAAGACGACGTACCCCCCGTCGGCTTCCAGCAGCCCGACCAGCAGCCGGCCCAAGGTGGTCTTGCCGCTGCCCGTCTCGCCCACCAGGGCCACGACCTCGCCCTCGTACACGTCCAGGCTGGCGCCTCGCACCGCCGCCACGGCTCCGTTGCCGTTGCTGGCAAAGGCCTTGTGCAGCTCCCGGGCCTGGAGCAGCGTCTGGAGGCCGCCCAGGTGGCAGGCGATGAGCCTGCCTCCCACGTCCACCAGGGGCGGGTCCACCTGGCGACAGCGTTCCACTGCCTGGGTGCAGCGGGGATGGAAGCGGCAGCCCGGGGGCGGGTCGGCAGGGTCGGGCGGGCGGCCCCGAATGCCGCGCAGGTCCCGGGCGGTGGTCATGCTCGGATAGGCGTTGAGCAGCCCCCAGGTGTAGGGGTGCCGGGGCGTGGTCAGCACCTCCCGCGCCGGGCCGGCCTCCACGATCTTGCCTGCATACAGGACGGCCACGCGGCCGGCCACCCGGGCGGCCGCGGCCAGGTCGTGGGAGATCAGGATCAGGCTGGGGCCGCCCTCTCCCCCGCCGTGCACCTGGCGCAGCAGCTCGATGAGCCGCGCGCGGGAGAGCACGTCCTGGCCGCTCGTGGGCTCGTCGGCGACGAGGATCTCGGGCTCGCAACTGAGGGCCATGGCCAGCATGGCCCGCTGCTTCTCGCCGCCGCTGAGCTGGTGGGGATAGGCGCGTAGGTGGCGCGGCTCCAGGCCCACGCGCTCTGCCAGTGTCGCGGCCCGGGCCGCCGCTTCGGCAGGCGACAGCCGCAGGTGCTCTCGTAGCGGCTCGGCGATCTGCTCGCCCACGCGCAGGACAGGGTCAAAGGCGCTGCCGGCGCCCTGCACGGCCATGGCGATGCGCCGCCAGCGCAGCGGGCGCCAAGCCTCCTCCGGCAGGTCCACCAGCTCCCGGCCCGCCAGGCGGATGCTGCCCGCCGTGCTGCCCGCCGGGTGCAGCCCCAGCAGCGCCCGCCCGATGGTCGTCTTGCCCGAGCCGGTCTCGCCGACGATGGCCAGCGCCTCGCCGGCCGCCAGGTCAAAGGACACGCCGTCCACGGCGCGGATCACACCGCCGTCGCGCCCATCGACCGGGTAAAAGTGGACGCGCAAGTCGCGCACCGACAACAGGGGCTCGTTCATCGTCTCGTTCATCGTCCCGTCCATCGCCTCAGGCCCGGGTGCAGCCGGCCCTCCAGCCCCATGCCCAGGTAGGTCAGCCCCAGGACGAGGATGGTGATGCACAGGCCGGGCGGCAGCAGCCACCACAACCAGCGGTCGGTCAACAGCAGGCCGGGCAGGTTCAGGGCGAAACGCATCATCAAGCCCCAGCTCTTGGCCGTGGCGTCGCCAATGCCCAGGAAGGCGAGTCCCGCCTCCATGGCCACCGCCCGCCCGGCGGCCGACACCAGGCCAAAGGCGATGAGGGGCGCGATGGCGGGCAGGATGTGCCGGCGCAGGACGTAGCTCGCCCCTCCGCCAAAGGAGCGGGCCATCTTGACGTAACCGCGCTGGCGCAGGCTTTGCACCTGGGCCCGGATGACACGGGCCGTGGCCGGCCAGAAGAGCAGCGAGATGATGGCGGCCGTCTGCACCGGACCCGGCCCCAGGAAGGCGGCCAGCAAGATCAGCAGGGGCAGGCGCGGCAGGGTCAGCATCACGTCCACCAGGCGCATCAGCAGGGTGTCGAGGGGTCCGCCGGCGTAGCCGGCCGCGCCGCCCACCAGCAGGCCCAGGGCCACCGTGCCGGCGGCCGCGGCCAGGCCGACGGCCAGCGAGATGCGCGCGCCATAGATCAGCTCGCTGAGGATGTCCTGGCCGGCGTCGTTGGTGCCCAGGGGGTGCGCCGGGCCGGGGCGCTCCAGCGGCTGGCCGGAGAAATCGTGGGGGTCGTAGGGTGCCAGGAGGGGCGCGGCGAGGGCGACCAGGACAAATAGGGCCAGGATCGTGCCGCCTGCCACCGCCTCGGGGCCCACGGGGATGGAAATCCGGGGGCGGCGGGCGGCCCGGGATAGGGCACTCACCGGCCCACCTCCTCCGCCAGGCGCGGATCGAGGCGGTTGTTGACCCAATCGGCCAGCAGGTTGGCGGTGAGGACCACGACGGCCACGGCCAAAAAGACCCCCTGGATGACCGGATAGTCCCGGGCGCCCACCGACTCGAAGATGAGGCGCCCCATGCCCGGGTACTGGAACAGCGTCTCGATGAACACCGCGCCGGTGATGGCCAGGCCGGCGTGGGCCGCCAGATGGGCGACAAAGGGCAGCAGCGCGTTGCGCACAGCGTGCCCCCACTTGAGACGCGCCGGCCTCAGCCCCTTGGCCCGGGCGACGAGCATGAAATCCTCGCCCAGGATGCCGACCACGTGGTTGCGCACCAGGAGGAACTGGACGCCCAGGAGCGACAGAGTGAGCGTCAGGGCCGGCAGCACCAGGTGCTTGCCCACGTCGACGACGGCGGCCCACGGATCGCTGTAGTCGGCAAAGGGCGTGCGGCCCCCGGCCAGGGGCAGCCAGCCCAGCCTGGCGCCAAAGAGGATAAGCAGCATCATGCCCACGAAATAGACCGGCGCGTTGCCGGCCACGACGCTGGCCGCCGTCAGCAGGCGGTCGGCCGCGGAGCCGCGCTTCCAGGCCGCCTCCGCTCCGCCCAGCAGGCCCAGGAGCGAGGCCAGGCCCAGCGCCGTCCCGGTGAGCAGCAGCGTCCAGGGGAGGTGGGCCGCCAGGAGCGCGGTCACGGGCCGGTTGAGCCGGATAGAGTGCCCCAGGTCGCCGGTCGCGATGCCCCACAGGTAGGCGGCGTACTGCACCGGCACGGGCCGGTCCAGGCCGTAGTAGGCTTCCAGTTCAGCGCGGACCTCGGCGTCGAACACATAGCCCGAGCTCTGGGGATCGAGGAGCGCCCCGATGGGATCGCCGGGCAGCAGGCGCGGCAGGAAAAAATTCAGGGTCAGTACAGCCCACAGGGTCACCAGGTACGCCAGGGCACGCGCTTTCATATCACACGGATGCCTGCCCCGTCCATCGCTGGATCAGGGCTTCGATGGGCGCTCTTGGCTTCAAAGGCAGGTCCAATTCCCCTCCTCTTGTTGCGTCTCTTGGCAGTTGCAATTGCTTGCGTTAAGAGTATAGCACAAGGGCGGGGCGCCGGCAAATCTGGGGGGCGGAGGGGTTGCGATGAACGCGTGGGGGCGGTACTAATCCATGGAAGCCTGCCGGGCGGCTTCCTGGTGCGAGGCGGCGCAGGCCGCGCACAGCCCGGGGATGGACAGGTGGTCTAGCGCCGGCCGGAAGCCGTACTGGGCCTCCAGTTGCCCGGCAAAGGCCCGGGCAACGTCCAGGTCTGCGCCGATGACCCGGCCACAGCCGTGGCAGACAAGGTGCAGGTGCGGGCCGTGGATGCCCAGCAACTCGTATCGCCGCTGGTCGTCGCCGGCGTCCACGCAGGAGACGAGGTCAAAGTCCTGCAGCAGGTCCAGCGTGCGGTAGACGGTCGAGATGTCCACCGAGGTGCTGAGGGCCTGGACCCGGCCATAGATCTCGTCGACGGTGGCCAGCCCCTCGATGTCGTGCAGCACCGACAGGATCATCTCGCGCTGGGGCGTCAGCCGGAACCCCCGCTCACGTAGATGCTGGATAAAGACCTCTTCGCAGGCCATTGTCTTGCCTCCCCTGGTTATTGCGTCTGTTTGCAACAGTAATTATACACCAGAACGGGCAGGATGCAAACTGGCCGCGGCGTCTGCCCGGTATGCCAGCTCGACGGTCCCCCCGGGCTGAAAGTTGGACTCCAGGTAACGAAGGGACTGCTCGCGGTCCTGGCCTCCCTCGCCCGATAGAAGAAGAAACGCGCAGTAGGCGGCAATGTCCTGGATGATGCGCTCGTAGCGGTAGTAGGCCAGGGCGGACGCGTCGACCTGTGCCGGAAACCCATATCCTTCGTAGAAAAGCCTCTCCTCTTCCTCGGGCGACTGCCAGCCGCCAAACAGCCCGCCGCCGATGGACATCAGATCGCGCTCCTTGAACGCCACGATGGGGGTGTCCCAATCAATGAGGTACAGGTTGTCGCCGGCGGTCAGCAGCACGTTGCCGGCGTGTACGTCGGCGTGGCACAGGACCGGCTGGGGAGGACGCGCCTGAAGCTCGCCGGCAAGCGCCTCGGCTCGCCCGACAAGGTACAGGATCTCCTCGCGCCTGGCCTGCAACAAGAGGGCCGTCTCGGCGGCGACGGGGTCCGAAAAGGCCTCTTGATCCACGCGCTCGAGGAACGCCTTAACATCGTCGCGCCACTGCGGGGTGTAGGTCTCTTGCTGGATGGCGCGGCCCAGCGCCGCGGGCAGTTCTACGCTGTGCAATGCCCTGAGGGCTGCCCCCAGCTCGCGCCACTGGCGCTCGGACAACGGGATCTCGTAGCCATTGCGACCCTCGACAAAGGGGTACAGGATAACCTGGAAGGCGCCCAGGGTGGCCGAGATCCGTCCGGTTGTGGTGGGCAGGGGAGGGATGACCTGGGCGATGCCCTGGTCGCGGAGAAACCTCGGGAGCGTGACAGAGACCTCGTCAAAGGCGCCGCGCCTCAGCTTGACCAGGTATCCCTGGCCTTCGTCTGCCTCGGCACGGTAGACCGCCGTGTTGACGTCGGCCCCGAGTGGAAGAAAGGTGACCCGGGCGGCAGGCAAGCCGTACTCCCGGGCCAGGCAGGCGACGATGGCGGCGTCTTGGACGTCGCCGGGCCTGGTGAGCACGGGTCAGCTCGTCTCCGTCCCGTCGGGTGGATTCACAGCGTCCTGGGACGGCCCGGCAGCGCTTCTGCGTGCCGGGGACGCCGTCTCGCCGGCCGGCCGGGCCAGCCACACCAGGAAGGCACCGTGGATGGCGCCCACCAGCAACCCGACGAGCAGCAGGCAGCCGGCGATCAGGAGGAGGGCCTGGTAAAGGGGCTGCCCCTTCTGGGCGGCGTCGATGCCCCAGAAGATGATGGGCATGCCGGCGAGCCAGGCCAGCATGTTGGCCGGGAGCCACCAACCGGCACGCCGCACCTGCTTGCGCAGCACCAGCCACTGGGCAAAGGACAGCACCGCCCCGGCGACGAGGCCCAGCCCGGCGGCAAAGAGGAGCATCATCCAGCCCGGCGGCTCGGCCACCGGCTGGCCCGAGGCCTCCGCACCCATGTTCATCAGCGTCGAGGGTAAAAAGCCGAGGACGTAGGCCACCATCGCCCCAACCAGCGTGGCCAGCCACCAGGCGCGGCGGGTGATGCCCGGGAACCAGGGGTGCATGGCCCACCACTGCGCCAGGCCAACCAGCGTGGCCTCGATGGCGCCGCTGCCGGCGGCCACCAGGAGGGAGAGCAGGACGCCGGCCATGCCCGGCAGGGCCTCCACGCGTGAAAAGAGGAGTGCAATTGCCGCGCCGGTGGCGGCCAGGCCCAGCATCTCGCTGGCGCCGTTGGCCGCCACCCATCGCCACCAGAGCCTGGCGCCTGAACTCGAAGTGCCCTCCTGTACAGCCATCATCCCTCCCGGACGCTGAACGGCCGATCAGCCAGGGCAGCCGGTCACGACCTGCCCCAGGCCACCGTACTCGATCACTGCCCTCACCGGACCCTTTCCTCAGGTCTAGACTGCAACCTCATCAACACTCAGATCGGCCAGAACCGCGTCGAGGCCGGCCAGGCCGTCGGGCTCGCCGGTGGGCGCGGCCGCGCGTTCGCCGGCCAACAAGAGAAGGATGGCCAGTCCGTCCTCGATAAAGGACGGGATGTCCTCGGGCGAGAGGCGCCTGTTGGACCGGTAGTAGAGCACTCGCCGCCCCTGGCTCTCGACGCAGAGCCCCGGCCGCCGGGCGAAAAAGGCCAGCTTCTCGTGGCCGAACAGGGAGCGGATCCGCGCCTCGTCGGGACTCTGCAGGAGGTAGGCATCCGAAAAGTCAGGCTGGCTGTCAAAATCAATGTCCTGCTGACCCAGGAGGCCCGCCAGCTTCTGGCCGATCCCTTCGGGGCGCAAGACAAAGGCAGGCAGGTCCAGTTGCCCGGATTCGAGGAGGAGCACCGACCGCCTGTGGGTGTGCTGGTTCTTGCCATAGCCGGTGATGTACTGGTAGTCCGCGACCGTGGCGGCGATGCCATCCGCCTCGGTGGAGAGCACGTTTGTCGCCCTGCGCGAGTGGCCCCGGGAAAGGAGTGCAAACTCGGCGAGGGCGCCGGCCAGGGCGTCATCCCGTTCCGTGTAGCGATAGCCCTGGCGTGCCGCCAGGGCGCGCATCTCTTCCATCCGCTTCTGTTTCTGGTAATAGCCCAGGGCAACGACCGCGACGATGACTACGCACATGCCCACGACAACCAGGAGAAACGAGTTGTCCATCTTGATAACCCCCTCTTCAGCGCTGAAGGCTTGCCGGCTTGGGCATTCCGCCTGTTTCCGCTGGCAACCGGTTCTCAACAACCTTTACGCCGCCGGGCCGGGCCGCGTTTCACGGCCGGCCCTCAACCCGGCGCGCAGCCATGGCTTTTTACAGACGTGCTGACCTACCGGTTTGGGCTTGCAAGGCGCTGGACGGCCCAGGCGCCGCCCGTCATCAACAGGGCAAAGGCAGCGAACAGTGCAATCATGCCGCCCCAGTGCAGCGGGATCTCGGCGCTGCCATCGGGCACCTGGGGTGGGTCCGGCTCGTAGTAGCGGAGCAGGCTGTCGATAGTCGGCGTGGGGACCGATGTGCTGCGGGCCAGGACCAGGAACTCGCCGATGAGGTGCTGCACCTCGTCGCGGGCTGCCTCGGCGTGCTTGACCAGGGCTGTCTCCATCAGCGGGTTGGCCAGGATCCGGCTCAGGACCAAGACCAGGATGGGTTCGGGCAGCCACTGGATCGCCCTGAATTTCGCGGGCGTGACCGGCAGCCCCATCGAGCCCAGGACGCGGAATCCCTCGCGCATGGCCCGGAGGGCCAGCACCACCAGGTCGCGGGTGCGGGCCAGGCGATAGTTGTCGACGCCGGCGGCGCGCATGGCCGGCGCCAGGGAGGGGAACAGCAGCGCGACGTGGTACTTGAGCCAGGTGTCCATGTCGGTGCGGATCTCGGCCATAAACCCCGGCGCGCTGTCCAGGACCGATCCCACCCACCGCGTCCGTTCCGTGACGCGGCCGTCCACCTCGCCAAAGGGCACGCCAGCCTTGTCGTCCTCGCTGCCCGTCAGGCAGTGGACGACGTGGCCCTCGCGGTAGCCGGCGGAGCCGGGAAAGCCGACCAACACCCGCTCCGCGCCCAGCGCGCCCACCAGCTCCCCCGGCCCGGCGGCGTTGTTCATCAGGAACAGGACGTTGGGCGTGTGCCGGTTGGCCGCCAGGACGGGCAGGATCTGCAGGGCGTGGTTCTTGCGCATGATGACCAACACCAGGTCGTAGGCGTCGTCCGGCGCCAGCGCGTCCACCACGGTTACCGCGGTCGTCGTCTCCTCGCCTGTCATGACGTTCACGAGGACGATACCATGCTCGCGCAGTTCGGCCAGGCGCTGGCCGCGGGCCAGGATCGACACGTCGTTGCCACCCTGCTGCAGGCGGGCGGCAAAGAGGCTGCCCAACGGGCCGGCCCCGTATACAAGTATTGTGGCCATGACCTTCCTCCTCTTCGTAGAGAACTGCTTCAAGGTCTCGGTTGTCTCACGTGTGCAATTGCGATGCGATCGCAATTAGAAGTATACTCGGTTCTTCCGGCTTGTCAAGTACCCTGGACAGGAAAGAAGGCGGTCCAGACAAAAAGGTCCAGAATCGCCGTCTGGAAACAAAAGGCCAGGCTGCCTGCCACGGCCAGCCAGAAGAACACGCCCGGGTTGCGCGGGCGCCAGGCCAGCAACGCCAGCAGCACGCCGGCCGAGCCCAGGGCTACCAGGCCCAGCACCAGCCGGATGAGCAGCCACAGCAGGCCGCCTGGTTGCTGGACCATGGCAGCCGTGAGGGGCAGCCACAACGCCGAGGGGATGAGGATCATCAGGTACAGGACGTGTAGCAGGCTGTACCCAATCCGGCCGGCGATGCGCGCCCTGTCGGGCTCGACGCGAAACAGCAGATAGCCGGTGAAAACCAGGTACCCCGTCGCCGCCAGGAGCATGGACGTGACGTACGCCGGCAGCAGTGTCTCCGGTACATCTCCCCAAAGGGCCTGTTGCGTGGCCGCATCCAGGCTGACGACGTAGGCATAGCTGGCGAGGACCGCCACGCCGCCCACGAGCACGATCCAGGCCAGCGTCCTCTTGCTTTTCATGGTACTCCCCATCCGGCTGCTCACAACCGGGGCCGGGGGATCAACACCGGGGTCTGTGCTTTGTAAGCCTCGTAGTCTTGCTGGCCGCCCCATTTTTCGTCGGCCCGTTTCTCCAGGATGGGTACCCCGCTGATGCGCGTGATGAGCAGGGCGACAAACACCGGCGAGATCAGGGTGATCCACTGCCAGCCCCGCAGGACGGGCAAGGCAATGATCGCCACGCCAACCCAGAGCACGATCTCACCAAAGTAGTTGGGGTGGCGGGACCACGCCCACAGGCCGGTGTTGATGAACTTGCCCTTGTTCTTCGGGTCCGCCCGGAAGCGGCTCTTCTGGAGGTCGGCCACGACCTCCATGGCAAAGCCGAAAAGCCAGACCAGGAAGCCGGCCACAGCAAAGAGCCCCAGTTCCTTCCGGGTGTTGGTCGTGATGGCGGCCAGGGCGGCGGCCAGCGTGAAGGTTATCCACAAGCCCTGCAGGGTCCAGGTGTTCAGAAAGCGGATGAAGGAGGGCTTGATGTCGTCGAAACGGGCGTCTTTGCCTGCCTTGCGCACGCGGCGAAACAGAAACGTGCCAAGGCGGGCTGCCCAGACGACCACCAGAGCCAGCAGCAGGATGGACCGGCCGTCGACCACCGAGCTGAGCGCCACGGCGAGTATCGTGACCGTGATGTAGGTCAGGCTGCCTGTAAGGTCAAAGAATGACTCGTCCTGCCGCAGGTAGGCCGGGATGAAGGCCAGCCACTGGATGACAAAGGCCAGGCCAACGGCAAGGGCAAAGATGGGGATGCCAAAGGCAGAAGCTCCGCCCTGGCTGCCGGCCAGGGCCACGCCCAGGCCGACGAGAACGACAATGGCAAAGGTGAGGAGTGCGTTGCGATCTGTCTGCTTCATGGTGTTTGGTCCTTTCGTCCGCTCAAATAGTCAACAGGTTGGGGCACGAACGACGTGCGCGACCGGCCATCCATGCCATTATACATCACCATACACTTTTTGTCAAGATATTGCAAAGATTTGTGACGGAACTCTAATGCGGCCTTGATGCCGGGCTGGTGTCCAGTATACTCGACACCCGTCCCCTCGATTTTGACACTGCGCTCCCGCTATGATACACTCCAGCCGGTTCTTGAACAATCGATTGCGCCATCTTCGAGCCTCATCACCTGCGGGTTTGAGCGGTCTGTCTCCGGCATCGACCGGAGACGCGACACCATTGTGAATGCTCGGGCCTATGGTCTGAGGCCGATAGGGCACGGCGGGAAACGGCTGTGCCTCCCATGCTTGGAAAGGAGATGCGCCGCTCAGACAGACGATCGGCTCTGCAACGGCATCCTTCCAGGATGCCGTTTTCTTGTTGGGGAAGCAGGCAGCTCATATTAACTCAAGGAGGAGCAAGTCGCCATGAAGATACACAAAGCCACGATGGTTGTCATCCTGCTGTTGCTGATGCTCACCGCGGCCGGTTGCGGGCCACAGGCCTCGCCGACCCCGGAACCCCCGGCAGCGCCCCCTGCCGGCACGGAGGCTGTCCTCACCGTCGCCGGAGTGTCGTTTGCCATGGGCGAACTGGAGGCCATGGAGCAGGTACAGGTCGACGCCGATGGCGAGGCGCGCACCGGCGTTGCCATCCTCGATCTGCTTGCTGCGGCGAACGTGGCCGACGCCGCCGCCATCAGCCTGGTGGGCCGGGATGGCTACACCGCCGAGGTCGCGGTGGCCGACCTGAACGCGGAGAGTATCCTGGCCTATGGCGAGGGCGGCGTGCTGGACGCGGTCATCCCCGGCCAGGGCAAGGGCGCCTGGGTACGCGACACCGTGGCTATTGAAGTGGGGACGGTCTCCGAAGCGCCCGCCGCCGAGCCGCAGCCCACCTCGCCACCGCCTGCGGAAACCATCTTTGTGGCCAACGGCGTGCCCTTCACCATGCCCGATCTGCAGGCCCTTGAGCAGATCGAAATCGACGTCGAGAACAAGCACTACACCGGCGTGCGCCTCCTGGATGTTCTGGCCGCGGCCGGCATTGCCGAGGGCAGCATCAGCCTGGTGGCGAGCGACGGCTACGAAGGCCAGGTTGCCCTGGACGTTCTCGACGAGCAGAGCCTGCTGGCCTACAACGACGAGGGGGGTGTCAACGTCGTGCTGCCCGGCTACGATCGCGGCAGTTGGGTCAAGTACATCATCCGTATCGAGCCCCTCGATGCGCCGCAGGCAGCCGGCCCGTTGCCCACGGTCAAGCCCCTGGAACCCGGCGATGCGGTCACGGTCGTCGATTCGCTGGGCAACGAGGTCTCTATCCCCCGGGACGTCAACAGTGTCGCCTCCATGCGCTCGGGCATCACCGAGATCATCTGTGCCCTGGGAGAGTGCGACAAGATCGTGGCCGTGGACGAGATGGTCAAGGACGGCAGCGCCTACGGCGAATTTATCACCGGCGCCCATCCCGAGTTGGTGGACCTGCCCGCCCCGTACGCCGGTCACGATCTGAGCGTAGAAGAGATCCTGCGCATCGGCCCCGACCTCCTGCTGCACGGTGGCTACGGACGGATCAAGCAGGCTGAGGCGCTGATGAAACAGGCCCCGGGCCTGCCGGTGGTCATTGCCCATTTTGAGACCATCGAGCAGTACATGGACGACATCCGCATCGTCGGCCTGTGCGTCGATGCCGAGGACCGGGCCGAGGAGCTGATCGCCTACCTCGAGTCGCAGCTCGACGAGATCGCGGCCCGCGTTGGAGATATCCCCGAGGACGAAAAGGTGCGGGTCTTCTATGGCGGCCACGAGATCGACCACGTCTACACCCCCGACACCTTCGAACACGCCCAGATCGTCCTGGCCGGCGGGGTCAACGTCGCCCAGGAGCTCAGCGGCTGGCTGCCCGACGTCTCGGCCGAGCAGTTGCTGATCTGGGATCCGGAGGTGATCGTCGTGCTCAACGGGGCGGACGTCGAGGCCATTTTTGACGATCCACAGGTGGCCGACGTCTCGGCGATCAAGAACGGGCGGGTCTATGCCCTGCCCGAGGCGGGCTGGGATTTCTCTTCGCCGCGTGCCCTGTTTGCCATCCAGTGGTTGGCAACCAAGCTCTATCCCGAGCGGTTCGCGGACCTGGATATTGAAGCGGAGGCGGACGAGTTCTACCAGGCTGTCTTCGGCGTCGATTACACCGGGCCGGCGCTGGGAGACTGAGGGCGTGCTGCGCAGACAACACGCAATCCTGGTTGCCCTGTTCGTGCTCGCCGCCGTGGTGGGTTTTGCCTCGCTGTTTCTGGGGCGCTATCCCATCTCGCCGGGCACGATGCTTCGCGTTCTGATCTCACCGCTGGTGCCCGTCGAGGCCAGTTGGGAGCCCACCGTCGAGACGGTGGTGTTCAACATCCGCCTGCCGCGGGTTTTGCTGGCCATGTGCATCGGCGCCAGCCTGTCGGTCAGCGGTGCTGCCTTCCAGGGCATGTTCCAGAACCCCCTCGTCAGCCCCGACATCCTGGGCGTCACCGCCGGAGCGGGCTTTGGGGCCGCCCTGGGAATCCTCCTCTCGGGCAGCGCCATCGTGATACAGCTCTCGGCCCTGGCCGTCGGCATCCTGGCCGTGGTCCTCACCTACCTCATCAGCCGCGTATACCGGACCACACCCACGTTGATGCTGGTGCTGTCGGGCATCGTCGTCGGCTCGATCTTTGGCGCCCTGCTGTCGCTGGCCAAGTACGTCGCCGACCCGCAGGAAAAGCTGCCGGCCATCGTCTTCTGGCTGATGGGTAGCCTGGCGACGGTCTCCAGGCCCGACGTCGCGTACGCCGCCCCGCCCATGGTGCTGGGCATGGGCACCCTGCTGCTCCTGCGCTGGCGGGTCAACCTGCTGTCCATGGGCGACGACGAGGCCCGGGCCCTGGGCGTCAATCCCGATCGTCTCAAGGCGGTGCTGATCACGGCCTGCACCGTGGCGACGGCCGCCGGCGTCAGCGTCTCGGGCATCATCGGCTGGGTGGGCCTGGTCATTCCCCACCTGGGCCGGATGCTGGTTGGCCCCGACCACCGGGTCCTGATGCCGGTCTCGTTGGCCCTGGGCGCTATCTATCTGACCGTCATCGACGACCTGGCCCGCTCGCTGATGGCTGCCGAGATCCCGCTGGGCATCCTGACGGCCATTGTCGGCGCACCCTTTTTCGCAGTGATGTTGCGCCGCACGCGGGGAGGTTGGGCGTGATCGCACCTCGCCTGTCGCTGCAGGCCGCCTCGTTCAGCTACGGCCCGCGCCCCATCTTCCAGGGTCTGGACCTGGAACTGGGGCCGGGCGAGATCGTCAGCCTCCTCGGGCCCAACGGCTGCGGGAAGACGACGCTGCTGCGCTGCATCGCCGGGCTGCTGCCCCTGCAAAGCGGCCGGGTGCTCCTGGATGGACGCGACCTGGCGACCCTGGACGAGACGAGCCGGGCGCGGAGCATGGGCTTTGTCTTCCAGGAACACACGGTCCTCTTTCCCTACACGGTCCTGGAAGTGGTCAGCATGGGCCGCGCCCCTCACCTGGGGCTTTTTTCCGTGCCGTCGGCCCGCGACACCGAGATCGCCATCCAGGCCATCGAAACGGTCGAGCTGCAGGACCTGGCCCTGGAGAGGTATACCCGCATCAGCGGTGGAGAGCGGCAACTGGCCCTCGTCGCCCGGGCCCTGGCGCAGGAGCCACGGGTATTGCTCCTGGACGAGCCGACCTCGCACCTGGACTTTGGCAACCAGATGCTCGTCCTGGAGACCGTGGGGCGCCTGGCCAGGGAGCGCGGGCTGACGGTGCTCATGGCCACCCACGCACCTGATCACGCCCTGTTCGTGGCCGACCGGGTGGCTCTCATGAAGCGGGGTGGGTTCCTGGCGGTGGGCCCACCGGACCGCGTGATGACGGAGGAGAGCCTGAAAGAACTCTATGGCATCAACGTCAAGATGGTGGCCGTCGCCGGCGAGGACGGCGCCTCCCTTGCCCGCGCCGCCATCGCGCTGCCGGGAAGGGCGAGGAGAAACGAGGGCAAGAGATGACCGGTGGCGTCTGTCCCTATTGCGAGCGTCGTTGCTACCTGGCCGAGGACGGGGTTGGCTTCTGCCGGATGTACACCTGGGCCGGGGGGCAGGTCGTGGAGCGCTTCCCGCACCGCTACAGTTGCATGTTTGTCAACCACATCGAAACCGTGCCCTTTTACCACTTTCAGCCGGGCAGTCGCACCTTTGTCCTGGGCGGCGCCGGCTGTAATTTCGACTGCGAGTACTGCTCCAACGCCTACGTGGCACGTTCGGAACCGGAACCGCTGTTGACCTACCACCTCTCGCCCCCACGGGTGGTCGAGCTGGCCCGGCAGTACGGCTGCCACAACGTCGCCTTTGCCATCAACGAGCCGACCGTGGCCCTGCCCACGCTGCTGGAGCTGGCCCACGTCGCCTCCGCTGCCGGCCTGCCCGTGGGGGTGCTGACCAACGGTTATGTGACGCCGGAGGCGGCCGAGGAGATGGCTCGCGCCTTTGCCTTTGTCAACGTCAGCCTGAAGGCCATCACCGCCGGCTTTTACCGCGAGCACGTGGGGGTGCCCGATCCGGAGGTTGTGAAGCGGACGATCGAGACGATGCGCCGCCACACCCACCTGGAGGTCAGCACGTCCATCGTCCAGGGGCTCAACGAGGCTGACATCCCCGAGATCGCTGCGTTCCTGGCCTCGGTCGATGCGCGGATACCGTGGCACGTCTTTCGCCTGCTCCCGGAGTACAAGATGGCCGGCTACAGCCGGCCGCCCATCGACGAGATCAACGATGTCCTGGCCCAGGCCAGGCAAAGGCTGCCGTTCATCTACTTTGGCAACTTTGTCGGCTCCCGGTGGGTCAGCACGCTCTGCCCGGCCTGCGGCGAGGTCGCCATCGAGCGGTTCAACCTGGGTGGCTGTGGCGCCAAGCTGGCGGCCCACCACCTGGTCGGCACGGCGTGCGCCACGTGCGGCACGGAGCTGCCCATCGCCGGTGGGTCGGTGGACTGGCATTCGCGGGATGGTGAACGATGCAAGCAGCACTGATCGACGTTGGAGAATGGCAGACGGTCGTGAATCTGCGGGATGGGCGGCCGCTGGACGTGAGCCATCCCCGCCTGGACGTTGCCGCCGCCGTGTGCGCCGCCCATCCCTATCCGGGCGACTTGACGCCCGAGGGCCTGCGGTGGGTGACCGACACGGCGCTGGATCTGAACAGCCGCTACGCGCCGGATTGGTTCTTTCTCAACCATGCCCACGCCTATCTTCATGCCCTCTTTCGGCCCCAGGCCGAGGAGGAGCAAGCCGCCCAGGTCGCGGCCCTGTTCCAGGAGATCGAGCGCTTTCTCGACGCCACCGGCATGGTGCCCGTGGTCGTCGGCCTGGGCGAGTTGATGCCCTTGAAGGGTAGCATCGAAACGACCGACCTGGATGCTCTGGTATCGGCTGCCGGTATGAACACCCGCTTTGCCGGCCTGTTCGATCCCTCACCCCACGACCTGGAAAGAATGGCCCGGCGACCGGGGGTAGAGCGCGTGATCTCCCGGGAAGAGTTTCGGTCCGAGTTTGGCGGCAGCGAGGAGTTTTACGCCGTCTGTCCGGATTACCTGGTCGTGGCCGAAGCGGGATACATCTTTCGCGGCATCAACGTCGGTTGCCGGCCTGTACACCGCGTGCCCCGGCCCGAGAAGGAGCTGCCCCTCTGCACGCCGCTCTCCGGCGGCGAGACCATCACCGACGTGGCGGAGCTTGTCCTGCGGGGGCTGGACACGGACAGGGTGGCCCTGATCCTCGTCGAAGGTGTGGGCTGCGAAACCTTCCCCTGGCCCTTCCGGCGGATAGCGAACAGCCTGCACTGGCTGCGGTACACCATGGGCGCCGACCAGTACGTCGCCCTGACCAGCGGCCGCCATTTCGTCGACCGTCCCTACCCGCCCGGCTACCGCTACGAGCTCTATGACCCGCCCGGGGCGCCCTACCCCTTATCGGGCATCTTTGCCCGGCCGGTGGAGACCATTGGCCGGCGCTTTGCCGGGCGCAGCGCCGCCGTGGGCAGCCGGAGCATCCTGACCCACGTCGCTGCTGGCACCGATATTGCCGTCGAGTGTTTCGCCCGCGCCCTATACAACCACGGAGTGATGGCGGCCGTCGAGATTGACCCCTCGACGGAATGACGGAAAGCCAGGCACGAAAGAGGCAACGGATTGCATCCGCTCTGGCGGGCGACATGGCTTCGGGCCCGGGGGCGCCGGCGGGCGACGACAAACCGCCGGCCCCCCCACCAGGGCCGGCCTACAGCCGGTAGTCGGCGGGGATGCCCCAGTGCTCGCGGCGACGGTAGCGTCGCCGGCTGGAGCGAAAGTGCACCAGGATGGGCGCGCCGTCCAACTCGGGGTGTGCCTCGAAAAGAGCTGCATCGCCGTGGCGGAGCGCCTCCAGGACCAGCGGCACCTCTCGCCGAAAGATGGCATCGCGCCAGCGAGCGGGGCCCAGGGCCACCCCGCCGCTGACGTGGCAGTAGACGTGCAGCGCCGGACCTTGGTCCCCCTGGCGCCATTCGGCCAGCACCTCGTCGCGCATCAGGCGGGTGTACAAGCCTGAAATTTGCTCCCGGTCATAGTCCGGGCCCACGGTCAGGAACAGATCGCCGCTGATGTCCGAGTGGGTCAGCGTGTAGCGCCGGGGCACCCACGGGCCTTCGGAGGCTGGTGCCCCGGCAAAATCCACGTGCAACTTGTCCGGCTGTAGACGGCTCATTGCCCACCAGTTGCGAGATCTAGACCGGGGCCAGCGTCCCGGCAAAGATCATCCAGGCGAGTGCTGTCTTGGCCAACAGGCTCAGCACGATGTACACTCGCTCGCCGAACAGATAGTCCTTCCAGGGCCCGACCTTCTTGTATTGGAGAAACATGTTCAGGGCAAAGATGTTGAAAAAGACAAAGATGGTCGGGATGATGGCATAGACAAAGCCCGGCGGCTCGGCACCGGCCGACCCCACCGCACCGAGGAAGTAGAGGACGATGACGATCCAGGGGACGACGCCGGCGATACAGCCAAACACAAACGACGTCCAGTCGGTCTTTTCCGTCCTCTGGTTGTGCAGCTCCATCATGATGCCAAACAGGTTCATCGTCGCGTTGATGCCAAACAGGACGATGAGCGTGCCCAGGTCCCAGATGCCGACCAGCATGGCGATGAGCACGATCATTAGCGATGAGCTGAGGGCGTACTCGTAAAAGCGGGCCGGGTTCATGCCCTGCTTGAGCTTGGCCACGTACCAGCGATAGCCAAAGGTGGACAGTGCCAGATGGGCGATGGCCGACAACAACAGGAAAGCAGCCACTGCCGGACCAAAGAGCAACTCATAAGCGAGCTTGGGATCGGGCGTCAGCGAGAAGGTGTCCAGGTCGAATCGCAGGAAATTGGTATAGATGGGATAGGTTGTGTCATTGCTTAGCACGATCATCACGATGCCTTGCACCAGGTGCAGTATGCCCATGACGGCGTTAAAGCGCCGCAGGCCGGTAAAAGTCCTCTCCGGTGCATTGACCGCGTGTTTTCCTTTTGCCGCTCTGGTCGCCATTTCTGTTTCCTCCTTGTGAAGTACACGTATTACTCTGGACTCGGAAAAATCGGTGAGGAAACCAACTCACCACGACGATGGATTCATCACGGTGAAGCAATGGAGCTGTGAAGGGACAGGAGAGAGTATAGCCGAGTTCCGGGGAAAAAGCAAGCCGCTCGAGCACATGAGGAGGAAGCCAGCCCTCCCCTATTCGCTCAGCTCTCTCCACACACGGCGCAGCCGGCGTGTCGTGGACGTGACCCGCCGGCGCCACGTGGGTGGCAGCGGCTTCTGTAGCACGGCCAGTTGGGCCCGCCGCTCAGCGCCACCCCGACGCTGGGTTTTTGCCCTTTTCTCATGTTCTGCCTGCCAGGAACCTCAACAGGCGTTCACCCTCGCGCGACCTGGACCCGAGTTATGTCCCGGGCCAGCTCGCTGAACTCGGAGAAGGGAATCGCCGTCAGGGTTTGTGTCGAGCTGACGCCAAAGCGATTCGCCAGCAGCGCGACCTTGGCGGCCGTAGTGGCGTCGGGCGCTTCAAAAATATGCATGAAGTCATAGGCGCCCAGCAGGGCGTAGCTGGCGATCCTTTTGACCTGCGGCAACGATTCAGCCAACTCCTGTTCGAGGATCTTGTCCATCTCGGCCAGATGGCTCATCTGGCCGGCAGAAGCAGGCGATACCTTGGACAACAGAATAAACGTCGACATGGCCTCCCTCCACGAATGCGAATTGAGCTTCTCGTTGATCGCTGGTGATTTAAATTATAGCAGTTGGACTTCTGGAAGTCAAGGGCCAATGCTGTGCGATGGCGGGCAGCGGCCCTCCTGCTCCTTTTCGCGGAGGAGTCCGGGTGAAAAGCAATGGATGGGCAGCCTCAGGGGGGGAACTGCCCATCCATTGTCCCCCGGGGGGGGGGACGGCTAGTGCATATGCAGACGCGGACCTGCTTATACCCTTGCCGCGCTCCCGCGAGTGATCAGGCGATAGATTGCGATGACGACAATCGCGCCCAAAATCGCCACGATGATGCTGGTGAGGTTAAAGCCGCTTACCAGGTCGACGCCGAGGATCAGGCTGGTGATCCAGCCGCCCACAACGGCGCCCACGATGCCCAGGATGAGGTCAACCAAGATGCCCGTCCTGGCCTTCATGAGCCACGAAGCCACCAGGCCTGCGATCAGGCCCACCACGATCAATGCGATTAAACCCATGATTCTCCCTCCTCAGTTCGCTATGCGTTGTGCCTGAAGCTCGATGCGGATACATACTGCTCCGCGCCCATCCCCTGCTCTCAGGCCAGGCCAGGGGGCGGCTTGCGTACCTGCGGCCGATGGCTCAGCTACAGGCTCTCGACCAGTTTTCTCAACGAGTGGAGCGCCTTCTTGACCCGCATTGCATCCTTGGGGTTGCCACCGGCCACAAAGTTGCCAAAGATGCCGCCCCCCATGAGCGTATCGAGGGTGTACTCTACCTTGCACTCGTCGGCGTTCAGCCCAAGGAATCCGCCGCTCGCCCGCAACTTGAAGACGTGGGCGTCCTTGTCGTCGCCCAACTGGGTTGCGATCTCCAGGCGTTTCCCGGGTTCCATGCTCGTCACGATGCCGCGGCCCGTCCGGCCCTCGTCCGTCCACTCAAAGCTCCCGCCCTCACGGACAGACGTCATCCCAGAGACACTTTCGATGCCTGGGAACCACTGCGGCCAATACGTGGGATTTGTCATAACTTCCCACACTTTCTCAACCGGTGCATCGATCTCGACTTCACGTTCGAATTTCGGCATTGCTTTCTTACCTCCTCGCTGGCACGAGTATAACAACCGATCATTACAACTGACATTACAGTCCAACGAGCCGCCTTGGACTATTGCACCGCGTGCAAACCGCTCGGCGGGCCATGCATACGCCGGTGGGGATGATGTAGGCCAGGTCGCCGGGGGGGCGAGCGGCCTGGCCCTGGAACGTTGTCACGTGGAAACCGGCGTCTATCGTCCGGCGCCGAGCTGTCCTCCCAGCTCGTTCAGGACTTCTTGCAAGCTGGCCTCTGCGGTCGCGCGATTCATCCCGGTATAAGAGGCGAGCTCGTCGGCCAGGCCCGCCTTGCGGATCTGGGTCTTTTTCACCCGCTTGCCACTGTTCATCCTCTGGACCACGGTATCCAGGCTGGGCCCAGGCTGCTCGGCCGCCTGGGGTTGCGCGCGCTCCGGTGTCATGTCGATCCCGGGCTGCATCCGGCTCTGCATGAGTTTGCCGAGGACGAACGCTACAACGGCCTGGGCCAATTGGGGGGGCAGGCCAAGCTTTTCGGCCAGGCGGCCTACGATGGGCGCCAGGATCGAGTTGGATTGCATGGTCGAGCTGCCGCCGCCCATGATCGCGCCCAGAATATCGCCGAGCCCACCGGCCCCTGCCGAAGCCTGGGATGAGCCGGTATATCCACCCGTGCCACCCAGGGCGCCTTGCAGCAGGCTCCCCAGGTCCATCCCGCCCTGGGCGGGCGCGGGACCGGGCTGGGTGCCATACCCCTGGCTGGCTCCGCCTCCCATGCTCTGCAGCAATTGGACGAACGGATCGGCCTCGTTACCCGCATCCTGCGCGCTCGACTGCTGTTGGCTGCCCTGCATCAATGCCTGTAATAGATCTTCCATTTCTCTCGTTTCCTCCGTCTACCAGGTTGGTGACCCTCGATTGGGCCACACCTCTACACGCCACCATGCCCTTCAGGCAGGACAGGAGCCGGCCGTGGTGTCACAGCCGGCACCCGTGAAGTTTGCCACTGTGCCGGACAGAAGGACTAACCAGGGATGCGCAGCTTCCAGCCTGGCCGGATGAGGTTCGGGTTCTCGATGACGTCCTTATTGGCCTCAAAGATCTCGCGCCAGCGCCCGGCGTTGCCATAGACGCTCTTGGCGATACCGCTCAGGGTGTCTCCCGACTTGACCACGTAGATGGTCTCGGCCTTTGTGGCGGTCGCCGCTGCCTGGACCGCCTCGGCCTCGCGCTTCATCTCCTCGAGCTCGCGCTTGGCAGCCTCGACCTCGCGCTTGACGGCCTCGGCCTCGCGGCGGGCCTTTTCCTCCTCCGCCTTCTTGAACTGCGCTTCGCGCTTTTCCTTCAGCTCCTGGACATACTTCTCGGTCTCGGTCTCGCGCTCGTCCGCCTTCTTCTGGGTCGCAGCCGGGCGCTGCTGCCGGGCCATCTGTGCCTTCTTCCGAGCCTCGGCCTCGCGCTCTTTCCGGGCCTCTTCTTCCTTCTTCTGGGCCTCGGCCTGGCGCTGCTCTCGGGCCGCTGCCGCCTTCTTCTGGATCTCGGCGTCGCGCTTGGCCTTCTGCTCCTGTTCCTCGGCCCGTTTCTTGGCCTCCGCAGCAACGGCCGCTTCGCGCCTGCGGCGCTTGTCGGCGTCTGTCGCCTTCAAGGCGGTGGCAATCTCGTCCAGGGTCTTTCGCTCCGCGGCGCTGACCGCCTTGCCGCCGCGCAGGGTCTGCTCGCGCGCTGCTTCGGCAATGGCTTCGCCGGCGTTCATGAGGAAATCCCGAATCGCATCGCCCTCAACCTCGTCCGCCTTGGTCTCGAGCAGGGTGCCCACCTGCGCGAGCATCCTCTTGGCGTCTTCCGGGCTGGCCTCGATCTTGTCGTCGGCGTCCTTCTGTTCGGCAATGATCGACCGCACCAGGTCGGATTGCGACCGGGCGCTTTTCAAATAGGTTTGCAACGCCTTGGCCTCGCTCCGCCTCGTAAACAACGTGCCGCGGTCGGATTCGGTCAAGAGGTGATGGATGAGCTGGGGAGCATTGAGAAGCTGCTTCCACTCTGTCGCTGAGAATTTGCCGGTTGCCATTACCCTCTCCTTAAACGTTATGGTCCAGGTTGCCTGGGCGCATCTATGGCCCATCCTCTGGCCTTTAGCCATTGTAACACCCCCATATTTCAATCCATATTACAGTTTCACCGGGAAGCTCTGGAGGTTGCTGGCAGGCGGCCAAGGGGAGCGTTCCCCTCGCTGGGAATTGACATTACGCGGGCTTGGGCCTATGATGTGCCAGACCTGGCCAGGGGGATGCATCGATATGGGCATCCTGGATGCCCATTGCGGGCGTGGAGAGAAGTGAAGCCCGATCCGGCGCAACCGGACCGGGCGCCGAATCTGCGATAGGACAGCATACTCGTGACCATTCGACACCGAAACCTGTTTCTGGCGGCCTCTCTGTTCACCTACCTGTTGGTCACCCTGGGCGGTGTCGTGTGCGTCACCGACGCGTCGCGGGGCTGCCCCGACTGGCCGGCATGCTACGGCCAGCTCGTCCCTCCGCCGCGCTTTGATTCGATCCTGGAATATACCCACCGGGTGGTGGCTGCCCTTACCTCGCTGCTCATCGTCGCCTCGGCCCTCGTGGGCTGGCGGAGGTACCGGGCCAATCGGTGGCTGTGGCAGCCCCTGGCAATCGCCGTCGGATTCCTGCTGCTGGTCATCCTGCTCGGCGCGCTGGTGGTGCTGCGCGGGCTCGAACCCGGCCCGGCAGCCCTCGATCTGGGCTCGGCGCTGATGGTGCAGGCCCTCGTGACCACGGCCGCCGTGGTGGCGGCCAGCCGCGGCCCCCGCCGGCCCTCGCTCGCTGGAGGCCTGGCCAGGCTGGCCCTATGGGCCCTGGTGGCCACCTGGATCGTGCTGGTGAGCGGCGTCCTCGTCGCCGAGAGCGGCTCGGCGGTGCGGTGCCTGAGCTGGCCCCTATACGGCGGCGAGGCGAACCTGGCCGTGGGACAGGCGAGGGAGTGGCTCGGGTGGGCGCGCCGCGTGGCCGGGGCGCTGGCGGGCATCCTGATCCTGGCTGTGGTGGTGCAGGCCTGGCGTGCCCAGGGATGGCAGCGGGGGCCCCGGCCGGTTGCGGCGGCCCTGGGCCTGGTGCTTGTGATCGAGATCGTGGTCGGCGGGGTCCTGGCAGGGGGCAGCGGCACGCTCGCCCTTCAGGTGGTGTACGTCGCGCTGGCCGCCGCCCTCTGGCCGTTGTTGGTCGCGCTGTGGGTCATGGCCGGACTGCGAGAGCCGGCCGCAAGCTCCTGAGGGAGCGGATTATTGTGCCGTGCCAAAGGTGACGTCGATGGTCGTCTCCGCGGCGGCTTTTTGCTCCTCGAACCAGGTTTGGAACGCTTGCGACTTGACCGACTCGTAGGTCTGGTCGTCCGTCTCCCGGACGCCCTTTTCAAGCACCTGGATGATGTGATAGCCAAAGTCGGTTTGGACCAGGTCGCTGGTCGTGCCCGGCTCCATGGAAAAGGCCACTTCCTCGAACTCGTCGACCATCACTCCGCGCGGGAACCAGCCCAGGTCGCCCTCGTTGTCCTTGTTAGTCGTGTCCTGGGAAAGCTCGCTGGCCAGCGCTCCCCACTCCTCGCCGGCTTCGAGCCTGTCGAGGACCTCCTGGCCGGCCTCTTCATCGGCGACCAGGATGTGCCGGGCGTGGACCTGCTCCGCCTCACGGCTCGGCGCGCGGGCTTGGGCAACCTCGTCGATCAGCACCGCATCTTCCATCAACCGGGCGAAATACTCCTCGCTCAGGCCGTATTGCTCCAGGAACTGCTCCCACGAGCCAAACATGCCGCTGCCGAGGACGGCAGTCTTTTGCTCCTCGACGCGCTCGTCGATGGCGTCCTGGCTCGCTTCGATCCCCTCGTCGGCGGCGCTCTGCCGCAGCAGCGTGCGATCGATCACCGTCTGCAGGATCTCGTCCTGGAACGTCGCCAGGAGACCGATGTTCTCGGCCTGGTTCCAGTCCACGCCATACTGGAGCGTGACGCTGTAGAGCGCCTGCTTCAACTCGGGCTCAAAGTCCTCCCAGGTGATTTCCTCGCCGTTGACCGTCGCCAGCGGCCCCTGCACCGGCTCGATGGCCGCCAGCGCGACCTCTACACCGCCGGTGGGAGAGATGGGCTCGGTGGGAGTAAGGACCTCCCCGGCGCCAGGCGTGGCCGTGTCGCCGGCCTGCCCGGCGTCCGGCGTCTCTGTAGCTTCGACTTCGACCGTTACGGCCGCCTCGGCAGTGCCGGTATCTGGCCGGGGTGTGGGCGTCGCCATTTCGGGACCGCAGGCGGCGACCAGCAGCAGGGCCAGGGTCAGAACAAAAAGGTTTTTGACTTTCATCGACAGTCCTTCAATGAACAAGAGTCTTACCATTGTACTACATTCCACGACAAAGACCAAGCCCTGGCACTCTGCAAACCCCCGAGCTTGCCGGTCCCAGACGCTTGTGCCCCCCGCTCAGGACCAGCATAGCACAAAGGTGTGCAGATCGTACCGGGAACCTATGCAGATCTTGTGCAGTTTTGGAGAGCAGCTACGGGTGGGGCACTCTCGAGGGCCTTCCGCCTTACCCGGCCTTGGGCACATCCCTGGTGGCAGGCTGGGACAAATCAATTGGCATGGGGCTTACCCCTCAGCGGGTGTCCCGGGTCCAGAGTTCACAGGCCGGCTTCATGTCCTGGCTGCCAGGTGTGCTCTAGCACGCGGAGCCAGTTCTCGTAAGCAAGCTTTCGCAGCGAGGCCTCGTCATAGCCCGCCTGGCGCAACTGCGCCATCAGCTTGGGCAGCCCCGCCGCATCCCCCAGCTCGAGGGGCATCTTGGCACCATCAAAATCGGAGCCGAACCCAACACGGTCGATTCCCAGGCGTTCCACCAGGTAGTCGACGTGCCGGACAATGACCGACAGCGGAGTATCGGCATTGTTCTCGCCATCCTCTCGGATAAAGCCCACGTCAAAGTTGACGCCCACCATCCCGTCCGACTCGCGGATAGCGTCCAACTGCCGGTCCGTCAGGTTCCGGGTGACGGGGCACAGCGCGTGCGCGCTGCTGTGGGTCGCCACGATGGGCGCGCTGGTGATGTCGGCAAGGTCCCAAAAGCCCTTCTCGTTCAGGTGAGACACGTCGACCAGGATGCCAAGGCGGTTACAGGCGCGTACCAGGGCACGGCCCTCCTGTGTCAGGCCGGGGCCGGTATCGGGCGAATGCGGAAAGCGAAAAGGCACGCCACAGCCAAAGATATTGGGCCGGCTCCACACGACACCCAGGGAGCGAAGGCCGGCCCGGTGAAGGACCTCGAGGGCATGGAGGTCGGGGTCGATGGCGTCGGCCCCCTCGATGTGAAAGATCGCGGCGAATACCCCGCTCTGCAGGCAGCGAGCCAGTTTCTCCACGTCCCGTACTATCTTGATTTGTCCCGACGAGGCCGCCTCCAATCGGAACAGTCCCGCGCTCATGGCGATCGAGACCCGAGAGGCGCGGGCTGGATCAAGGGGCGCGGCGAGGGGCACTTCATAGCCCTCCGGCGTGCGGATCACTTCGAACGGGACGCGCGTGCCCGGATCGTTGGCCGAAGCAAAAACCGCAAAGAAACCCCCGGCCAGGCCACCCTCTCGGGCGCGGGGCAGGTCGACGTGTCCGTCTGTGTGCCGCTTCAAGAACTCCTGAACTTGCTCCTCCATATAGGGGTAGAGCCGTCCGAGCGAATCATTGTGTCCGTCCAAGATGGGCAGTTGCATTAGCTTATTCCCTGATTCAACGATGTACCCTGAGCAAGCCCGGGTTCCGCATATAGGTGTACAACATCCCGCCGCAAAAGTCAAACTGCAAGCTGAAGCTGAAACCAAAGGGCGCTTCGTCTCGCTTGACAACTCGGCCGTTTATGCATATAATCTAGAGGGCATGGTTCAACAGTCTGAAGGGGCAGTACAGATCCAGGACCGCATTCGAACCACCGTCCGCGCCTGTGCGGCTGCGATCGAGAAATGATGGCGCACCTCTCCCCTCGCCGTCAGCTAGCAGGTCCTGGTTTCTGGGCTGCATGTGAACCCTGACGCGCTGGAAGCATCCTTGAGGAGGCCGTTGCAAGGCCTCCCGAGCGGCAGATAGGATCGTTTTGAGGTACAGGCTCTGCTTTTAGGATGTAGTTGGATTACGGGCCAACGGCTGTACGTTGGTAGCGCCTGAAACCGACGACCGCGTCGCCATCTACCAGGGGGCCGGTGATGCCAGCCGGACCCCGGTGTCACTCCGTGCGGGCACGCACTAGCAGATCAGGCCGGGATCGAGGCCGGGACGAGTTCTTGGACGAATTCGA
>JAAYZQ010000162.1 GCA_012514775.1 Anaerolineaceae bacterium
CCTGGCGGCCGATCCGGCCGCGCGGCAAAGGCTGGGGGAGGGGGCCCGGCGGCTGGCGCAACAGTTCACCTGGGAGTCCATCGCCGCGTCGACGCTGGCGCTGTACCGCTCGATGGTGGGCGGGTAGTCCAGATGGGATTGCCCGGCACTGGCCCGGCAGGTTGCGTGTAGAGAGAAATGCCGAGCCGGCGCTCGGCGGTCCCAGGCAACGGGGCGGCCTCGCTTGGCTTTTTGGGGCACCTGCGGTAGAATGGACGGCCAGGAGGGAGCATGAACCGACCGTCGCGCTGGCTGTGGCTCGTCGTCGTCCTGTACCTTGCCCTGGCCACGGCCTATGCCGTCTACACGCCCGCCTGGCAGGCGCCCGACGAGCCGGCCCACTACAATTACGTCCGCTACCTGGCGGAGGAGCATCGCTTCCCGGTCCTCAAGGCCGGCGACTTTCCGGCCGGCTACCTGGAAGAGATCAAGGCAGCCGGCTTTCCGCCGGAGATGAGGATCGCTCCCATCCGCTACGAGTTTCACCAGCCGCCCCTCTACTACCTGCTGGCCATGCCTGTCTACGGCCTCTTTGGCGGGGCGCTGCTGCCCCTGCGCCTGCTGTCGGTGGTCCTGGGCGCGCTGCTGCTGCCGGTGATCTACTGGACGGTGCGCGAGGTGGTGCCGGCGAGCCCCGGGCTGGCCCTGGGCACGACGGCGTTCGTCGCGCTCTTGCCCATGCACCTGGCCATGACCGCCGCCGTCAACAACGACGCGCTGGCCGAGCTGATAGGGGCCGTGGTGTTGCTCCTGGCGGTGCGCTACCTGAAGCCCGCCGCCCCCGGCGAGGGGGAGGGCCGCGACGCCCGCCTGCTCGTCCTCCTGGCCATCAGCACGGGGCTGGCCCTGGTGGTCAAGTCGTCCCTCTATATCCTCCTGCCCCTGGTGCTGCTGGCCATCGCCGCGCGGCACCTGTGGCTCGAAGGCGAGGGGCGGCTGCTGAGGGCGGGAAGCCTCTACCTGCTGCCGGCGGCCCTCCTGGCCCTGCCCTGGTGGCTGCGCAACGTGGCGCTGTACGGCGGCCTGGACTTCCTGGGGCTGGGGCGCCACGACGCCGTGGTGGTCGGCCAGTTGCGCACCGCCGAGTTCGTGGCCAGCCACGGCCTGCCTGCCCTGCTCCGCGACCTGGCGCTGACGTCGTTCCGCAGCTTCTGGGGGCAGTTTGGCTGGATGGGCGTCCTGCTGGACCAGCGGCTCTACCAGTTCGTGGCCGTCCTGAGCCTGCTGGCCGTCGTCGGGCTCGCCATCTGGGCGGCCGGCGCCTGGCGGGGGCGCGGCGGTGTTCCCCGCTGGCAGTGGGCCGCGGTGGGGCTCCTGGTCCTGTGGGCCGGGCTGACGCTGGCCAGCTATGCCTGGTACAACACCAGTTTCGTGCAGCACCAGGGCCGCTATCTCTTCCGGGCGCTGCTGCCCATCGGCCTGGGCGTGGCCCTGGGCTGGCGCGAGGCGCTGCGCCGGGAGCGGGGGCTGGTCCTGGCGGCGGTGCTGTCCGTGCCGGCGCTGGCCGCCCGACTGCTGGGCTGGCTGCCCAACTGGCCGCTGCTCATGCTCCTGGCCGCCTCGGCCGCGCTGGCCGCCCGCCGCTTGTTGCCGCCGCGCTGGGATCCCCTGGTGCAGGCCTGCCCCTACCTGCTCCTGCTGCCCCTGGCCCTGGCGAGCCTGTTCCTCTTTGTCGTGCCGCAGTTGTCCTGAGGCGCGGCCTGGGGGCCCGGGGATTCGACTGCGAGTGGGGCCTGGACGAGAGGAGGCACGATGTACACCCGCAAGATCCTGGAAGAGTGGGAAGACCGCCACCTGGCGCCCTATGCCATGCGCAGCCGCGCGTCGCGGGGCAGGGTCTACCCGGACCACGAGCCCGAGTACCGCACGGCCTTCCAGCGGGACCGGGATCGCATCATCCACACCACGGCGTTTCGCCGCCTGGAGTACAAGACCCAGGTGTTTGTCATCTCCGAGGGCGACTACTATCGCACCCGCCTGACGCACACCCTGGAGGTGGCCCAGATCGGCCGGACCATCGCCCTGGCCCTGGGGGTCAACGAGGCGCTGACGGAGGCGGTCTGCCTGGGCCACGACCTGGGCCATCCCGCCTTTGGGCATTCGGGCGAGGAGACGCTGAACGAGCTGATGGCGGGACACGGCGGGTTCGACCACAACCGCCAGAGCCTGCGCATCGTCGAGAAGCTTGAAAAGCGCTACGAAGGCTGGCCGGGGCTGAACCTGACCTGGGAGGTGCGCGAGGGCATGGTCAAGCACGAGACCGACTATGACGTCAGCGACGCCACCGGCTACGAGCCGGAGCTGACCTGCTCGCTGGAGGGCCAGATCGCCAACGTGGCCGACGAGCTGGCCTACACCGCCCACGACCTGGACGACGGCCTGCACTCGGGCCTGCTCAGCCCCGGCGATCTGCGCGACGTCCGCCTGTGGCAGGAGCTGGCGGGCGAGCTCGGTCTCGATCCGTGCGCCGCCCTGGGCCAGCTCGACCGCCACCGCCTCATCCGCAGCCTCATCGGCTGGGGCGTGGACGACGTGGTGCGCACCACGTCCGGCCGCCTGGAAGAGGAGGGGATCGACTCCCTGGACAAGCTGCGCCGGCGCGGCGCGCCTATCATCGGTTTTTCGGAGGCAGCGCTGGAGCGCCACGCCGAGCTCAAGCTGTTCCTCCTGTCCAGGCTGTACCGCCACTGGCGGGTGATGCGCATGGGGGCCAAGGCCCGGCGCGTCCTCCAGGCGCTGTTCGAGACCTACGTGCAGGACCCGGCGCAACTGCCCGACTGGGTGCAGGAGCGGGACAGGAGCGAGGACGCTGCGCTGGAGCGCATCGTATGCGATTACATCGCCGGCATGACCGACCGCTTTGCCCTGGAGGAGTATGCCCGGCTCTTTGACCCCACGGTGCGGGTCTGACGGCCCGGGCCCAACCCCCGGCCAGGCTGCAACCCGGAAGCCCGGCGTGCGTAGAGAAGGGTGATTGCCAGAAAATCGTGACTCTGGTATAATGGGCATAAACGTGCAAGGGAGGGTACCAATGGATATCGGAAAGGCTTTCGCATTTGTTTTCGACGACGACCAGTGGATCACCAAGATCCTCATCGGAGCGGGCATCCTGCTCCTCGGGCTCCTGTTCTCCTGGGTGCTGCTCATCCCGCTGATCCTGGCCTTTGCCATCCTCAGCGGCTACATGGTCGAGATCGTCCGGCGGGTCATTCGCGGGGACCTGAACGAGCTCCCGGAATGGGAGGATTGGGGCACCCTCATCGCCGACGGGCTCAAGTCGCTCATCATCGGCATCGTCTATGCCCTGCCGGGGATCCTGATCAGCATTTGCCTGGGCATTCCGGGCGGCATCCTGAGCGACAACGGTCAGGGGATTGGGGCCCTGTTCGGCGTCGCCGCGTCCTGCCTCAGCTTCCTGTGGACCATTGTCATGCTCGTCCTGCTGCCCGCGGCCATCGCCTTCTGGGTCGCCAGGGACGACCTGGGCGCAGCCTTCCGGTTCGGCGAGATCATTGATTTCGTGCGCAACAACCTGGCCACCTACCTCGTCACCATGGTCATGACCCTGGTCGCGTCCATCATCGGCAGCCTGGGCAGCGTGGTGTGCGGCGTCGGCGCGCTGGTCACCATCCCCTACAGCTACATGGTCATGGGCCACCTGTACGGCCAGGCCTACCGGGTATCCGGCGGCCAGGCAGTGGCGGCGCCTGTGGTCGACGAGATCATCTAGGCTTTTCCCGGGCGGCCGGGCCGGTGCCCGGCCGCCCTCCATGGAACACAAGGAAGGAAAGACCATGTTCTGTCCAGAGTGTGGTGCGCCCAACGAAGACGATGCCATCTTCTGTGGCAACTGTGGCGCCGTGCTCAACCCTGAAGAAACGTCCGTAGAAGCCGCGTCCGGCGTCTCGCCCCTGGAAGAGGAGTCGAGGGCCGGGGAGGCCGGCGTGTACGACACCATCGAAGACATCCAAGAGAGCGTGGAGGAGCCGGCAGCCATCGAGCCCGTCCAGGCCGTGGAGCCCAGGGAGCCGGCGAGGCCGGCGCCGTCGCGCGCGCCCTACGCGCCCGCCGCGACCGGTCCCACGACGCCCACCAGCGGGATGGCCATCGCCTCGCTGGTGCTGGGCATCGGCGGGCTGACGCTCCTGCCGCTGCTGGGCAGCGTCCTGGCGGTCATCCTGGGCTATATGGCCCGCAACGAGATTCGCCGGCGGCCCGACGAAATCTCGGGCGAAGGCCTGGCCATGGCCGGCATCGTCCTGGGGTGGATCGCCATCGGCCTGGCAGCGCTGGGCCTGCTGGTCGGCGGTGCGTTCACCATCTGCGGCCTGTGCGGCTTTTTCGGGAGCGCTCCGTATTGGCAATAGCCGGCCGCGCGCCTGGGAGGGAGTGACGCCATGGACGCGCTGTTTGGCGTGTTCACAGCCTTTGGTCTGTCATCGTCGGCGGGCCTCAACGCCTACCTGCCACTGCTGGTGGTGGCGTTGCTGGCCCGCTTTACCAAGCTGGTGACCCTCCAGCCGCCGTGGGATGCCATGACGAGCTGGTGGGTCATCGGCGCGCTGGTCGTTCTGCTCGCCATCGAGATCCTGGTGGACAAGGTGCCCGCCGTCGACACGATCAACGACGTCATCCAGACGTTTGTCCGTCCCGTGGCCGGCGCCATCCTCTTTGCGTCCAACGGCGGGGTCATCGGCGAGACGCACCCGGTGCTGGCCCTGGTCTGCGGCCTGCTCATCGCCGGCGGCGTTCACGCCGCCAAGGCCAGCGCGCGGCCCGTCGTCACCGCCAGCACGGCCGGGGTCCTCAACCCCGTCGTCAGCACGCTGGAGGACGTGTTGGCCCTGGTCACCGCCATCGTGTCCATCATCGCGCCCATCCTGGGCGTGCTGATCCTGCTGCTCATCGTCATCTGGCTGGCGCGGAGGCTGAGGGACAGGCGGAGAGCGGACGGCCACGGGGCCCTGCACCAGTCCCGGTACTGACCCTGTGACCGGCACGGGCGGACAGCGCCTGCCCCCCGGCCTGGGCCCGCACATGAGCCATA
>JAAYZQ010000163.1 GCA_012514775.1 Anaerolineaceae bacterium
GGCCGGAAGCGCTCGGCGGCGTCGAGGATGGCCGGCAGCAGGCGGGCGTCGCCGGCGCTGATGGCGCCGGTCACCGGCTGCGACAGGGTAAAGCGCAGCGCCCGCTCCACGGCCTGCGGGTCCTCCAACGGCTCGTACCAGGTGTGGTAGCGCTGCGGCCGGCCGTCCCACGGCCCCCGGGCCACGGCCTTGATGGCCATGCTGCCCACGTCCTTTTCGGCCGCCTTCTGCAGGAGTGCTTCCGCCTGCCGCCGGTATTCGCCGTCGGCCCACAGCTTGCCGTTGACGGGGAACAGGATGCTGTCCATGTCAAAGCGGTCCAGGGCCTCCATGAGGACGGCCGGCGCCTCCATGCCATGGGACGTAATGCCGATGTAGCGGGTGAGCCCCTCGCGGCGGGCGTCGACGATGGCCTCCAGCGAGCCGCCCGGCGCGAAGCACTGTTCCAGCTCGTCCATGGTCGTCACGGCGTGGAGCTGGAACAGGTCAAAGCTGTCGATGCGCAGGCGCTCCAGCGAGCGGTGCAGTTCTTCGCGGGCCTCCTGGCGGCCCCGCAACTGGGTCTTGCAGCCGACGAAAAAGTCGGCGCGGTGCCTTTCCAGCCAGGGACCCAGGCGCAGCTCGGCCTCGTGGTAAGACGGCGCCACGTCGATGTGGTTGACGCCGTGCGCCAGGATGAGCTCCATCGTCTCGTCAGCCTCACGCTGGTTGAGCTGGCCGACGGCAAAGGCGCCAAATATGACGATGGTGCTCATGTGTCCCGTGCGTCCAAAAAGGCGTGTCTGCATGGCTTCCTCCTGTTCGAGATCGGTTGTATGGGCAGTATAGCACGCTTGCAGACAGGCGTCAATGGGCCGGCGGCACCGGCAGGCTGAGCAGCACCCGCGTGTACACGCCCGGCACGCTTTCGACCGCCAGTGTCCCGCCGACGACGGCCATCATCGTGCTGTGCAGCGCCAGGCCCTGGCCTCCGCCAGCTTCCGGCAGGGTAGGCCCCGGCAATCCCACGCCGTCGTCTTCCACCACGAGCTCCAGGCGGTCCTGTCCCTGGTCGCCGGCCGCGGGGCGCCAGGCCAGGCCGACGCGCAGGTGCAGAGGGCGCTCTCCCGCCTGGTCGCGACCGTGGCGGGCAGCGTTGCGCATGGCTTCCCGCGCGGCGTAGAACAGCACCTCGGCGGCCAGCGGCGCCAGCCCCAGGGCCCGGCGCGCGGCCTCCTCGTCCACCTGCCACGATACGCCGGCAAAGGCACCGTTCATCTCCCGGGCCAACGTCTCCTGCAGGGCGCCGACCAGGCCGAGCTTTTCGATCTCCGGGGAGACGACGACCGGCATCTCGCGCAGCAGGTTCGAGACCTGGCGGTGGGCGTCGGCCAGCAGGTGCAGCGGGTCGTCGGCCGCATCCCCGGCCAGGGACTGCCTGCCGTTGAGAGTCAGCATGGCGGCGTGTAACAGCGGCAGGACCTCGTCGTGCAGGAGGCGGCGGGCCCGCTGGTCGAACACGGCGCGGCTCAGCTCCCCATAGTCCCGGCTTTCGGCCAGGCGCTGGCGCTCGAGGGCCAGCAGCCGCCGCGCCACCTCGATGCTGGCCAACGTGTCCATCAGCCGCTCGCCGCTCGCCTGGGCAATCTCGATCTCTTCCTGGGAGTACAAGCCTCCATCCTGCTTCTCGCCCAGGAGCAGGACGCCGATGAGCCCCTGGTCGCTGCGCAGGGGCACGGCCCAGGTGGCGCCGCCGTACCTTGCCGGGTCCAGCGCCAGGCAGGCTGCCGGCGAGGCATCGAGCTCGGCGGCCAGCCCGCTGACGGCCGGGGGATTCCGGCCGTCTTCCGGGCAGGTCAGCGTCGTGCCGACCAGGGACGTGAGGGGCCCCAGGGGGACGAGGTAGGCGACGCCGGCGCCCAGGACGTCCTGGCACAGGGCCCGAAACAGCGCCCTGCCATCGCGGTCCAGGGCCGCGGGAGAGGAGGCCAGCAGGTGCTCGTAGAGGCGAGGGCTGGCGACGAAGGGACGCAGTTGATCCATCGTTCGCTCCCGCTCGGCAAAAGAACGCCACGTCAGCAGGGCGAAAAAGAGGGTCATGAGGGCCGTCGTCAGCAGCAGGCCGTAGATGGGTGGCAACTGCAGCGCCAGGCTCCACCCCACGACGACCCCGTAGCCCGCTGCCAGGATCACTGCCCGGCGCCACTGGCGCACGAGGTCCTGCCGCGGCAGGGCCTTGCCTGTAAAGACCTCGTAGGCGGCGATGGCCCGTCCCAGGAGGATGATTGCCAGGGCGATGAGGGCGGCGATGGCAAGGTCGAACCAGGCGACCAGGTACGACAGGTTGGCATAGAGGTCAACCAGCGCGCGCTGCCGCGCGCTGGCCACGATCCACAGTATCACCCACGTCACGAGCAGGCTGACGGCCAGCAGCACGGCCGAGGCCGCCGCCAGCCACGGGCGGGCCCGGCGCCGGGCCAGGTCGCCCATCACGCGTTGGGAGGGCTCGGGCCGGCGCAGCGCGTCGAGGGACAGGACGATGCACAGCAGGATGTAGGGCGGGTAGAGCAGCATGACCACCGGGATGCCGCCCACCGCCGGGGTGACCGCCAGCTCCAGGCGTGCTACCTGCCAGTAGGCGGGCAGCGAGTTGGCCACTGCCAACAGTCCGACGAGGGCGGCGCACAGCCCGCCCACCAGGATCAGCCATGCCCGCTGCCGCCGGCGTAGGCCGCCCTGCCGGTTGTCCCAATAGCCCGAGTACCACAGCATGACCGCGTACCAGGCGAAGGGCAGAACGACCACGGGCAGCCAGCCGGCGCGCCACCAGAACTCGGTGCCCGGCCCGACAGAGTCCAGGCCATAGGCCCGGATGGCCGAGTGGCTGACAAAAAAGGCGGCACCCATCAGCAGCCCGCCGCCGGTCAGCCATATGCCGCGCGTGCGCCGCTCGGCGTTCAGCAGGACCGTCAGCCCCAGCCACAGCAGCAGGACCGTGTTGAACAGCGACACGGCCATGGCCGCCCAATCGAGGAGGAGCTCAACCAACATGGCCCGGCGCCAGGCCCACCTCGCCCAGGGGCACCCACTGCCCGCGCTGATCAGCCACCCTCGGCGTGCCGTCGCCATCCCACACGACCAACTGCCGCCGGTGATAGATGACCGCCGCCCGGGTGCGTGCCACCTTTTCGTCGGTGGGCGTGGTGTTGAGGCCCCACGCCGCATAGATCTGGCCGTTGGTGCGGCTCACGGCCCGCTTGTCGTGGAAGCCGAGCCGCTCGGCGATCTGCTCGTTGGTCGCCCCCTGGGCCAGCAGCGCCACCACCGCCCGCTCGTTGGGCTCCAGCAGGGCCAGGGGGTCGTAGGCGTCCCTGTGGCGCACCTCCTGCACCCGCGCTTCGATCTCCGGGTCGATGTAGCTCCGCCCGCCGATGGCGTCGCGCAGCAGGGGGACGATGCTCTCGGGCAGCAGGTAGTTGCTCTTGCGCACGTAGGCATAGTGACTGAGCATGCCCGAGCGCAGAAAATCGCGATAGTAGGCGTCGTCGTCCTGGATGGAGTAAAAGACCACCGGCAGGCGGGGATGCTCCCGCCGGATGGCAACGGCTGCCTGGATGCCGTTCATCTCGCCCGCCAGGGCCACGTCCATGAGCACGGCGTCGGGCGCGGCGTCCAGGCAGTGGGCCACGGCCTCCTCCCCGCTGGTCACCGCGCCGGTCACCCGCACCTGGCCGGTGGCCTCCAGCCCTGCTTTCAGCCCGCGCTGCAGCCGGTCATTGTCCTCGACGATCAGCAAGTTGAGCATGCACCGCCTCGTCTAGCGAAAGAGCAGTGGGATGGCCACGAGCAGGAACAGTGCCCAGGCGACGTAGGCGATGGCGCCCCGGCTGAACGTGGTCTGCAGCCGGCGAATCCACCCTTCGGGCCCGGCTCTCAACTGGCTGTAGATCAACCAGGCCAGGATGCCGATGTTGACGCTGTTCCAGCCGATGATGGTCAGGCGGTTGATGGTGATGCCCCCCAGCACCGTCCGGTAGATCGTGGCCGACAGGGCGTACAGGCTGACGAGAACCGTCAACGCGGCCACGGCGACAATGCCCTGGCGCAAGAGCCGCTGGCGCTGTGGCGGGAGGTCGCCCGCTGCCAGAGGCGTGGCCCCCAGCAATAGGGCCATGATGGCAAAGAGCATGACGTTGTAGACGATGAGCACGTCCCGATCTCGGAATGGAGCCATAAAGTTGAAGGGAATGACAAACAGGTAGATGATCAGGATCAGCAGCGTCAGGGGCAGGAGCAGGCGCGTCAACGTGGCGATTAGCTTGCCCAGGCCTTGCTGGGCGCTCTGCCTCGACGGGGGCAGGCCGGGATCGTAGGCGCTGGCCACCGCCAGGATGGGCATCAAGCCCGCCACACCGACCAACAACAGCCGCTGGATCGCATCGGGCAGGGAGACGCCGATGGCCTCGAACAGCCCGGACGTGATCACCGCCAGGGCTCCGCCGCCCGCCAGGTAAAGCCCTCCCGTGAAGGCTACCTCGATGGACTGCTTCAGGAAAGCGAATAGATCCGGGTCGCCGGGCGCCGGCCACAACAGGCTGGCCCCTATCGCCGTCCAGGCCAGGATTGGGAGGTGCACGGCCACCAGGACCTGATAGTCGCGGGGCCCCTGCCCGAAGACGGCAAACAGGACCGCGTACGCCGTGATGCCCGCCAACCCGGCTATGACCAACGCCGGCACCTTCCAGTTTTTTCCTGACGCCAGGGCCAGGAAGGCGATGATGAAACAGGCGCCGATGGGCGCCCACACGAGTGCGAGAAAGGGTAGATCGTTGGCGACCTCGAGACGAGGGTCGGAAAGAACCCAGAAAATCAGGCTCAACGCGATGCTCAGGGGAACCGCCAACCTCCAGTTGATCCGCCGGCCTTCTGAGCTTTCCCCAGGTGCCTGTGCCAGGCGGTAGTGCCAGGCCGCATACAGCACGGCCTCGGGAGATTCCCGGTAGCAGGCGCGCACGGCGGCCGAGAATTGGTCACCCTCGCCTTTCCGCAAGGAGGCCTGGTAAAGCTCCTCCAGAGACCTGGCGTCGTCGCGGCGGGCCCGGATATGCGCGGCATAGTTCACAGAGGTGAGCTCCTTTCGCTACTTTTGCACGAGTTTGCACCAGTAAAACACAGTTCCAGTCGCCTGTCAAGCACCCGAGTGCGCCGATTGCCGGCCCCGAGGCATGGATTCCAGGGTGCCAGGGGGGCGACGGGGGCGGGCCGCCCGTGATACAATGTGCCTGAACAGCGAGAGGAGCGAGCCGATGAAAGTCAAGATGATCCTGCCGGCCCTGACCGAGGCCTGGAGCCCCGATTGGCGGCCCATCAAGTACGCTCTTTTCCCGCCGCTGGGGTTGGCCACCCTGGCGGGCTACCTGGCGGATGACGACGAGGTGAGCATCCACGACGAGCACGTCGAGGGGCCGGCCAGGCTCGAGGTGCGGGGTGGGCGGGACGAGCCGGACCTGGTGGCCATCCAGGCCTACATCACGTCGGCCTTCCGCGCATACGAGCTGGCCGACGCCTACCGGGCCAGGGGCGTGCACGTAGCGCTGGGCGGGCTGCACGTCACCTCGCTGCCGGAAGAGGCCGCCCGCCACGCCGACACGATCTTTCTGGGGCCGGCGGAGGAGGCCTGGCCCCGGTTTCTGGCCGACTTTCGGGCAGGCCGGCCGGGCAAGGTCTACCGTTCCCGCCAGCGCACGCTGGAGGGTCTGCCCCCGGTCCGCCGCGACCTGATCAAGCGGCACCTCTACCTGGTGCCCAACTCCCTGGTTGTCTCGCGAGGCTGCCCCCACGCCTGCGACTTTTGCTACAAGGAGGCCTTCTTCCAGGGTGGCCGCTCCTTCTACACCCAGGCGGTCGACGCCGCGCTGGCCGAGATCGAGCGGCTGCCGGGCCGCCACCTTTACTTCCTGGACGACCACCTCTTTGGCGATGCGCGCTTTGCCGCGGCGCTCTTTGACGGGATGGCGGGCATGGGGCGGCTGTGGCAGGCGGCAGGCACGGTGCAGGCTGTGCTGCGGCCGGGCCTGCTGGAGAAGGCGGTGAACTGCGGGCTGCGCAGCCTCTTTGTCGGCTTCGAGACGCTCGAGCCCGGCAATCTGCGCTCTCAGCACAAGGGACACAACCTCGGCCAGGACTACCGGGCGGCCGTTCGTCGCCTGCACGGCCTGGGCGTCATGGTCAACGCCAGCCTGGTCTTTGGCATGGACGGCGACGACGAGACGGTCTTTGATCGGACCGTGGAATGGGCCATCGAGCTGGGCATCGAGACGGCCACCTTCCATATCCTGACGCCCTACCCGGGCACCGCCCTCCACGGGCGGCTGGCAGCCGCGGGGCGCATCACCACGAGCGACTGGGACCTGTACGACACCCGCCACGCTGTCTTTCGCCCGGCGAAGATGACGGCGGGGGCGCTGGAGGAGGGATATCGGCGCGCCTACCACGA
>JAAYZQ010000164.1 GCA_012514775.1 Anaerolineaceae bacterium
GGGCCGCGCCAGGACGAGTGCTGCACAGCGTCGTCCACCACCACGTGCCGCTTGGCCGGGTCCAGATGGTCGCAGTCGGGCGTCTGGCGCAGGTAGGAGGCCGTGATCTGCGGCACGGCGATCTCAGGCGGGCGCAGCATGTCGCCGAACACGATGTAGGGCCAGCACTCCTGGGCCGCCGCGCGTACTACCTTCTTATAGAAGGCGATCGTAATGGGGTTCAGGCCAGGCGGCTCCGGGAAGTAGCGCCCGCCGGTGGGCAGCACGCCTTGGGTGAGGGCCTTGCCGAGCGAACGGGTCCAGTAGAGCACTTCGGGCCGATTGGACTCAGGGTAGGCAGCCAGATACGACCCGATGTACGGGTTGTAGATGTAGTTGAACAGGGCGATGTTCTCACCGCCCATTGGGCTGTTGCCCATGCGCCGGCCCACGAAGTACTCGGAGTTGCCCGAACGTTGGTCGTACATGTCCAGGTACGGGATGAAGTTCTCGGTGATGGCTTCGGTTGAGATCGCGGCTTCAGGATCGCGGGCCTTGGCCGCACGGCGGACGTCGGCCAGGATGCCGTTCCAAGCCTCGCTCCACCAGGCGCCGTAACCCAGCGGGTGGCCGTGCTTCTCTTCATAGCAGGCCTGGGCCGAACAGCATGGGAAGTTGTCGATCTGCACGACGGTGCAGCCCAGGTCGATGTAGCCCAGAACCATGTCAACCGTCAGATCGTGTATGTACTCAAGGGCAGGGCACAGCCGCGCGCCACACCAACCGGCGTACCAAGTGGAGATGTGGACCTGTCGATCCACCTCCAAGATGGCGCAGGCCCGCCCATCCGCCTCGAACTCCGCCCAGCTATCGAAGGGCGGGTCGTGTGATTCGATTGCGATGTACCAGTTGCCGCCTGGGACGTAGATGAAGCCCCGGTTGCCGGCCGCGCGCAGCTTCTCCATCGCTGCCCGGAATGGCTCTGTCCCCTCGCGGGGCGGCAGCAGGCCCACCGGGCCAGTCCATGCGCCCCCCGCCTCGAAGTTGAACACCAGTGCGAGGATAGGCGCCCCCGCCCCTTCGGATAGCTCGTTCACCAGCGTGGCGATCTCGTCCATCGAGTGGTTGAGCTTGAGCTCCGGCATGTGGTAGTTCGACATCTGGAAGACGCCGAAGCCCTGGCGCAGCCAGTCGCCCAGGTCCTTGTCTTGCAGCGTGCGCGCACACCACCACTGCTGGCGGGCCCAGGCCTTGTAGATGTCGGCCCCGTCGTACCAGTCGCCGTGGAACACGCCAACCACGGTGTCGTAGTCGAAGGAGACGTCGGCGCCGAACGCCTCTCCCGACAGGTGGGCAATAGACATCACCGGCATGCCCTCCCACCCGGTGGTCTCCCCGACTGCGAATGTCTTGACCTGCTGGCTGCTGTCGTGAGTGGCCAGGTACAGGCCGGCGTCGTCGGTGTAGTACAGCAGGAACTGCATCGGCATTGCGCCGGGGTAGCGCCCCTCGACGCGCCCCAGACCCACAGCGGGCGTGTCTGGCCCCTCGCCCGCCTTGAGCGGCAGGCGATCCACAACGGGATATGGGTCGCGGAAGACGTAGCCTTCGCCAAACCAGGGCGTCACCAGGCTCTCGCCGGGGGCAGCCTCTCCCACCTTGAATGCCCCTGCCACCAGCGGGCAGGTGAGCTGACAGAGGGTGTGGTCGCCTAACCCAGAGACATGCATGCGCCACGTGCTGAGGGCTGCTCCGTCGGGGAGGGTGACCTCGACCCGCACGGTCAGGTCGCGCTCGACAAAGGCGCTGCATTCCAGCACCAGGGTCTTCTCGCCCTGGCCCTCGACCTGCGACCAGGAAAAGGCGCCGGCCTCGTGGCTGTCTACCCATTCGAGCTCAGTGCTCTCTGGGCGCCTGGCAGCCAAGCGGAAAAGCGTCTTGGGGGCTGCCTCGTCGCGCAGGAACTGATAGCCCGTCTGTGGATCTACGATCGAGACGAGCGCGCCCTTCAGCGCCTGGCTGAAGCCCAGTTCGAGTTGA
>JAAYZQ010000165.1 GCA_012514775.1 Anaerolineaceae bacterium
CGTCCATGCCGCTGGCCACCATATCTGCGATGGCACGCTCGCCCGCCCGGGCCTGCAATTGGTCCAGCGACATCGGCGATGTGGTTTTGGCCCAGGACTCCCAGGCGGCTCGCACCATCGGTCGGGGCATGAGCACCGCCGCCGCAAAATAGTCCGCCTGCCATTCCACGGGCTTCTTGGCCTCGCTCGAACGGCAAACGTGGGCCGGGACTGGAATATCGTCGCCGAAAAGCTTCCCCTGATACGGATGGGCCACGTAATACCGGCGGTGCAATCGCCAGTGGCCGGCCTCGTGAGCCAGCGTAAAGTGGTATCGCCCCCGCTTGTTGGGATGGACCGCCGGGTCCAGGCTGCGGTCGATACCCACTACCTTCTGCTCCATCCACAACGCACCATGTACATCGCCAAAGCGGAACAGGCGGCGCATGTCCTTCACCTCGAGCGTCAGGCCGAGGTGCAGCTCCACGATCTCATCTATGGGGATCGGGGGCCCCGCGATGCGGCCATGCCGCTCGTCGTACTCATCCAGCAGGAGGGCCGCTTCTTTCTCGATCTGCTTTTTCGTGAGGTAAGGCACATCCCTGCGCCACGTCGCAATCCGTTGCATCATGCGTGTTTGTCCTTTCCCCTCAGCTTCCTGGCCTGTTGCGTCAACCGCCGGAGCTGCTGGGCCGTCAGGCCGCTGGCCTCCCGCAGCAGCTGGGGCATCTCCAGCGGCCGTTTCTGAATGATCCCTGGCAAATCTTCGGGCATTCGTCCGGCCCGGGCGATCCATTCGTCGGGGTTTTCCAGCAGTAGCTCGGCCATTTTGCGGACGCGATCCACCGTGGGCGGGTCCGCGTTGGCCTGCTCCACCTGCGACAGGTACGTCGGGCTGACCCCCACCATCTCCGCGAACTTGCGCAGGCTGTAGCCCTTGGCCACCCGCCTGGCCCGCAGGAATTCGCCGAAGCTCTCTTTCTTTCTCGGCGACATCGTCAGCTCCTTCAACCGCCGGCCGCGCGGCGGTCGGCTTGTTTACTGTATAGTGTACACTGTTTATTCGGCCAGTCAAATGATCCGAGACAGAAACATGGCCACGACGTGACATGGCGTCCTCCCGGCTCCCGCAGTGTGCAAACGCGGACAAGACACCGGCGGCCCCCGTCCCTGGGCGGCAATTCCTTGGCCAACCGCCGGTTCGTCGTGGCTGGCATCGGCCCCACCTTGGCCGATCATGAAGTTAGTATACTGTTAGGTATTGCCTGAGTCAAGTGCAAACTGAGTGTTTTTGCATAATGCCTTATGGTACAAAAAGATGCGATCCATCCCGCATCGCGCTCCGCCGACGCACATCCATACGATCTGCCGGCCATCGGTCCAGGCATTGTCGCCCTGGCAGACGACGCGTACACCGAACTGCTCGGTGAGTGTTCTTGCCAGCCGTTCAAGCTGGCTCTCGAATTGGTTCCCTCTCATAAGTGTTTGTCCTTTCTTGCGATGCGCATGAATAAAGACCACGCCCGTCGGCATCGCGAAGGGGCGGGGTGGCCCAAC
>JAAYZQ010000166.1 GCA_012514775.1 Anaerolineaceae bacterium
CGGCACCTTGCACCAGCGCAGCCGGCACCTTGCACCAGCGCAGCCGGCACCCTGCATCAACGCGGCCGGAACCTTGCAGGCGAGTGCGCCCCTTGTCCCGGGAACGCATCCCGCCGGTGTCTGCGCCTGGTCGAAGGGCAACCCGGCAGGTCTGCCCCGGAGCCCAAAGCGCCAAAGGTGACAACGCCGCCGGGTTTGACATCTATACCGAGTTGCGCTACAATGGCAAGCTGATTGGCGGCTGCCCACAAGGCAGCCGCCAACACAGCCAAGTCAAGTTGGAACGACGAGGAGCAATCATGAAACGGATGTCCGGCGCCGAGATCCGCCAGAGCTTCCTGGACTTTTTTCGCAGCAAGGATCACTTGATCGTGCCCAGTGCGCCGCTGGTTCCCGTGGGCGATCCAACCCTGCTGTTGACCAACGCGGGGATGAACCAATTCAAGAACATTTTCCTGGGGCTGGAAGAGCCGCGCCACCCGCGGGTGGCCGACGCACAGAAGTGCATGCGCGTCTCGGGCCACATGAACGACCTGGATGCGGTTGGACCTTCCCCCTACCACCACACGTTCTTCGAGATGCTCGGTAACTGGAGCTTTGGAGACTATTACAAAAAAGAGGCTATTCGCTGGGCGTGGGAGCTGGTCACCAACGTGTGGGGCATGGACAAGGACCGGCTGTGGGCGACCGTCTTTGAGGACGACCAGGGTGACCTGCCCACCGACGAGGAAGCCAAGGGCCATTGGCTGAACGAGACCGACATCGCCCGCGACCACGTGCTGCACTTTGGCCGCGCCGACAACTTCTGGGCCATGGGCCCCATCGGCCCCTGCGGCCCGTGCAGTGAGATTCATTACGACCGCGGGCCCGAGTACTGCGACCGCCAGGACGAGCCCGGCCACGTCTGCGCCGTCAACGGCGATTGCCCCCGCTACCTGGAGTTCTGGAACCTGGTCTTCATCCAGTACAACCGCGACGCGGAGGGAAACCTGGAAGAGCTGCCGTCCAAGCACGTCGACACCGGCATGGGCCTGGAGCGGGTGGCGACCATGTCGCAGCAGGTCAAGGCCAACTACGAGACGGACCTCTTCCTGCCCATCTTCTCCCGGCTGCAAGAGATGCTGGAGCACACCGACGAGCAGGTGCGGGAGAACCGCATCCCCTACCGCGTCATCGCCGACCACGGCCGCAGCATCACCTTTCTGGTGGGCGACGGCGTCATCCCGGGCAACGAGGGGCGCAATTACGTGCTGCGCATGATCCTGCGCCGCGCGGCGCGCTTCGGACGCAAGATCGGCTTTACCGGGCCGTTCCTGGGTGATGTGGCCCAGGTGATCATCGACGGCTATGGCGATCATTATGACGAGCTGAAGCGGCGCCGCGATTTCATCCTGAACGTCATCCGCCAGGAGGAGGAGCGCTTCCAGCGCACGCTGGACACGGGGCTCTCGCTCCTGGATGCGCTGGTGGGCGATCTGCGCCGCGAGGGAAAGACGACGATTCCCGGCAGCGACGCCTTTCGCCTGTACGACACCTACGGCTTTCCCCTGGACCTGACGCGCGACGTGGCCGCAGAGCACGGCTTTGCGGTGGACGAGCCGGGCTTTCGCGCCGCCCTGGAGGAGCAACGCGCCCGGGCCCGGGCCTCGCAGCAGTTCGTGACCACGGACACCGACGAGCGGGGCACCTACGTGCAACTGGTCGAAGAGCTCAAGACGGCCGGGCGGCTGGGGCCCGATGGCGTCGAGCGCGCCTACGAGGCTGCCATGGAGCTGGAGAGCGTGGTGCTGGCCATCCTGCACGACGGGCAGCGGGCCAACCGCGCCACAGAGGGCGATCAGGTCGAGATCGTCCTGGCCGCGACGCCCTTTTACCTCGAGAGCGGCGGGCAGGTCTCGGACACGGGTGTGCTGGCCCGCTACGAAGAGGGAGAAGAAGAGCCGCGCTGGGAGGTCGAGGTCACCGACATGCGCGAGCCGGTCCCCGGCCTCATCGTCCACGTGGGCGAGGTGGTGCGCGGCAAGGTGCGGGTGGACGACCCGGCCTGGGCCCTGGTGGACGTCGGCCGGCGCATGGACATCGCCCGCAACCACACGGCCACCCACCTGCTCCACAGCGAGCTGCGCTACATCCTGGGCGAGCACGTGCAACAGGCGGGCTCCCTCGTGGCGCCCGACCGGCTCCGCTTCGACTTTACCCATGGGGCTATGCTGACCCAGGAGGAACTGGACGAGGTGGAGCAGTCGGTGAACGACGCCATCCTGGCCAACTATCCCCTGGAGATCGATCACACCGGCTACCAGGAGGCCGTGGCCAGCGGAGCCATGGCCCTATTTGGCGAGAAATACGGCGACCGCGTGCGGGTCATCAAGATCGGCATGCCCGACGAGCCTTTCAGCCAGGAGCTGTGCGGCGGGACCCACGTCATGCAGACGGGCGAGATCGGCATGTTCCGCATCGTGTCCGAGAGCAGCGTTGGCGCCGGAGTGCGGCGCATCGAGGCCGTCACCGGCCGGGCGGCCCAGCAACTGGTCCAGAAGCGGCTGGGCGTTCTGGACGCGGCGGCCACCCACCTGGGCAGCTCGCCCGAAGAGGTGGACCGCGCCGTGCTGCGCCTGATGGGCGAGCTGCATGACCGCCAGAAAGAGATCGCTCAACTGCGCCGGCAGTTGGCCCGCCTGGAGTTCGAGGCCATCCTGAACCAGGTGCAGGAGGTAAACGGCGTGCAGGTGGTCGCCGCCCGGGTGGATGCCACAGATGGCGAGACTCTGCGGGAGATGACCGACTGGCTGCGCAACCGCCTCGGTTCCGCGGTGGTCGTCCTGGGTGCCGTCATCGAGGGCAAGCCCAACTTTGTCGCAGCCGTGACCGACGACCTGGTTGGCCGGGGGATCAAGGCCGGAGACCTGATCAAGCAAGTGGCGCGCATCGTCGGCGGTGGCGGTGGCGGGCGACCGACCCTGGCCCAGGCTGGTGGGCGAGATCCCAACCGCCTCGGCGAGGCGCTGGAGAGCGTGCCCTCGGCCGTGGCCGGCTTGCTGGCGGCCTGAGCGGAGGGACAGGACAGGCATCGCATGTGGCAGCGTCGAGGCGCCGGACGACGATCTTCCAGGGCAAGGGACGGGCGAAAGGGCAGCGCTCCCCCCTCGTTCTGCGTCGTGGATCCGGGGCACAGCCGGCTGCGACTCCTCGTCGCCGAGGCAGGCGAAGAGGGAGTCACCGTATGGGGATGGGCCGAAACGGCCAGCCCCGACCAACCGGACGCCCAGTGGTGGGCCGACGCCTGCGGGCCGGTCCTGCGCAGGGCCGAAGAGATGGCCCAGGACCTTGCCGGGCGCCTGATCCTGCCCGACCGCGTCATCGTCGGCCTATCCGGGTCCGAAATCAAGGGGTGGGCGGGGCCCATCAGCCAACGGCGGTCACAACCCGACCGGCCCGTAGACGAGCGGGAGCTGGAGGCCCTCCTGGAACGGGCCCTGCGCCTGGCGGTCCATCGCCTGCAGGGCACGGACCCGGCCGGCGAGCCCTGGCTCCTGGTCGACACGGCGCCCGTTTCGCTGGCCGTCGATGGGCGAGGGGTGACCGATCCGGTGGGATTTCGCTGCAAGGAGCTGGGGGCGACGGTCTTTGCCGCCCTGGCTCCCCTGGCCAGCATCGAAACCTGGAAGTGGGTGGCCCGCCACCTCGAGTTCAGCGAGCTGACCGTGGGCGCGGCGCCCCTGGCCCTGGCGGCCGGATTTCGCGACCCCCAGGGCCTGCTCATTGACGTGGGGGGCGGCGCCACGCAGCTCACCTGGATGAGGGCCGGACGGCCGCTGGCGCTCTCTGCCCTGCCCCTGGGCGGCGGATCGCTCAGCGAGGCGCTGATGCGCAAGTGGCACGTGCCCGAGGACAAGGCCGAGGAGCTCAAGCGCGCCTACGTGGGCGGCAAGCTGGCCGCCGAGGCGAGGCTGGAGGTGCAGGAGGCGCTGTTGCCGGCCATCCAGTCGTGGCTGCAAGCCACAGAGGCGGCGCTGGAGCAGATGAACCAGGACGAGCCGCTGCCACAGCAGATCCTGGTCCTGGGCGGCGGCACGGCCCTGCCCGAAGTGGTAGACTCGGTGCGCGCCCTGGCGTGGAGCCGGCGACTGCACTTTGTCCGCTATCCGGAGGTGCGCTGCGTCCGGCCGGCCGACGTGCCGGGCGTCGTCAACCGCACCGATCTGGGGCGAGAACCGGGCGACGTGGCTGCCCTGGCGCTGGCGGCCTGGACGGCCCGGCAGAGCCAGCCCGCCGAGCGGCCGGCCCGCATCCTGGCTGCGCTGTGCCAGCCATAAAGAAGCAGACACTATGCAACAGGTAATCTATCTCGAGATCGAAGACGATATGCCCGCCATCCGGGACCTGCTGGAAGGAGCGCAGGCCCGGCGTGTGCTTCTCGTCGTCCCGCGGGGCTCGGACACGTTCTACGAGCCCATCAACCTGCGCATCTTGAGGCGGTATGCCGCCAACCTTGCCCTGGAGGTGGCCCTCGTCACCGGCGACGGCCGCGTGCGCCGCCTGGCCGGGGAGGAGGGCGTGGCCGTCATGTCCTCGGTGCGGCGCGGCCGCAGGAGCCAGTGGCGAAGCGGAACACCACGGCGCAGCGCGGCACAGCGTGCGGCAGCGGCCCGGGTGGAAGGCCTACGCGCTGGGCGCGGCGACCAGGGTTACGGCGACCGGCTCATTGTCTGGGCAGGCCGCATCCTCGGCATCCTGCTCTTCCTGTTTCTCCTGGCCATGGTCCTGGTGCTGGCGGCCCTCGTCGTGCCCCAGGCCCAGGTGACGCTGGTGCCCTTCCGCGAGGTGGTGGAGGTGGATCTGGAGCTGCGGGCCGACCCGCAAGCCGAGAAGGCAAGCCTCACGAACCTGATCATCCCGGCGCGGGTGCTCGAAGCCGAGGTCGAGGAACACGGCGAGATTGCCACCGTCAACAAGAAGGACTCGCCCGACGCGCCCGCCATTGGGAGCGTCACCTTTATCAACCAGGCAGCCGCGCCGCTGACCATCGAACCCGGCGCCATCGTGCGCACTGCCACAGGCACCACCGTCCGTTTCCGCACGGTGACGACGGCCACCCTGCCGGCCGCCGTCGGCGCCACAGCCGACGCCCAGATTGAGTCGCTGGCCCCCGGACCGGTGGGCAACGTGCCGGCGGCGACCATCACCGAGGTCGAGACCCCGGGGCTGCGGGGCAAGGTACGGGTCATCAACGAGCAGGCCACCCAGGGCGGCGGCGTGAAACAGGTGGGCGTCGTCACCCGGGCCGACATGGACCGCTTGAAGGCCCAGGTCCTGCAGCAGCTCCAGCAGAGGGCCTTTGCCGAGCTCGAGCAGCAGTTGGGCGAGGGAGAGTTCATGCCTCCCGAGTCCATGTCGGTGGAGATCCTGGCCGAGGTCTACGATCAGTTCCTCGACGCCGAGGCCGACGTCCTGGGCCTGCAGATGCGCATCCTGGCCAGTGGAACCGCCGTCGATCGGGCCAACGCCAACGGGCTGGCGTACGAGGCGCTGAAGGAACGCATCCCCTCGACCTACGAGCTGCAGTCGGAAGAGATCACCTTCCAGGTCGACGAGGAGACCCTGGCCATGGAGGGACGGGTGGTCGTCCTCCAGGTCAAGGCGTCGGCACCGTTGATCGTGGAGCTGGACCCTGGCGAGGTGCGCGCCGCGGTGGCCGGGCTCAAGGCCGACGAGGCCAGCCAGGTGCTATCCGAGTCCTTTGCCCTCGACGCGCCGCCCGTGGTACAGATCCTGCCCGATTGGATCAAGCGCTGGGAGTGGCTCGACCACGTACCCCGCCTTCCTTTTCGGATCCAGGTGGTGGTGCTGGAATAGATGAAGCTGCTGGGCCTGGACGTGGGAGATCGTCGCATCGGTGTGGCCGTCTCGGACGCCACGGGGCTCATCGCCACACCACTCGAGATCGTCCATCGCACGTCCAGGGTGCAGGACTTTCGCCGCATCGCGAGCCTGCTGCGCGAGCAACAGGCGGGCGGGTTGGTGGTCGGCCATCCGCTCAACGACGATGGCAGCGCCAGCGCACAGGCACAGCGCATCGAGCGCTACGTGGCGACCCTGGCCGAGGCGCTGCGGGCAGAGGGTTTGGATGTGCCCATCATTTTCTGGGATGAGCGCTTTTCGACACAACGGGCGGAAGAGGCCGTAGCCCTGTCGGGCCGCCGTTCGCGGCAGCGGCGGGGGCACATCGACGCCGTGGCGGCCGCCGTCATCCTCCAGGACTACCTGGACGAGCAGCGGCCACCGGCGGCCCCGCCCGAGGAGGATATCTCTTGAGTTCGTTGATTCCCTGGATCCGGTTTGCATTGTTGGCCTGGCTCGTGGCCTTGCTCGTGGTGCTGCTGAGCGAGATACGGTGGCTGCGACGCCTGGTGCCCGAATGGCTGCGAGGCATCTCGCGCGTGGCCGTGCTGGTGGGCACCGTTGGACTCCTGACCGTCATGGTGCTCTTTAGCGGGCGAGTCATCCTCAGCTCGCTCCAGGCGCGGGCCGAAACGGGCACCGACCCCCAGTTCGAGGTCTCGTTCTCCTCGGCCGACTCGTTCCTGTTGAGCCTGTACCTGAGCATGCACCAGGCCGAGCTGAACCAGCCGGCCGGCGACGACCCGACGCCCACGACCTTTGTGGTCGAGCCGGGCGAGACCGCAGCCGGAGTGGCCACGCGGCTGGAAGAAGAGGGCCTGGTGGTCAACGGCGAGGTGTTTCGCCGCTTCATGAGCTACCAGGGTCTCGACGTCAGCCTGGGGGCAGGGGCCTATACCTTGCGACCCAACATGACCATGCACGAGGTCGCCGTGGCCTTCCAGGAGGGCGGTACCAACGCCGTGAGCGTCACCATACCTGAAGGCTGGCGCCTGGAACAGGTGGGCTGGGTCCTGGAGCAGCAGGGCTTGATGCGCAGCGACGATTTCGTGGCACAGGCACGCACCGGCCAGTATCCCCACGATTGGCTGGGCAGCCGGCCCGCGGGCGCCACGCTTGAGGGGTTCCTGTTCCCCGACACCTATCAGCTCGGGCCCGACGCCACACCCACCTCGGTCATCGAGTTGATGCTGGCCACCTTTGACCAGCGTGTGGTCCCCGAGATCGAAGGCCGGCTGGCCGGCAAGACCCTCTTTGACCTGTCGCTGGGCGACTACCGGCCCATGACCATTTATGACGTGGTCACCCTGGCGTCCATCGTGGAGCGCGAAGCCGTGGTTGCCGAGGAGCGGCCCATCATCGCCAGCGTCTACCTCAACCGCCTGAATCCGGCCTACATCGAGGAGACGGCCCTGCGCCTGAGCGCCGACCCGACGATCCAGTACGCCAAGGGCTACGACCCGGCCACGGGCAACTGGTGGAACCCCATGCTGCCCGGCGAGGGACAGACCATCGACTCGCCGTACAACACGTTCAAGGCGCAGGGCATGCCGCCCGGCCCCATCTGCAGCCCCGGGCTGGCCTCCATCCTGGCCGTGCTCAACGCGGCCGACACCAACTATCTCTACTTTCACGCCATAGGCGATGGTTCCCACGCGTTTGCCGCAACGCTGGAGGAGCACCTCCAGAACCAGGAGCAGTACAGCCCCTAGCGGGCTGTTGGAGAGGCGCCCTTGGGCCGTTTATCGTTTCTCGCCACCGCCGCCTGCTGCTTGCTGCTCACGGCCTGCTGTGCGGGCAGCGTGCCCTCGACGGTCAAGATCGGCCTGTCGGCGCCGTTTGAAGGCAGCGACCGCGACCTGGGCTACGAGGTGCTACACGCCGTGCGGCTTGCCGTGCAGCAGAGAAACGAGGCAGGCGGCGCCGGAGGCTACCTGGTAGAGATGGTCGCTCTCAACGATTTCAACGAGGGGACAGAGGCGGTCGTGCAGGCGCAGAAAATGGCCGTCGATCCCGGGGTGCTGGCCGTCGTGGGCGGCTGGACGGCGACCACGGCTGAGGCCGCCGGACCCGTGTACGAGCGCCTGGGCTTGGCCTTCCTGGCACCCGAGGTCGAGTACGCCCCGGGCGAGCCCCCGGTTGACGCGCCCTTTGCCGCCGACTACGAGGCGCTCTCGGGCGGGGCTCCGCCCGGCCCGGCCGCGGCCTGGGCCTACCAGGCCACGCAGCGCCTGCTGGATGCCATCGAGGCCGCCGGCCGCGGCCCGGGGAGGCCAACGCGCGAAGCGGTGGCGGCTGCCCTGGCCGGCCCGTAACCGAAGGCAGCCCCGCACCCGACCGCCGGAAAGGAGAACCCATGCGTGTCCTGATGTTTTCCTGGGAATATCCGCCCCACGTTGTGGGAGGGCTGGGCAAGCACGTGGCCGAGATCCTGCCCCCCCTGGGCAACCTGGAGAATCTCGAAGTGCACCTGGTGGCGCCTCGTTGGGGCGGTGGAGCGGCCCGGGAGACGGTGGGCGGAGCAACGGTCCACCGTGTCGATCCCCCCATCACCGAAGGCGACTTTTACACCGGCGCCTGGCAGACCAACCTGCGGCTGGAGGAATATGGCCGCACCCTGTGGCAAGAGAGCGGCCCCTTTGACCTGATCCACGTCCACGATTGGCTCGTGGCCTTTGTCGGGGCTGCCTTCAAGCGCAACTATGCCGTCCCCCTGGTGAGCACCATCCACGCCACGGAACAGGGCCGGGGACGCGGCTCCCTTGGCAGCGACCAGGCACGGGCCATCCACCACGTGGAATGGTGGCTGACCTACGAGTCGTGGCGGGTCATTGCCTGCAGCGAGTACATGGCCGACGAGATCGTGGACTATTTTTCCTGTCCCCGTGACAAGATCGACGTCATCCCCAACGGCGTCGACACCGAGCGGTTCGACCGGCTCGACGGGCTGCAGGACCTCGCCCTCTTTCGCAACATGTACGCCCTGCCCTTCGAGCAGATTGTATTTTCCGTGGGGCGCATCGTCTACGAGAAGGGACTGCATTTGCTCATCGACGCCATGCCCGCCATCCTGGCGCAGCATCCCACGGCCAAGATCGTCATTGCCGGCAAGGGGCCCGAGCTCGATGCCCTGCGCTCCCAGGCCTGGCGCGTGGGCGTGGGCGAAAAGATCCTGCTGACGGGCTTTATCACCGACGAGGACCGCGACAAGCTGTTCAAGATCGCGAACTGCGCCGTCTTTCCCAGCATCTACGAGCCCTTTGGCATTGTCGCCCTGGAGGCCATGGCCGCCAGGTGCCCGGTGGTCGTCACCGAAGTGGGTGGGTTGAAGGACGTGGTCCTTCACAACGAGACGGGCATCGTCGTCTATCCCAACAATCCCGATTCACTGGCGTGGGGTGTCGTTCACACGCTGAAACACCCCGAATGGTCGCGAAACCGCGTGGCAAACGCCTACGAGGTGGTTCGCACCCGGTACAACTGGGAGCACATCGCCCGCGACACGGCCCGCGTGTACCGGCAGGTCGTCGCCGAGCGGGCCGTGTCGAATTGGTAGGACTGGAGAGGCCTCACGGCGGCGGGACTTCCCCGCCCGCGGCAGACCAGATCTGCACCTGTCCGTCATAGCTCGCCAGGTACAGCAGGTGCCGCCGGGGGTCGAGGGCGTAGAGTGTCAATTCGGCAGGCAGCGGCACGGCGCCCAGGATCTCCAGGCGCCCGGCATCGAGCACGAGCAGCCGGGGCGGCTCGTCCATGCTTTTCGCGGCGACGTACAGCCGGCCGAGATCCGGGTCAACACGCAACCCTCCGGTCGGGCCTTCCAGCCGTGCGATGACCGTCCGGCCGTCCTCCAATAGGATGATCGAGCCACGGCTCATCCATGATTGCGACACGTAGGCCCGGCCGCTAGCCGGATCCACGTCGAGATAGTCCACACTGATCTCGAGCTCGGCGATCTTCTCGTGGCTGAGTGACTCGTAGACGTTCAAGTAGTTGCGATTGCTGGTGCTGGTGCTGCCGGTGTTCATCACGACGAACAGGCGACCGGTTCCAGGATCGACCGTGGCCCCCACCGCCCTTGGACTCGGATTCCAGCGTTCTGGCGGTGGCAGCGTGTCCGAGAGGACGCCGGTCACGGTCATAGTCTCCAGGCTGGCAATATACACGCCGTCGCGGACGAGGTACAGGCCGCCCGAGTGGGGATCCGCCACCGGCTCGCTGCCCAGCAGCGGGATTATGCCGATCTTCTCCAGTCGCCCGGCGTCGAATACACGCACCGGAACGTCACGCTCGCGGCTGCCCGTATACACACGGCCGTGCGGACCATCAACCGAGACGCTGCCCTGGGCCATCAAGATAGCCAGCTCGACATCGGTGTCCGAGTCCAGGACCCTCAGCCGCCCGGCCCGATCGATGATATACACGTGACCCCGCTCCGGATCGACCTCGAGATCCAGCAACTCCATGGCCGTCGCCGCGATAGCCGCCACCCGCCCGGATTCTACATCCACTATGCTGACCGCGTTCCTCGCAGGGTGGCTAACCAGAAGACGGCCATTGTGGGCATCCCAGGTCAGCGAGTAGGGTGAATGCAAAAGCGGAATTGTCGCCATTCGCTGCCAGGTCGAGGGGTCGATGACGGTGACGTGGTGATCTGTGCAAGACTCGTGAGCCATGAAAAGCCGCCGGCCGTCGTCGTCCAGTGCCAGGCCAATTCGCCCCGCCCACCGGCCCTCATCGCGTTCCTCCAGCAGCCGGCCGTCCGCGTCCAGCATGGACACCAGGCTGTTGCTTCCGCCATTCAGCGCGACAAACACCCGCCCCCCGGCTTGGTGCACGACCAGGCTTTCAGGTCCGCCGCTCAATGGCACGGAAACGAGCTGCGCCAGATCGGCAGCGTGGTATACGAACAACCTGTTGCCGTCGGGGCACATGCCGGCCAGGTAGAGACGCCCGGCAGCCGGGTTCAAGCCCAGTTCCAGCCATAAGGCGCAACCCGGCAGCGGAACCTGCGCCAGCGTCTCGAATCCCTCCGCATCGAGCACGCGCAGGCTTTCCGCGCCGGCCACGTACACCCGGCCGCCAGCCTCATCAAGCGTGAGCAGGCCAACGTCCGGCAGGGTACCGATGATGCCCAGTGTTCGGGCATCGAGCACACTGGCCGTCGCCATGCCCGCGTTGACGGCATAGACCCTGTCGCGGACGGTGTCGACGGCCATGTCTCCGTCGCTGGCAGAATCGGGGGCCGTCGCCACAACCGCCACCACCTGCGTGCTGGCGAGATCGATGGCCGTGACCAGGCCTTGGCCGACTTGAAAGTCGTCGGTTCGGATGTAAACACGGTCAAGCCCGGGGTGAATGGCCATGGCCTTGGGCTCGTAGCTGTTCCCGGCCGGGATGTGGAAATGAAGTGTGCGCCGGGGCGCCGGCAGCAACTCACCGGCACCGGCAGGCGCCAGGGACGTAGAGGCGACGGTCACGTCCAGAGCCGTGGGGGCCATGGTGGCGTCCGGGGCCGTGGGGGTGACGGTCGCATCCAGGGCCGTGGGCGAGGCGACCGCGTCGCCGGTGGGAGCCGGGGACGCGAGCCGATCGACTGGCGTGGGGGTAGCCACGGATGCGGTCACAGTCGACGGCCGCACCTGCAGCCCCGACCCGGTGGCGCAGGCCGACAAACCCAGAATGACCACAAAAGCCAGGCTTCTCATGACACGCATCCGGTCCTCCTGTGGGCTGCCGCCTCGGTCGATGACGAGTCGGTATCGGCATCCCTTACGGATCGCAACTATGAGACGTCAGTCGTCCTATCCGTGTTCCCGGGTATGCCGCCACTGAACGGATGGCCAGAACTTGGGCAGCGTGGTGTTCTGCTCGGCTGGATTATGTCACGACGCGGTGGATGAGTGGCGGAGGATCGACCGGCTCGTCGCTCCACTCGTAGGCGGCCAGGAGCCGCTGTTGGGCGCCGGCAAGCTTGCCCTCGTCGTTGGCATGCAGCGTCAACAGCGGTTGGTCTTTTTCCACGCGATCGCCGATCTTGGCGTGGAGAACCACGCCCACGGCGTGGTCGATGGAATCGCCCTTTTTGGCGCGGCCACCTCCCAGCAGCATGGACGTCAGGCCCACTTCCCGGGCGTCGAGGGCAGCAACGTACCCTGTGCGTGGCGACGGCAGCTCGCGGCTGATCTTGGCCGCCGGCAGGCGAGACGGATCGTCAACGTATGCCACGTCGCCGCCCTGAGCTTCGATCCACGTCCGGAACTTGGCCAAGGCCTGGCGGTTGTCGAGGAGATGACCAAGCTCCTCCTCGGCGATGGTGGCGCTCTCCGCACCGCCGGCCACCATCATCATCTGGCTGGCGAGGGCCAGGCAGTGCTGGCGAAAGTCGGCCGGCCCGTGACCGTGCAGCGTGTCGAGGGCCTCCCGCAACTCCAGGGCGTTGCCCACGGCCCGGCCCAGGGGTTGGCTCATGTCCGAGAGGAGGGCACGCACCTTCCGGCCCACCTTGGTGCCGATGCGCACCATGAGCGAAGCCAGCTCCAGGGCCTCCGCTTCGGTCTGCATGAACGCGCCGTGTCCCAGCTTGACGTCGAGGACGATGCCGTTGGTGCCCGCGGCAATCTTTTTGCTCATGATCGAGCTGGCAATGAGAGGCAGGCTATTAACCGTGGCCGTCACGTCGCGCAGGGCGTAGAGCTTGCCGTCCGCCGGCACCAGGCGTCCCGACTGCCCCGTGACCACCAGCCCAATGCTGGCCAGTTGGGCCCGAAACTCCTCGATGCTCAGGTCGGCCCGAAAGCCGGGGATCGACTCCAGCTTGTCGAGGGTGCCCCCCGTAAATCCCAGTCCCCGGCCCGACATCTTGCCCACGTAGACCCCTGCCGACGCCACCAGGGGAGCCACTACGAGAGTCGTCTTGTCGCCCACGCCCCCTGTGGAATGCTTGTCCACTACAAAGGACGCGATATCCTCCAGGTTCAACTGCTCGCCGGAGCGCACCATGGCCATGGTCAGGTCGATGGTCTCCTGGGGGTCCATGCCCTGCAGAACGACGGCCATCAGCCACGCCGAAACCTGGTAATCGGAAATGGTGTCCTGGGTGAAACCCTGGACAAAGAAATCGATCTGTTCGGCAGTCAGTGCAAGGCCGTCTCGCTTGCGGGCAATGATATCTACAGCTCGCATAGGTTCCTCCAGGTTCTCAGTATAGCACAAAGCAACCGTTTGTAAAGTTTTGTTGCGCCTGGAAGCGTGTGGTATAATGCCGGCAGGAGGTTTCGCCCATGCCCGCCCGAATTCTGATCGTCGACGACGAAAAACAACTGACGCAATTTCTGCGCGAGGTGCTGCTCCTTGAGGTACCGGACGCCACGGTGGACATTGCCCACTCCGGCGAAGAGGCCTTGAGCTGCCTGGCGGGCGCCACCTACCACCTGATCTTTGCCGACCTGCGCATGCCCGGCGTCGGCGGCATGGAGCTGATCCGGGGGCTCCGCTACCTGGACACCAACGTGCCCGTGGTCCTCATGACCGGTTACGGCACGCCACAGCTTGAGGAACAGGCCAGGCTCCTTGGCGTCCACTCCTACCTGGACAAGCCCTTTGACGCGGTCCAGATCGCCGAACTGCTCGCCCTGACCCTGCCCTCAGGATTGGTGCACAATGGCTGAGATGAGGTCCTTGACGGTGGTTGGCGGTGGGCTGGCGGGCAGCGAGGCGGCCTGGCAGGCGGCGGGGCGCGGGCTGCGGGTCATTCTGTACGAAATGCGTCCCGGCAGCAACACGCCTGCCCACGTCACCGACCGGCTGGCCGAGCTGGTCTGCTCCAATTCCCTGGGTTCGAACCTGCCGGACCGGGCCCCCGGGCTGCTGAAGGACGAACTGCGCCGCCTGGGCTCGTTGGTGGTGGCCTGCGCCGACGCCACCGCCGTGCCCGCGGGCGGTGCGCTGGCCGTCGACCGCGAGGCCTTTGCCGCCCTGGTGACCGAGCGCGTGGTGGCCCACCCACGCATCGAGTTGCGCCGCCAGGAGGTGACCTCCATCCCGGGCGAGGGGCTGGTGATCATTGCTACCGGCCCCCTGACGGCCCCCACCCTGGCCGACCAGATCGCAACCCTCACCGGCTCGCAGCACCTCTACTTCTACGACGCCATGGCGCCCATCGTCAGCGCCGAGTCGGTGGACATGTCCATCGCCTTTCGCGCCAGCCGCTATGGCGAGGCTGAGGAAGAGGGCGACTATCTCAACTGCCCCATGAACCAAGAAGAGTACGAGCACTTTGTGGAAGCGCTCCTGGCCGCCGAGACGATCCCCCTTCGCGAATTTGAGCGCGAGGACCCCCGCTTCTTCGAAGCCTGCCTGCCCGTCGAAGAGCTGGCCCGGCGCGGGCCGCGCGCCCTGGCCTTTGGCCCGCTCAAGCCCGTGGGCCTCACCGATCCGCGCACGGGCCGCCGGCCGTATGCCGTGGTCCAGTTGCGACAGGACAACCAGGCGGCCACGCTGTACAACATGGTGGGCTTTCAGACCAACCTGAAGTGGGGGGAGCAGGAGCGGGTCTTTCGCCTCATTCCCGGCCTGGCCGGGGCCGAGTTCGTGCGCTACGGGCAGATGCACCGCAACACCTACGTCAGTGCCCCGGCCCTGCTCAAGCCCACGTTGCAGCTTCGCGAGCGGCCCGACCTCTTTTTCGCCGGGCAGATCGCGGGCACCGAAGGATACATCGGGTCCGTGGCCAGCGGGCTGGTGGCCGGCGTGAACGCCGCGCGGCTGGCCGCCAGGCAAGAGCCCGTGGCCCCGCCACCCGAAACCATGATCGGCGCCCTGTGCCACTATGTGTCGGGCGCCAACCCGGAGGGGTTTCAGCCCATGAAGGCCAACTTCGGGCTGCTGCCGCCCCTCGATCCTCCCGTGCGCAACAAGCGCGCACGCTACGCGGCCTATGCCCGGCGCGCCCTGGAGACCCTGGAGCGCTTTGTCGCCGAGTCCGGGCTCGACGCCACGACCTGAGCGTCCGACGCAACCACACACTCATCTCTCACCCCCGGCTTGCCGCGGGTCTTGGCTCGCGGAAAGCCGGGCATGAACGAGTTCCGACGCTCGCCGCGGTGGACACTCCGCCGGCGGCCACCATCTCCGAGTAAGGAGGACAGGAGATGAGACTCTTGGAAGTCCTGTTATCGCTTGCAAACCTGCTGGCGTTCTTCAGCCTGGCATTCCGGCTGCCCCGCGCCGTGCGCTGGATGCGCCTTTCCGCGCCGGCGGCGCTGCCGGTGGCCGGCGTCCAGGCCCTGCTGGAGGGTACTCGCTGGCAGATGGTCCCGGCGTACGGGCTGGCCGGGCTCTTTTTCTTTGCCTGGCTGTTGGCCAAAGCCGGGCCGTCCGGCAACCTGTCCAGCCGGCTGGTCCGCGGCCTCGTCGCCGGCGTTGGCATCGTCGGGCTGCCGGTCTCTATCGCTTTGCCGCTGCTGGCCCCCGTCTTTCGCTTTCCACCTCCGGGCGGGCCCTACCGAATTGGCACGCTGACCTACCACTGGGTCGATACGAGCCGTCCCGAGATCTTCAGTGAGCCGAGCGCCCGTCGGGAGCTGATGGTCCAGATCTGGTACCCGGCTCGGGGGGAAACCTCATCCGCGCGTGCGCCCTACATGCAAGGCGTCGGGGCCCTTGCCCCGGGGCTGGCCCGGCTGGCCCACCTGCCGGGGTTCGCCTTCGGGCACCTGCGGCACGTCACCACGAACGCCATCCCGTCCGCGCCCGTGGCAGACGAGGAGCCCAACTACCCGGTGTTGCTCTTCCTGGAAGGGCTTGGTGGCTTTCGCCAGATGAACACCTTCCAGGTGGAGGAGCTGGTGTCGCACGGCTACATCGTCGCGGCCATCGATCAGCCATACGCTGCTGCGGCGGTGGTCTTTCCCGACGGCCGCCAGGCAGCCGGGTTACCCGTAGACCAATCGAAACCACTGGTTCTCCAGAGCTACCTCCCGTCGGAAACCGCGCCAACGTTGCACGGGAGGGCGTTCCCCGAGGGTATCATCCCGTACCTCGCCCAGGACGTCATCTTTACCCTGGATCGGCTGGCCGACCTGAACCGGGAAGACCCGCACGGCATCCTGACCGGGCGGCTGGACCTGGAGCGCGCGGGCACCTTTGGCGTTTCGCTCGGCGGCATCGTCGCCGCCGAGTCCTGCCGTCTGGCGCCACAATTGCGCGCCTGCCTGTTCATGGATGCCCCCATGCCCGTCGGCGTGGTCCGCGACGGCCTGCGGCAGCCAACAATGATCATCACCCGCGACGCGGAGACGATGCGGCTGGAAAGGGAGCGCGCCGGCGGTTGGCCGGAGTACGAGATCGAGATCCACCAGACCAGCATGCGGGCAGTGTACGACAGCCTGCCGGGCGATGGTTACTTTCTTCGAGTGCCCGGCATCTTTCACATCGACTTTACCGACGTCCCGTCCTGGTCGCCCATCGCCGGGAGGCTAGGCTTCTCCGGGCTGCTCCCGGCCGAGCGGTCCCACGCCATCCTGAACGCCTACACGCTGACCTTTTTCGAGCGGCATCTGAAGGGCCGCCCGGCGCCGCTGCTCGATGGGCCGTCTGCTCAATATCCGGAAGTGCTCTTTGAAAGACGATAGAATCAGTAGTCGAGATATGAAATAGCAATCAGAGAATAAGCCAAACTCCGAACGTGTGCCCGGGCCAAGGGCCCTTCGCCGGGGCGGGTTAGTGGCTCTCCCTCGCGTCTGCCGGCGCCTTGGCCACGAGAATGGCCCGGTCGATGCAAGTGATGAGCTGGCGCGTCACGTCCTCCAGCAGAAAGCGCATCCAGCCGGCGGCAATGTGCGTGCCGATGACCACCACGTCGTAGGGCTGGCCACACGCCTCGTCCATGATCTCGTCCACCACCAGGCCGTGGCGCACCCGCGCCCGGGCCTTGACGCCCATGTCGCCCAGGAGCGCCAGGGCCTGCTTGAGGTGCAGCCCCTCGCGGCTGCCGTGGGCCATGAGCTCGTCGGCCCGTCCCTCCAGGTCTTCCAGGCCGCGGGTCGAGAGATAAGTAGCCGGCACCTGTGACATCACGTGGAGCACGGTGACCTCGGCGCCCACCAGGGAGGCCAGTTTGCCGCCCGTCTCCACCGCGGCCAGGCCCGGCTTGCCGGCGGCCGTGCAGATCAGCACCTTCTCGATCTTGGGCAGCCAGCCGCGCACGATGAGCACCGGGAGCTCGCTGTGGCGGGCGATGCGCTCGGCCGTGGAGCCCATGAGGAAACGGGTGATGCCCCGCCGGCCGCGGGCGCCAAGCACCACAAGGTCATACGAGCCGGCCTCCGCTTCTTTCAGGATCTCTTCGGCGGGATGCCCCTTGCGCACCTTTAGCTCGGGGGCCGGCGCGCCGGCCAGCCATTCCTGCCCTTGCGCCAGGGCGCGGTCCAGGAGCGCTCGCTCGTTCGGGTCTTCGAGGACACCCAGGATGGTGGCCGGCCTGGACGAGGCACGCGCAATGAGGCTGCCAAAGCGCAGGGCGGCCTGCCCGTGCTCGGAACCGTCGGTACAAAGTAGGATTCGCATCGGACTCTCCATCAGATCAACAACAACAGCAGTGGCACGACGAGGATCGTCGCCAGGAACAGCCCCAGGCTGAGGTTGCTGCCCGTGGTGCGCTGCACCAGGGCCAACACCCCTCGCTCATAGTGACGGAAGAACAACAACAGAATCAGCAGGCTGACGGCGCTGACGCTCACCATGCTGGTCAGCACGACAGTAAACGCATCGCCGCTGCCCAGGAGCACCGTCGCCAGCAGCGTATCGACGAACGTCGTGATGTTGGCGCCCATGATGTAGGGGATGGCGTTCTCACTCCGCACGTAGCCCCGGGCCGACAAGGGCACCAGGAGGCTGAGGGAGAGCGAAACCGAGAGCGTGACGAGGGTCAGGGCCGCGCCCAGGAGGAACATGACCAGGGGCCGGTAGACCAGGCGTGACACCAGGGCAAACTGGCTGCTCTCAAGGTCTAGCGACGGCAGGGCCCGGTCGAACAGGAAGAAGGCAAACCACAGGACGCCGAGCCCGAGGAGCATCACGACCCACTGTGGCAGCCAGCCCGACAGCGCGCCGACGATGGGCTGCAGGAACACGTCGAGGAAGGAGTTGAGAAAGGCGCCCCATCCAAACTCGACCTCGTCGAGGAGGCCCGTGTTCAGCAGCCAGGCGCCCAGGGCCAGGGCGGGCAGGTAGGTGCTGATGGTCACTGCCAGGGAGAGCAGTCCCATCGACAGCCCGCTGCGCCGCTCATGGCCGCGCAAGACGTACACAAAGCCGACAAAGAGCACGATAAACGAGGCGCCCAGGCGCGAGCCGACGATCATGGCCAGGCCCGCCAGGCGCGAGATCACCCCGGTGGCCACAAAGGCGACGCTGACGGCAGCCACCGGCGAGCCGCTCATGGCGGCATAGGCCGCCAGCCAGCCAAAGCCCAGGGCGTTGGTCATACTGTCCAGCTCGACAAAGCGCGCGACGAGCATGGCCGCCTCCGAGGCGCCTTCCTTGATGAGCTCAATGCCCACCACGAACAGGGACACCGCCAGGACAAAGCCCAGAATGCGGAGGGCGCGCCGGGCCCAGAGGCCCGCGCGCGGCGTCTCTTCCTCGCCGGCAACCGCCACGCGAGACTGGCCCACGCGTTCCCGCAGTCCTTCGGCCTCGCCCGTGGCCGGGTCGTCGCCGGGTGGCAGGCTCACAGAGCTGCCTCGCCCTGCCCCTCGGAGCCCACAGGAGCGCCGGCTCGCCCTTCGCGCCGGCGCGCCAGGAGCTTTTCCAGCTCCACTGCCCAGAAGACAACCGTGCTGAGGAGGAGGCTGATGCCCAGATCGGCCGGCGACAGCGCTGAGGTGTTGAACAGATCTTGCAGGAAGGGCACGTACACCACGGCCATCTGCAGGACAAAGGTCAGGGCGACGGCGCCCAGCAGGGGCTTATTGGAGAGCAAGCCGAGGGTAAAAAGCGACTCGCGGTTGGAGCGGAGGGCCAGCACGTTCCCCATCTGCGACAGCGTCAGGGTAGTGAACACCATGGTCTGCCAGTTGGGCCGGTCCGTCCCCCATGCCCAGAAGCCAAGGCCAAGGGAGACCAGGCCCATGAGCAGCCCGACCCACAGCACATAGACCCCCAGCCCGCGCCCAAAGATGCTCTCCTGCGGGTCGTGGGGCGGCCGGCGCATGGTCAGGCGCTCGGCCGGCTCCACGGCCAGGGCCAGGCCGGGCAGGCCGTCGGTCACCAGGTTCACCCACAAGATCTGGAGCGGCAACAGGGGCAGCGGCATGCCGAGGAAGGGTGCGAGGAGCATGACCCATATCTCGCCCGCGTTAGAGGTCATTGTGTACTTGATAAACTTGCGGATGTTGTCATAGATGACCCGGCCCTCGCGCACTGCGGCAACGATGGTCGTAAAGTTGTCGTCCAGGAGCACCATGTCCGCCGCCTCCTTGGAGACGTCGGTGCCGGTGATGCCCATGGCCACGCCGATGTCGGCCTTTTTCAGGGCAGGGGCGTCGTTGACCCCGTCGCCCGTCATGGCAACGATGTGGCCCAGGTCCTGAAGGGCCTGTACGATCTTGAGCTTGTGCTCGGGCGACACCCGGGCATAGACAGGCACCTCCTGGACGACGCCTTCCAGATCCTCGACGCTCATCCTGGCCAATTGCTCCCCGGTCAGCGTTTCCGCATCCTCGGTGGCGATGCCCAATTGCCGGGCAATCTCCCGGGCTGTCAGGGGATGGTCGCCGGTGATCATGACCGGGCGAATGCCCGCACCCATGGCCGTCTGGACGGCGTCGCGGACTTCGGGCCGGGGCGGGTCGATCATGCCCACCAGGCCGACAAAGATCATCTGCTGTTCCAGGCCGGCCTCGTCGGCCTCGTCAAAACCGGCATCCAGGCAGCGGAAGGCGGCGCCCAGCACCCGCTGGCCCTCGGCCGCCATGCGGTCGTTGGCAGCAACGATGCGCTGCCGCAGGTCGTCGGTCAGCGGCACCGCCTCGTCGCCCGCCCAGGCCCGGTCCGAGATATCCAGCAGGCTGTCGACGGCGCCCTTGGCAAAGGCAACGTACTCGTGCCCACACCAGGGTGTCTCGGCACCCTCCTCCGGGGGGCCAGCGCGATGGACGGTGGTCATTCGCTTGCGTTCCGAGGTAAAGGGCACTTCGGCCACGCGGGGCCAGCGCTCTTCGAGCTCGTACTTGGGCAGGCCCATCTGTGCCGCGGCCACCACCAGGGCACCCTCGGTAGGATCGCCGACGACGTTGTAGCCGCCATCTCCCTTCTCGGCGGGCTCCAGGGTCGCATCGCTGGCCAGGGCCGCGGCCGTGGCAAGAAAGACCAGGCTGCGGACGGTGGGGGGCTGGTCTGGCGGCGCCTGGGCGTCGATGACAGGCACACCCTTCCGCAACAGGGTCTCTACCCGCTGGGTCTCGCCCAGCACGTCGAGGACGGTGACGGTCATGCGGTTCTCGGTGAGGGTGCCCGTCTTGTCGGAGCAGATGACGGTCACCGAGCCAAGGGTTTCCACGGCCGGCAGCTTGCGGATAAGGGCCTGGCGGTGCAACATCCGCTGTGCCCCCAGGGCCAGGGCCACGGTTACGACGGCCGGCAGGCCCTCGGGCACGGCGGCGACGGCCATACCGATGCCCGTCAGGATCATTAACTGCAGGTCTTCGCCCCGCAGCAGGCCGAGGACAAAGACGATGGCCACGATGCCCAGGGCTCCGATGGCCAGGCCCCTGCCCAACTGCTGCAGGCGGACCTGGAGCGGGGTCGCGGCGCGCTCCACCCCCTGGATCATGTCGGCGATGCGTCCCAGCTCGGTGTTCATGCCCGTCTCGGTGACCACCAGCGTGCCCCGGCCGTAGGTAACCACAGTGCCCATGTAGGCCATGTTCACCCGGTCGCCCACCGCCGCGCCCGGACGCGACAGCGGCGACGTGTGCTTTTCTACCGGCTCCGATTCGCCGGTGAGGGACGCCTCCTCCACGCGCAAGTTCACGGCCTCCAGCAGGCGTCCGTCGGCAGGGACCACGACACCGGCCTCGAGGAGGGCAAGGTCGCCGGGCACCAGGGAGCTGGCCGGGACCTCGGCCACGTGCCCATCGCGCCGCACTCGCACGGTCGGCACCGCCATTTTCTTCAGGGCGGCCATGGCCTTCTCAGCCCGGTATTCCTGGCTAAAGCCCAGGACAGCGTTGAGGATGACGATGGCCAGGATGGCGACGGTGTCCTTCCAGTCGCCAAGAAAACCAGAAATGATGGCGGCAACGATGAGGATCAGAATCATGGTCGCGGTGAGCTGCTCCCACAGGATGCGCCACGGGCTCTTGACCCCGCGCTCCACGAGCTCGTTGGGGCCGTGCTCTTCCAGCCGGCGCTCTACTTCGGCTGTGGTCAGCCCGGCGGCGCCGTCGGACTTGACCTGGGCCAGGACCTGTTCAGTTTCCAGTTCATGCCAGTTTGCCATCGTGCATCTCCATCCCCTTGAGGATCAGACTGCGGGCTGCAACTGCGGGTTGCGCCCCTTCCGGTGGTGCGCGAGTGCCTGTCCCCGTCTAGCCTGCCGGTTCCAGGCGCGGACCGTCCGGCGTGTCCTGGACGCGCCAGCCCAGGGCCAGGAGCTGGTCACGGAGGGCATCCGCCGACTCCCAGTCGCGCCGGGCGCGGGCCGCCTCGCGCTCCTCCAGCAGGCGGCGGACCGGGGCGGGGGCCACCGCTGCGGCGTTCTGCTTGTCCATTCGTTCCCGGGTCGAGTCCAGGAGCCCGGCCGGCAATCCAAGCCCGGGCGGGGGCAGGCGCGCGGCGCCCAGCTCGGCCAGGGGTAGCGCCGTGCCGGTCTCGAAGCGTCGCTCGTCGCCGTCGGACAGGAGCGTCACGCCGCCCTGGCCCAGGACGTGGCAGACTCCACCGGCCAGGTCGATAGCCAGGGCCGTCAGCTCGTCGAGGCCGACCACCAGGTGGCCGGCAGGCAAAAGCCCCAACAGCTCATCAAAGCGCACCCGGCCCATGTAGCAGCGGCTCGTGTCCAGCTCGCTGCCGCCATCCCGGTTGTTCCAATGGGGAACAAACACAAGACGGAGCCCGTAGGGCTCAAAGAAACCCAACCCTTTCTGCCAGTGAAGGTCGTGGCCGGCCTTGTAGATCTCGTACACCGGCAGGGTGTGGCTGCCGGCAGCGACGACGGCGGCGCTGGCCATGACGACGGCGGTCCCCAGGCGGTGGGCTGCTTGCAGCGTGTGCCACGTCAGGCTGTCGCGCAACTGGCGGACGGCATAGGTCGGGCTGCCGGGCCCCAAAAAACTGACGTCGGCGCCCACGAGCTGCCCGGCGATCTCGGGCAGCTCGGGGCTAAAGGGAGTGCCGCGCCGTCGCGCGGGCACCAGGGTAACCTCGGGCTGGTAGTTCTGCAGGTGCTGCTCCAGGAACTCGCCGATGCGCCCCGCCACCCGCTCCGAGTTCAGCTCGAATCCGGCAGGCGTCTCCAGGATGGCAACGCGCAGCGGAGCCACCAGGCGCCGGAACAGCCAGTCAAAGACCTTCTGCCCGGCCGGCAGGGTCTCGCCGGAGCCAAAGAGGACGACCAGGCCGGGCCGGGCAGTCACGCCCAGCCCTCCTTCCCCGCGTTCACAAAAAGCAACAGGTCAAGCATAAAAGAATTATAACAACAAGATCGCCGGCCGTCAAAAAGATCCCCCTTGACAGAAATGCCGATCCATGGTATCATATAGACACATTGATAAATGTCTATGAATTGGAGGCTGAGCCGTTGTGACCATCGATTGCGTCGAGTTCTGCAAGGCACTGGCCGACGATACACGGCAGCAGATCTTGCAGATGCTGCTGGAAAAAGAGATGCCGGTCAACGACATCGTCGCTGCCTTTGGCGTCTCTCAGCCAACCATCTCCCACCACCTGAACGTTCTGAAGCAAATGGGCCTGGTGACCAGCCGCCGCGAGGGCAAGCAGGTCTTTTATGCCACCGACCACGAAAACGTCGTGCAGTGCTGTGGCTTGCTCATCAACAAGTTTGACGCCCAGGGCGTGTGCGAGGCATAGCGGCAGAAGGCCTTTTTTTACGCGAATACATCGACATATTTAAATATATATATCGAAAGGCGGAGACTCTTATGAGCGAGGCGAATATCGCGAGTGCGGCCGAGATCAAGGAGGCCGTGCGAGAGGCATACGGCGGGGTGGCGCGGCAGTTTGGCGGCCAGCCGGCAAGGGGAGGCTGCTGTGGCTCAGGGCAGGGCTCGAGCTGCTGCGGCCCGCAAAAGCTGGAAGCAGAGGCCACGTGCGGGGCCGAGCGCTTTTACTCGGCCGACGAGGTGGGTGGCCTGCCCGAGACCGTGACCCAGGCATCTCTGGGCTGCGGCAACCCTATCGCCGTGGCCGAGCTACAGCCGGGCGAAGTCGTCCTCGACCTTGGCTCCGGCGGCGGGATCGACTGCTTCCTGGCCGCCCGCCTGGTCGGTCCCCAGGGGAGGGTCATCGGGCTGGACATGACGCCGGACATGATCCGGCTGGCCCAGGCAAATGCCAAGAAGGTGGGGGCCACGAACGCTGAGTTTCGTCTCGGCGAGATAGAGGACATCCCCCTGCCCGACGCCTCGGTGGACGTCATCATTTCGAACTGCGTGGTCAACCTCGCGCCCGACAAAGACGCGGTGTTCCAGGAGGTCTATCGCGTCCTGCGTCCCGGCGGGCGCATGAGCATCTCGGACATTGTCGTGGATGGGGATCTGCCGCCAGCTATCCGCAGCCGCCTCGACGCGTGGGCCGGCTGCGTTGCCGGAGCGCTGGACGAAAAAGTCTACCTGGACAAGATCCGGGCTGCCGGTTTTGAGGATGTGGAGGTCATCTCGCGGGACTATGCCCAGGCCGAGGCCGAGCAGGCCATGGAGCTGCTCGCGGGTGAGGATGGACGCCCCGCGGCCGAGGCGGAGGCATCCGCACTCCTGGCCGAAGCGGGGGTGTCGCCCGCGGACCTCGGCCGCAAGATCGCCAGCGTCAAGGTTAGAGCCCGCAAGCCCTGAGTGGGTAGCAACACCCTTGGCCCCCGGGCCGGGTTTGCATTTTTCCGCAATGGAGAGTAGAATGAGCCGCAGACGTGCGGCTCATTCTTATTCCGTAGCGCATCGTCCAACAGAACCATCCTCAACCCATCGCTGGGTCTATACCAAAGAGGAGAAAGGAACATGAAACCACCGGCCCTCAAGATCGTTCCCAGGATCGTTCTATTCGTCGCACTGTTGGCCGCGGGGATCGTCCCCGTGACGCAGGCCGGGTCGCAGCCCCGAGAGTGGCGAGATGGGCTGAACACTGCCGAGCTGATCGAGGCCGCCCGGGAGCGGGGCGAGATCGCCTACGAGACCGCCCAGCTATACCTGGCCTATGCCCTGAGGGCCCCCGACAAGCTTCCCGAACGCTATCGCAGCCCGGTTCCCTGGGACGGAACCCTCCCCCTGCTGCGCCTGCGCACCGCGACCAGGGCCATGGCAGCCAGCCCGGAGCGCGCCGAGATCGAGGCCCTCCTGGCCGGAACGTGTGACGACTCGGTCGCATCGCTGGCCAACATCCGCAACACCTCCTACTTTCACATCCAGTACGGGACCATTGGCGGCGGCCTGAGCATCGACTCGTATGCCAGCACCCTGGACACCGCCTGGGCTACGGAGGTAATCACTTTCGGCTGGGCAGCGCCGCCGGTATTGCCGTCCAACCCGCCGCCAGGCAACCTCTACCACGTGCGCATCGACACCCTGGAATGGGGCCTGTACGGCTACGTGTCCACCGGGGGCACCCACGCCGGCCTGGTGCCCAACAACCCCAACACGCCCTGGAACGATCAGGACGCATACGCCACCTGCATGGTGCTGAACCGCGATTACAGCGACTTTGGCGGCACCCCGTTGCATGCCATGCAGGCCACTGTAGCCCACGAGTTCAACCACTCCATCCAGTTCGGCTACGGGGCCATTACTGGTTCCAACGCGCCCGATCTCTCCTTCGCCGAGGCCAGCTCGACCTGGATGGAGGACGAGGTCTTTGACGCGGCCAACGACAACTACTTCTACCTCTGGCCCAGTTTTGAGACGTGCATGGGCGAGTACGATCCCGACGATCCCCACTCCGTCTATGACTACTGGATCACATTCCGCGGCCTCACCGAGCCTTACGGCTGCGGGACCGCCGGCGGGGGCGAGCAGATCCTGCAGGACTTCTGGGAGGCGACCAGCCAGAGCGCCACGAGCAACATGCTCTCGGCGTTGAACGGCGCCCTGGTGAACAAGGGTACCACCCTGGCCGACGCCTACCACGCCTACGCCATCGCCGTCAAGTTCAACAAGATGTGTGCCGGCGGGTACGCGCTGCCCTACTGCTTCGAGGAAGGAAGCGCCTACGTCGCCACCGCCGGCCCGACGGCCGTCCACGGCGCAGTGGCGAGCATTGGTAGCAGCTACAACGGCAGCCTGGCCGACAATTACAGCCTGAACTGGGTCGGCCTGCCCGCCGGCACCCTCCCGTACAGGGTGACCCTTCGAAACGAGGCTTCCGGCGGCCAACTGCGGGGCAGCGTGGTATGCGACACCGGTGCAGCCCTCGTAATCACTCCCTTTCCCCAGGTTGCCGGCAGCGGCGGGTCGACCTCTTTGGCCAGCTACAACCCCAGCGGCTGCAGCAGCGTTGTCGCCGTGCTGACGAACCAGGCTCAAACAGAGGACAATCCCTCCCATTGCCAACCGCGCAGCTACCGCATCGAGACCTTGCCCCTGGTTACCATGGACCACCGCCAGTTCTTGCCCCTTGTCGAAAGATCGGACTCTTACGCCCCGATTCCGCTCCGTAACGGCGATTTCGAGCTGGGACCCGAGTTCTGGCAGGAAAGCTCGACCCATTCCTGGGATCTCATCGTCACCGAGGATAAGCCAGACGTGGCAGCCCACAGTGGAGAATGGCTTGCCTGGCTAGGCGGCGACAACCTCGAGACTTCGTTGCTCCAGCAGCAGGTGACCGTGCCGGCCAGCACGCCGATCCTGTCCTACTGGCATTGGATAGGGTCGCAAGACAGTTGCGCTGGCGACGTCGCCCGCGTGCGGATCAACGGCGCAGTGGTGCACCAATACTACCTGTGCCAGAGTAACAACACGGGGGGCTGGAGGGAGCACACGGTCTCCCTCGCGGCATATGCCGGGCAGACGGTGGACCTGGGCATCGAGGTCGAAACCGACAGCAGCCTGCTCAGCAGCCTCCTGGTGGACGACGTGACGTTCCGGTGAGGCACGGCCTGCCCTGGCGCGGCTTCAGGAGCACCGGGAACGGGCGAGCAGCCGCTATCCGGTGCAGGCCCGGCTGCTGGTGCCTTCGGGGCGACGCAGGAGGCCCCTGTGCTGCCCGGACCGCGCCCGGACCTGGGGCACCGGCTCTTCGCGGCTCCGGTTCACGACGGGCAGCTCCAGGACGATGGTTGCGCCCCCTTCGGGGTTGTTTTCGGCCCAGATGGTGCCCCGGTGCCGCCGCAGGATCTCGTCGCAGATGGACAGGCCGAGACCCATGCCCTGCGCCGGGTCCTTGGTGCTGAAAAAGGGCTCGAAGATGCGAGACAGGAGCTCTGGCGCGATTCCAGGGCCGCTGTCGACGAAACGCACCTGGATACGGCCCGCGCCGTCGCCGTTGGCGCTGTAGGCCCTGGCCGCGATGTACAGCCTGCCACCGGCCTGCTGGGCCAGGATGGCCTGGCGTGCATTGCAGATCAGGTTGACAAAGACCTGTTGCAGCTTCCAGGGATCGGCCTGGGTCGGCGGCAAGTCGGCAGCCAGATCGGTGGTCACCTGGATGCCGTCCATTTCGAGCTGCGGAGTTTGCAGCTCGACGGTGTGCCGGATCAGCTCGTTAACGTCAACCGTCTCCAGGCAGGGCTCCAGGGGATCGGCACAGGTTCGCAGGTTGTCCACCATCTGCGCCATGCGCCTGATCTGATCCTGCACCACAGCCAGGCCGTCGCCCGTTTCGCTGGTCAAACGTGCCCTGGTTGAGAGCAGCTTGGTTTGCAGCAGGAGAATGGCCAGCGAGTTTTTCATCTCGTGGACCACGCTCGAAACGTGCTGGCTGGTCCGCGCCATCTCTTCCATCTGCTGTAACCGCGCCTGCCGGTCCTGGGTTTCCTGCACGGCCGTGAACGTCAGCAGGACGGCGCCCTGGGCAGCGTGAAGGACACGGCGATTGATGAGGACCGGCACAGCGGTCCCATTTCGGTGTCGGAGCGCGCTCTCCTGGTAGCCAGTCCCTTCTCTCGGCTCAGACGTCAGGACCTGCGGCTTCTGCACGTGCAGGCTCATCCAGTTCAGGCCAACCAGTTCCCGAGGATTGCGGCCCACGAGCTGTGCCAGGGCACGGTTGGCAAAGATCAACTGCCCCCGGTCGTCGAGGATGGCCACTCCCTCAGCCAGGTTCTCCAGTACCTCACCCAGAAGGCCTTCTGCTTTCTCGCCCATGCAAGCACACTCCCCAACGAACTCGTACGACGTAAACGAGCGGGAACGGCAGGACCGATTGTCACCTACAACTCGCCAGGATCCAGCGGGCGATCAAGATACCACGGTAAGTGAGGCAAACAACTCCTGTCGACTATTGTGGCCATTCTGCCCGCTGCCGTTGCGGCCATTCAAGCCGTTGCCGTTGCGGCCGTTGTATCCATTGGTGCCATTGGCCCCATTCCCGTTGCCCGACATCCAGTGATAGACCTGGGCAGCGAAATCTTCCAACTTGCCGGCCTGGATCCCGACCACCAGGTCGCGCTCTTCCGGTGTAAGGCGGAAGCTGTGATCGAAATAGCCGGCGGCAATCGCCTGTGCCGGATCTCGCAGAAGCATCTCTCGGAAGCGCCCGTTGACCGTGGCGGCACACAACAATTGGTTGAGGCTTTTATGTTGCATCATCTCACGAATCTCCTTTCTATTCGTTTCTTGGCGTCCTGATTCTGGCTGTCACGCCTGGCTGAACCATGAACTCCGGACGCGGCGGAAGAAATGCGCTCCAGCGTGGCCCCGGAGGGTGCGGGCCCCGGCCGGGCACCCTGCAAGAGCCAGACGATCCCTGCTCCAAGAACCAGGTCCCCCAGGCTAAAGGCGGTGGGCCAGGGAAAGGGTGCCGGGAGAACGAGGGCGTCCGACAGGAGCCACAGCCTGGTATTCTCTTGCACCAGAATAACATCCTTTGAGAAGCCATAGTGATAGCCAATGGTGCACTGTTCCAGGCTGGCACCGGGGTTAATGCGGACGAGGGTCTGGGGCGAGATGGGCATGAAGCCACCGTTGGCCAAGATGACGAGCAGATTGCAGAGAACGCCCACCCCGACCAACCGAATGCCGGCCAACCGGCGATTAAGCCACACAAAGGCAAGCAAGAACAGGTGCGAGAGCAGGAACAGCCCCTGCGGCAGCGTGACCTCCGCCACAGGGCAGAACGGCGCTCGCAGCAGCGGAATTTGCAACGCCAGGGCCACGGGTGCCAGCCAGGCTGCATGCAGCGGCCGCCCCGTGATCCGGCTGAGAGCTCCCGGGCCGTGGCGGGCCAGGCTCAGGCCCAAACCCAGGACGACGGCCAGCGCCAGGATCATGTTACGGCACCAGTACCAGGGCACGCCCGGCCTGCGCCTGACCGCGTTTCCGCCTCCCGGGTCGTGACGTTCGTTCGGTCCGCACGGGAGAAACCCGGGGTAAGCGCGGCGGGGGCACTCCCTCTGGGACTGCCCCCGGCGATCGCCCTCCTCCGCTGTCGGAGGATTCTCCGAAGCCTGCGTGTAGAAATAAAGAGCCGCGGCCTACAGAGAGTCAGGGATCGAAGAGGCAATGGTCCTCTTGCAGGCAGTTTCGGCCTCCTATTTAGGGAAGGCTCACAGCCCTCCAATTCCGCCCGACGTGCCCGGGGCCCCTCCGGCCACGGCAAGGGCGACCAGGGCCAACAGGATAAAGAGAGCCTTGCGGTTACCGGGTGTCACGTGCTGCACCCACAGAAGATTAAGCTTGTTCATTGTTGAACCTCCTTCTCCTCATTGATGTCGACGCCAGAATACTCGACGTCACTCACCAAGACACTCACCAATCGAGTCACCAGGAGCTGGCTTTGCGGTTTTCGCTATCTGTGGGCTATGATGAGGCTACAAAGTTGATATCGAGATGCCAACGACAAAAAGGGACCGATCCGACGATCTGTCCCGTCCAGGCCGGCAGCACGCTTCCGGCGCTAGAGCACGCGGAGTCTACGTCTCAACCGATGATCTTCAGGTAGAGGGCATCGGTGTCAGGTGAAGGGCTTAGACCCAGGTCGTCGCGCAAGAGCTGGCTGCAGAGGTGGTACTGGCGGATGGCGGCTACCCTATCACCGAGGCGAAAGTGCCAGCGCATCAGCTCACGATGCGCTGTCTCCCGGTAGGGGTCCTGCGCCACGAGTTGCTGATATTGCTCGATGGCGTGGTGCAGGTCCCCGGCGTCGACGTATAGACCCGCCAGGGACTCCCGGGCACGCAGGCAGCGCTCTCGGAGCCTCTCCCGTTCCAGGGTACACCAGTCGGCATAGACACCTTCCAGGTAATCGCCCCGGTAGAGGCGCAGCGTCGCCTCCAGGTGCTCAATCTGTTCCGGTACAGACTTCTGAGGGACCTCTTCGAGCGCGTCCTCGAATTGCTCGACGTCGAACCAGTAGTCGCTCTGCCAATCAAAGCGATACAGACCGTCTTCGAAGACGATGCTCTCGCGAAACAGCGAGCGCCGGAGGCGGTAAACCGTCGAACGAAAGATGCCGTCCAGTTTGCGCGGGGGATGGTCGGGCCAGAACACGGCACCCAGCTCTTCCTTGCGCAGGCCGCGCGGCTGCTGGAGCAAGAAGAACAAAAGGTCCCGGCTTTGCTGCGTAGTCCATTGCACCGGCTGACCGTCAAGCTCGACCTGAGGAGGGCCCAGGGCCAGTAACCTGAGGGCCGGCTCCGGCTGGACGTGCAGCACCGGCTCCGGCTGGGCCGCAATCCGCGCCTGGTGCGCGGCCATGCGCTGCCGCAGGTTGGCCAGAGCGTCATCGTCCGGAGCCTGCTGCCGGGCATAGTCGACGAGATCCCGGTACTCTCGCCCCTCTACCACCAGGAACTGGTCGAACCCCAACGCCGCGGCCAGGACTCGGCTCCGTTCCAGGTCTTCCCGGGCTGCCTGCCGGTCGCCCGCCCGGAAAGCAGTTCCGGCGCGGTGCAGGTAGGCCACGGCCAGGTCTCGCCGGAAGCCACCGGCATCCAGGAGCCTGACCGCCTCGTTCAGGTGGTGCAGACCGCCGTCCAGGTCGCCCATCTGGCTGGCCAGCACACCCAGGGAGGTGTGGCACAAACCGATCTCGTAATCGGACCCGTGCTGCGCGGCCAGGTCCATTGCCTTCTGCAACTGCTTGGCGCACCCGGCCAGGTCGCCCTGCAGGCGGGCGGTGTTGGCCACGGCGCTCAGGGTGTAGGTGATGATAAAGCCGATGCGGCAATGGCGGGTGACCTCCAGCGCCTGCTCGTAGGACTGCTTTGCCTCCGGATATCTGCCGAGGTCGCGGTGTAGATCGCCGAGGCTGGCCCAAACAAAAGCTTCCACGCGGAGGTCGCCGGCAGCCTGGGATCTCTCCAGCGCGTCTTCCAGGGCCTGCTGTGCCTCGTCATACCTGCCCTGCTGGTGATAGACGACGCCCAATCCATTGAGGGTGTTGGCCCATGGGCCAGGATTTCCGATCTGCTGCCAGCGATCCAGCGCCGCCCGGTAGTACTCGATGGCCGAATCCAGGTCGCCCAAAAGCTCGCCGGCCCAGCCCAGGTCGTGGCAGACCAGGCCGAGATCAAATGGATTGTGCAGGGCTTCATACAACGCTCTGGCCCTCTCCAGGGCCTGGCGGCCCTGGGCCATCTGTCCTTGCTTTAACTGGCAGAGCCCGATGTTTCTCACGGCCAGGGCCGTAGAAACCATTTCATCGTGCGTCTCCCCGGCTACGAGGGGCAGAACCTCCTGGCAGAGGGCGATAGCCTCTGCGTAGCGCCCCTGGTAGCCAAGGATGTACCCCTCCATCACCTGCACCTTTGCGGCGCGCGCCGTGTTGCCTGCCGCAGAGAGGGCCGCGCGTGCTTGTTCATAGAGGGCGAGCGCCTGATCATAGTTGGCCCGCTCGGTGTGGATCTTGGCCCGGCTCACCAAAACCTCGGGATTCGCCGCACGGACATCTTCGGGCAGGGCATCGATCCAGTTCGCCAACGTGTCCCAGCGCCCGGTCTCGAACATCTCTCTGGCCGTGCGAGAAACAATTTCGACGACGTGCTGGTATTCGCCCAGTGCCAGGTAGCGGCTGACCGCCCGCTCCCACTCCCGCCGCTGGGCGTAGGCCTCGGCCGCCCGCAGCGTCAACTGCCGGAAGCGATCCTGGCTATGCCTGCGCAGGCTCTCTTGCAAGAACTCGCGAAAGAGGTCGTGGTAGCGCAGCCGGTCACCACTGTCCTCGTACTCGGTCACAAACAGGTTGCGCGCCCGGAGCTGGTCGAGCAGCTCCAGAGGCCGCTCGATGCCAAGCACACTGCTGCACAGCTCGGGGCTGAACTCGTCCAGCACCGACGAATCCAGGAGAAACTCGCGCAACTCCGGCGGCTGCCGGTTCAACACCTGCCTGGTGAAATAGTCATACAGGTCGACGTTGATAGTGCCCCGCACGGCCGCCGCGCGGCGCGACTGCTCCCAGCGATGCTCGCTGCTGAGGAGAAGCCCCGTGATCCAGCCGCCCGTCCGTTCGGCGAGGACGCTGGCCTGCTCGGCACTCACTTCGACCTGGTAGTTCTGTTTGACCAGGTCCTGGATCTCCCGGGGCGTGAAACGCAGCTCGTCGATGCTCAGTCCCGCTGCCTGGCGGCGCGCAACCAGCAGCGACAGGCTGGGCAGTGCCGGCAGCGTGCGCGAGGCGATGATCAAATGGCAGTTCTCATCCACGTAGGTGACAAACAGGTCGAGGAACTCGTTGAGAAGCTCCTCGTCTTCCACGGTGTGATGATCGTCCAGCACCAGGAAAAAGTACTCGGGGATGGTATCATAGATCTCTTGGACCAGGGTCGCGACGATGGGGTAAAGGCTGCGCCCGAGATCCGTCTTGGCGGCCAGGAGAGCCGCCGTACGCCCGCCAAACCCGGGGAAACAGAAGGCGATGGCAGCGATGAGGTGATCCAGGAACACCCTCAGGTCGCGGTCAAAGGCATCCAGGGTGTACCAGCACACCCGCAGGTCGGTGTCCTGGGCAAAATCGGCAAGAAGGCTGGTCTTGCCATAGCCGGCAGGAGCAGAGATCAGGATGAGCTTTCGATCCAACTGGGCGTGGAGGAAATCGAGGAGGCGGCGGCGCGGCAACAGATCCTCACGGCGCCGTGGGATCCGGATCTTGGTCACGACAAGGGGCAATGCATCATTGCCGGCCTGTACTGACTCAAACCCGTCCAGGGGTTGCTTTTCACTCATGCAAGTTGCTTTCGCGCACGCACAAGTAGATCATCCTGTTCTGCCGCCACGTAGCGGGCCTCGCTCAGTATAGCAGAAGGACCCTCACAAGTCAACTGCCGCCGGCCGCTACAAGGCAGCGGTTCGGCGGAATTTCCATGCCCGGGCACCTGTAATCGCGGGGAATCAGGGGAAACGAGAGTAATTGCGATGCCGACCGGGAGAGCACGCAGGCCGGTCCGGGAGAGAAAACCGGCCGGAGGTCAGGGCACCTCCAGGCCATGACGCTCCATGAGGGCAGCGTCCTGGAGGAGCGTCGCCGTGGGCCCGTCGGCCACCAACTGCCCGCCGTCGAGGATGACGGTCCGGGGGCACAAATCCCACACCAGGCGCATGTCGTGGCTTGCCACGAGCATGGTCTGCGGAAGGTCGCGCAGGAGGTTGATCAGGTTGCGCCTGGCCCGGGGGTCCAACCCGGCCGAGGGCTCGTCCAGGACCAGGATCTCGGGGTCCATGGCCAGCACGGTGGCGATGGCGATCCTCTTGCGCTCGCCGAGGCTCATGTGATGCGGCATCTGCTCCTCGTGGCCGCTCATCCCCACGGCTGCCAGAGCGCGCGTCACTCGTTCCTGCACCTCGTCGCGTGGATAGTCGAGGTGCAGCGGGCCAAAAGCCACGTCCTCAAAAACGGTAGGCGAGAACAACTGGTCGTCGGGGTCCTGGAAGACGAGGCCCACCCGGGCCCGCACGGCCCGCACGGCCTTGTCGTTCAACTCCACACCTGCCACGCAGATGCGGCCCTGGCCGCGCAGTATTCCGTTCAGGTGCAAGAACAGCGTCGACTTGCCGGCGCCGTTGGGGCCGACGACGGCGACCTTCTCGCCGCGCGCCACCCGCAGATCGATGGCGGACAGCGCCTGGCGCCCGTCAGGGTAGGCAAACGACAGCGAACCAAGCTCGATGGCAATATCGGACATTTTGACCTTGTGTCTCAAAGGAGGTGCGCGACCAGGGCAGCGCCAACCAGCACCGCGGCCCAGGCCAGGGCGGCCCGGGTGTCACGGCCCTGCCACTGCAAAGTCGAGAGCACCCGAATCTCGCCGGCATAGCCGCGCGACAGCATGGCGGCATAGATCCGCTCGCTGCGCTCGTAGCTACGAATAAAGAGGCTACCCACCATGCCGCCCAGCACGCGCGCTCGCCACGCCACCGTTCCGCCGCTCCCGGCCGAGCGCGACTCGCGCGCCGTTTGCAGCCTTTGCGCCTCGTCGACAAGGACAAAGAGGTAGCGGTACATGAACGAGATGGTAGACACCAGCACGGCCGGGACCCGCAGCCAATGCAGCGCGCGGAGGAGGTTGGGGAATGGCGTCGTAGCCACCAACAGGCCGCTGATGGTCACCGACAGCCAGGCCTTGACCACGACAGCGACAAAGAGGGTCAGCCCCGCGTCGGTGATGCCCAGGTGCCAGCCCAGGATCTCGGTGCCCCAGATCTCTTGCCCCGCCCGGGTGAACGGCAGCGAAATGGCGACCATGCCTGCAAAGGGCAGGGCGATGGTCGAACGCTTGAGGGCCTCCACCAGGGGCACCTCCGCCACGGCGATGGCGGCCAGCGCCAGGATGGCGAAAAGCGCCAGGGCGGGCCAGGCGTGGGGCGGCGTCGTGGTGACGGCCAGAACGTAGGCCAGGGTCGCCAGGAACTTGAGCCGCGGGTCCAGGCGGTGGATCAGGCTCGTCCCCTGCCTGTATCGATCCAGGAAGCTATGCCGCATCGCTCCCCTTGGAGGTTTCGATTTCCTTTCCCGAGCGGCGGCGCAGGATCCAGGCCAAGCCGGCACCCAGCCCGAACAGGATCACGGTGCCAGCAATGCCGGCGACCATCGTGGCCACTGCCTCGTTCTCGATGCCCGGGAACAGGTAATCGGCCACGAGCTCGTAGGGCGCGCTCCGGGCCTCGGGCAGAAACCCCTGATCCTCCGCCACGCGCTCCAGTCCATCGGGATGGGGCGACGCCAGGGGCGAGAGAAGGGCCAGGCCCAACGCCAGGAGCAAGCCAAGGACCCACCAGTACTTTGTGATCAGCTTCATGCTTCACCTACCGTCGTGTGTCCCGGCCGGTTCAGGGCGATGAGATCGGGCCTGGCAGCCCTCAGAAAGGCCAGCACGCCCACCGTGATGAGCCCCTCGCCGAGGCCGATGAGCATGTGAACCGAGCCCATGGCCGGCAGGACCAGCCCCCAGGGCGACATGCCCGAGATGGCGAGCTCGGCCGCGGCCAGCAACGAAGCGACAAACACCGACAGCCAGCCGGCCACGAAACCGCCCACCAGCGAGGCCACCGGCCGGTCGCCAAGAAGGCGGCGCACGGCGCTGTAGGTCAGCCAGCCGACGAGGACGCCCACGATGGCCATATTCAGGATATTGGCGCCCAGAGCCAGCAGCCCGCCGTCCTGGAACAGAAGCGCTTGCACGGCCAGGACACTGGTCAAGACCAACATGCCTGCCCATGGCCCCAGCAGAATGGCGGCCAGGGCCCCGCCCAGGAGGTGCCCCGACGTTCCGCCGGCAACGGTAAAGTTTAGCATCTGGGCTGCAAAGATGAAGGCCGCCGTCACTCCCATAAGGGGAACCTGCCGTTCCGTGAGCTCCTGGTTGACGCGGCGCACGGCATAGCCCAGGCCACCCGCACTGGCAACCCATGCTACTGCCGCCGTTCCCGTGTTGACAAAGCCATCCGGAATGTGCATAGCTGCCAACTCCCTTCTTGCAAACATTTGCAATTAGATTCTAGCCAGGTCGGGGAAAAAGTCAAATACACGGCGCCCGCTGGCACGCCACCTTGGCGGCCAGGCGCCGCGGGCCGGCTTTTGACAGCCATCCGGGAAGCTGCTATAATGCCAGGCGTGCCGCGGCGTCGGGCAGCCCAGGCCCGAATCCCTGGCTGCTCCGCGGCCGGCAGGCCTGCAGCGTTGCAGACAATGACGAGGAGCCACACATGCGATGGAGATTGGCAGTCCTGTTGACCCTCTGGCTGGGCACCCTGGCCTCGCCCTTCTGGGCACCATTCGTTCATGGGACCAGGCCCTACATCGTACCTGCCCCGTACGATGACCCGGGGCCGGCTCCCCGCCACCAGGCCCATCTCGCACAGCCCGCACTTTTCCTCGAGCCCCCATACGTCGCGATCGAGGGCTGCAACGGCCTGCCCCAGGTCATCTCCTTCCGATTGATAAACAACAGCACTGCCGCCGGTACCTTTGTCCTCGACTACCGGATCGTCGAGGGCAACGGCACCCTGACCGGCCCTGAGCAGCTCAGCGTGGAGGACGGCCAGTCGGTGGGTTTCGAGGTGACCCTCACCCCTCACCTGTGCGCCCTGCCCGGGGAGCAAATCGCCGGCCGTATCCAGGCAACGGGCAACGGCTGGACGACGTCGGCCGAGCTGTCCCAGACCGTGTGCGTGACGCCCCGTTGGGAGCTGGCCCGCGAGCACCCCGTGGCCGGCTACGACTGGCTGGTGGAGACCGGCATCGACCCGAACGACGGGCAGGAGTACATGTACGTTGCCGGCTACGACACGCAGGGCATCTATCGCTACGACCCCCGCCGCGACACCTGGACCAGCCTGTCCGGGACGCTGCCCGCCATCCTCGGCCAGGCCGGAGACGGCGCCACCTACCAGGGCCGGATCTATGCCCGCAGCGACGGCCAGGCAACCGCCAAGCGCCTGTACATATACGATATAGCCACCGATGCCTGGTCGGCCAGGGAAGTGCCATGGAACGTCATAGATCGGCGGTGGTACGAGGCCATCGAGATTGGAGGGCACATCTACTTCCTGGGCGGCAAGCTGGGCAGCGGGATCAGCCGTGCGGTCGACCGCTTCGACCCGGCCACCGGCGACTGGGCGAGCGCGGCGCCCATGATGCACCCCCGCGCGATGGCCATGGCCTGGGCTTATGAGGACAAGATCTATGTCGCGGGTGGCCAAGACGAAGCCGGGCCCCTGTCGTCCACCGAGGTGTACGATCCCGCGAGTGACTCCTGGACCAACGACCCGGCGATCTTTGCCCCCCTGCCGTTTGCCCTCTGCGGTGCCGGTGACGCCATCCTGGACGGCCAGTTATGGATCACCGGTGGGTACGAGACGAGCGAATCTGACAGGACCCTCTATTGGGACGCGGCCGATAACACCTGGCACGCCGGACCCCGGCTGGCAAGGGCCACCTATCGCACTGAATCGACGGTGGTGGCAGGCCGCCTGCGCACCGTGGGTGGCATCGAGGGAGGCAACTACCTGGACGACAACCAGGGCCTCGTCGTCTGCCCCGACCGCAGCGAATGCCAGGGCTGGCTGGAGGGGCAGGTGTATGACGCCGAGCTTCCCGGGAGCGCCGCCACTTGCAGCGCCGCCGACCTGAGCCTCAGCCCGGGTGCCGACGCGGTCGTCGACCCGGTCACAGGCCGCTATGGCCCGCTCACGCTCCTCCCCGGGGTCTACCTGCTGGAGGCCAGCGCGCCCGGCTATTCGCTGGAGGCCGCCGACGTGACCGTGGAGGCCGGCATCACAATTACGCGGGATATCGGGCTCTGGCGGCCGAGGGTCGAGGCAGGCCCACTATTATGTAGCGTTGTCTTGGACCCTGGCACATCTTTGACCCTGCCCCTGTACATCACGAACACCGGCCACCTGGCACTGGAGTATCAGCTTCTGGAGGTGGAGCCCACGGCCGCGGGCGCCCCCGGCGACGGGTTGCCGTGGCTCAGGCCAAGCCACACTGAGGGTGAGATAGCCCCCTTCCAGGCAACAACCGTGGGGCTGACCTTCGAGTGTGACCCCGCCCGGGATGGACAGGTGGTGACCGGGACGCTCCTGCTCGCCCACGGTGATCCGTGCGCGGCGCCCATCGACATCCTCGTGGAACTCGAGTGCAGGCAACGGCATTGCTATGGTTACCTGCCACTGCTCCTGGCGGGGCCGTAGGTCGGAATGTCAGACGGTGACGGTGTCGCCAACCAGTTGTTCCTGGTCACACTCGGCCGTGACCGGGACCGCGCTCTGGCTGGCAGGGATCAAGATCTCGAAGGTAGTCCCCTGGCCCAGCTTGCTGTCTACCCGGATGTGGCCGCCCGCCTGGGTAACGATGCCATAGACGGCGGCCAGGCCGAGGCCGGTACCCGTGCCTGAGGGCTTGGTGGTGAAAAAGGGCTCGAACAGGTGCGACTTGACGTGCTCATCCATGCCCGCGCCGGTGTCGCCCACCGACAGGAGCACGTGGGGCCCCCTGCGCACCTCTCCATAGCAGCCGGCGCACTCTTCCTGTATCGCCACGTTGGCCGTCCGGATGCGCAGCTCGCCGCCGTGGGGCATGGCATCGCGGGCATTGACCACCAGGTTCATGAGCACCTGCTCGATCTGCGATAGGTTGGCCTCTATGGGCGATAGATTCCAGTCCAGCCGGGTCACCAGCTCGATCTCTCCCTGGAGAAGGCGCTTGAGCATGGGGCTCATCTCGCAGATGATGGCATTCATGTCGATGACCTGCGACTCGGCCACCTCTCGCCGGCTGAAGCGCAAGAGCTGCTGCACGAGCTCGGCCGCTCGCTCGGCTGTACGCAAGATGCGACGCGCGTCCTTGGCCCCGATCTTGCCGGGCGGCAACTGCTGCTCCAGGAGCGCTGCGCTCACGTGGATGATGGTCAGGAGATTGCGAAAATCGTGGGCGATGCTGCCCGCGAGCCGGCCCAGGGCCTCCAGTTTCTGAGCCTGCCGAAACTGCTGCTCCAACTGCACCTCGCGAGTCACGTCGCGCATGGTGGCCACATAGTTGATGATCTCGCCCTTCCGATCGCGCACGGGCGTAATGGTCGCCTCCTGGTAGAAGGGCGTGCCGTCCTTGCGCAGATCGACAAAGCGGCCATGCCACACCCGCCCGGCCTTGATGGTCTGCCACAGGCCGCGATAGAAGGCCGCGTCGTGCTGCCCACTTTTCAAGATGCGAGGCTTCTGGCCGATGGCCTCGCCGCGGCTATAGTGCGTCGTCCGCTCAAAGGCCGAGTTCACGTATTGAATCGTGCCGTCCGTGTCGGTGATGAGCACGGCCCCGGCCGCCTGCTCCACGGCAGCGGTCAGGCGCCGCTGGTTCTCGGCCAGGCGGGCGCGCGCCAGGGCAGCGGACAATTCCTCTGATATCGTCTGCAGAAGGCTGACCTCCTGGTCATCAAAGACGTGGCTGCCACTATACCCCAGGCCCAGGCCGCCCACCAGCCTTTCTTCGACGAGGAGGGGCAGGACCAGGAGCGAGGCCGTGCCGCTGCGTCGCATCCGGGTGGCGATGGAGGCGGGCACGGCAGACCCACCGGGGTCGGTGACGATCAACGGGTCCGGGCCGGGGACAGGCGGCCCCACCTCGTCGCTGCAGCGAAAAGGCAACACAGCGCCCCAGGACGGCGCCCGGGAGGTCGGTGCGTGATGCTCAGCGACCAGGCGTGCCCTGTGCTCCCCCTCCACCACCAGCGACACGGCGGCCTGGGCGGCGCCCACCGTTTCCACCACGTCCCGGCACACTGCCTTGATCATTCCCTGCACGTCGTCGCCGCCGCCGGTCATGGCGATGACGCGGTTGAGAAGAGCCAGGTCCCGGTTCCGCCGCTGCAGGGCATCCTGGGCCTGGCGGCGCTCGACGATCTCGGCCTCCAGCTCGAGGTTGGCGGCCGCCAGCTCGGCCGTGCGCAACTCGACCCGAGCCTCCAGCTCGTCGTGGGCAACCTGCAAAGCATCTCGCGCCAGCTTTTCGGCCGTGATGTCCTGGGCCGCACCGCACACGTGCACCTGACCGTTGGAAGAGCGATCCTCGACGGGACGGGCGTAATGCCGGACCCAGCGCACCTCGCCCTCCCGGCTTACGAGCCGGTGTTCCACGATCCGTGCCTGACCCGATAGCAGGCCCCTGACGCACTCCTTGATCACGGGCATATCCTCAGGGGCGATCAGGGCACTCCACTCGCCGACGCTGTACGACCGGCCGGCTTCGAACCCTGTGAAGCGCAGGAAGGCCTCGCTGGCCCAGTCGAGCAGCACGCGGCCATCACCCTCTGTGCGGGCGGCATAGGCATAGTCAGACGTGAGCTCGGACAGAATCCGGTAGCGCCTTTCGCTCTCGCGCAAGAGGCGCTCCATGCGGTGCTTGTAGAGGGCCATCTCGATGGCGCTCATGACTTCACGCTCGTCGAACGGCTTGAGCAGGTAACCAAAGGGCTCGGTGCACTTGGCCCGCTGGAGCGTCGCCTCGTCAGAGTGACCCGTCACGTAGACGACGGGAACGTCGTATTCGGCCCGGATCTGCGCGGCCGCCTCCACGCCATCTATTTCACCCGGCAGCCTGATGTCCATCAGGACCAGGTCGGGCTGAAGCTCGGGCAACCGGGCGACGGCGTCCTGACCTGAAAACAGGACGCCGCAGGATTCGTAGCCCATCTCGAGGAGCTTGTCCTGCAAGTTATAAGCAACGATGGCATTGTCTTCGACAATCAGGATTCTTGGCGCTGTCACAACCTATCTCCCCTGGGCCTTCTTGGACGGCAGGGGAAAGGCGATGCGAAACGTGGTACCATTCTGCCGGTCAAACTCCAGCTTGCCTCGAAGCTGTTCGGTAAGCACGTTGACGAGCCTGAGTCCCAGGGTCCTGGGCATTTGCCAGCTCACCTCGTCGGGAAGGCCGGCTCCGTTGTCGCTCACCTCCAGCACCAACCGGCTGTCTTCCTGGCCGAGCATGACACGGAGGAGTCCCCGCTTCTGCGCGTTGCCCGAGAAGGCATACTTGAGGGCGTTGGAGACCAACTCGTTCAGAATGAGACCCAAGGGGATGGCCGTGTTGATGTCCAGAAAGACATCCTCTACCTTGAACTCCAGGTCGATGGGCCCGGAGTCCGCGCGATGCACGCCAAACAGGTAGGACGTGATGCTGCGCACATAGCCCGGAGCGCTCACATTGCCCACGTCCGGAGATTGGTACAGCCTCTCGTGGATGAGGGCCATGGTCTTGACCCGGTTGCGGCTGTCCTGAAGCGCCTGGACGACGATGGGATCCTGGATGCCGGTAGCCTCCATGTCCAGGAGGCTGGAAATGATCTGCAGGTTGTTCTTGACCCGGTGATGGATCTCTTGCAGCATGAGCTCCTTCTCTCGCAGCGAAGAAGCCAGTTGCTCGCCGTGGCGAACGAGCTCGGCGCGCAAGAGGTCGTGGTGGATCGACAGGGCCAGGGAGCGAGCGACCTCACCCACGATCTGCATCGACTCGGGATGCAGGCCGTGAGGTTCGTCGGCGCCGATGAACAGAAAGCCCAGCAGCTTGGTCCCGGCCACGAGGGAAGCGCCGGCATAGCCTCGCAGGCCCCGATCCCTTAGCAACCTCTCCACCGGAGATGGAAACTGCACCGACTTCAGGTCACCGACCTGCCTTGCTCCGTGGTCGTCCAGATCGGACACGACCAATCCGACGCTGTCCTTGACCTCGTAATTGCCGCTTTCGTCGCCCAGGTGCAATTGCAACCCGTCGGCCCCTGGCACGTTGAGCAAGATTCCGGCATGGCAGCAGGGGATGAGGCGCGCCAGGCGCTCGAGCACGGGCGGAAAGATCGCTTCCGGCGTCTGCGCGGCCAGGATGGCCTGGTCGATGTCGTACAGGATCTTCAGGCGCTCCGAGAAGCGGCGCAGGTTCTCCTCGGTGCGAACCTGCTCTGTGACGTCGCGGAAAACGGTGACCGAGCCGCTGGCCTGCTCGTCAATGTCATGTATGGGCGCACTGTTGGCCACCAGATCCCTCTGCTGGCCGTTGGGCCAGGTGACGCGCAGGGGGATGTCGGTGAGCGTTTCGCCCCTCAGTACCGAGCGCGCCATGGGCAGATCCCCCGGGCCGAAGAGAGAGCCATCGGGCCGGCGCAGCCCCAACTTGGCCAGCCACTCAAAGTCCTCGGCAAAGCGCAGGGGCCGCGCAAAGATCCGCTCGGCAGCCGGGTTGGCCAGGAGCACCTTACCCTCTGCGTCGGCGACGACGATCCCCTCCGGGGCGTTCTCGATGACCGCCCGGAGCCGCGCCCGTTCTCCGGCAAGTTCGGCCAGGATTCTCTGCCGCTCGGTGATATCGCGGGCGATGGAAGACAGGTACTCCACCTGGCCGTCCGGCGCCCTGTGGGCCACGAGCACCTTGGAGACCGGGATCTCGTGGCCCTCGGCGTCGATGACGGCCGCCTGCCCACGCCAGATGCCATCGCGGATCGCCGTCGGGATGGCCTCCTTCTCCACGAGGGCGCTGGCCGAGGGAGGAAGGATTTTGTCAAAGGTCAGCCCATCCAGGGACGCGTCGTCCGCCAGCCCGCGGATACGGCGCGCCGCCCGGTTCATGTAGAGCAGATCGCCCGTGGGGCTGGCGATGAACACCATGTCGGGCGTGGCTTCCAGGATGGCGATGAGGCGGTCGCGGGCCTGTTGGACCCCAAGCTCCTCCGTGATGTCGTGCCAGGTGGCCACGGCCCCCGTGGTCTGTCCCGCCACCCGGACCGGCCCGGCCGAGGCCCGGACGACGTGCTCCCCGCCTACCGCGTCTCGAAAGAGCAATCGCTGGCCGTGCACTGCTTCGCCGCGCAGCGCGCGGGGCACCGGTAGCTCCGGGACGCTGGCAGCTTGGCCGTCCAGGGTGCGTACCGACAACCTGCCGGCAAGCTCTTCGTGTCTCTTGCCCACCGGATCCAGCCCGTAGAAGTCAATGGCCGCGGCATTGGCCCGGGTGACCCGGGCCTCGGCATCATAGACCACCACAGCGTCCGCCATGGCGGCAAAGACGGCGTCCAGCTCTTCGGCCCTCTGTTCCGCCCGCGCTGCCAGCTCCTCGATCTGGCGCCGGGCCGACACCTGGGCCGTCACCTGGTTGAGGAGCAGCAGGACCTTCTCGACGACACCGTCACGCCCCGGAAGGGGCACGCTATCGACGTCCCAGTAGGCAGGGGCACAATCCGGCCCCGCGCACACCTCCGCCTCCCGCAGACTGGCCACGGTTCCCGTACGTTGGGCCCGATCGAGCACCTCGACAATCGTGGAGTTGGCCTGCCTCAAGATGTCGTCTATCGGCTCACCCACCGTGGCATGCCCTGCGACGACGAGCAGCGTCTGAAAGGTCGAGTTGGACAGCTCCAGGCGATGCTCCGGCCCGTGGACAACGCCAATGCCCACGGGTGCTGACTGGACCAGGCGCTCCAGGAACTCGCGCTGGAGGTTGTTTTCCTGCAACAGCTGCTCTCGCTCCCGCATCGACTCGACGCGGCGCGTGATGTCACGGATGAGCCAGCGAAGAACGGCGCGCTCCCCAGGCCCTTCGCCCGGAATTGGGGTGGCATCCACCGTCAGGGCCGCCTGGAAGGTCCGGCCATCGCGGGCTTCGAGCTGCGCCTCCCAATGGACGGGCTCGCCGGCACGGACCGCGCCGTCGGTCCTGGCTATGAAGGCGTCTTGATCTTCGGAGGAAACGAAAAGGACGAGGGGCTTGTTCACCAGGGCGTTCTCTTCGAGTCCCAACAGCAGGCTGGCCGCACGGTTTGCCTCCAGGACAAAACCCTGGAGGTCGGTAACCAGGTATCCGTCGGGGGCGAACTCGAAGAGGTCCAGGTAGCGGCGCCTCTCGACGCGCAGCTTTTCCTCGGCGGACAGCAACTCCTCGTTCTGAGCGCGGAGCTCCTCCTCGACAACTTGGAGCTCTTCGACGTGTTGCCCGAGCTCCTCCTGCGCCAGTTGCAGCTCCTCGTTGAACTGCATCAGGCTCTCGGCCTGTTCACCTGCTTCGCGGCGCACGTGACTGTTTCGACGGGCAAGCTCGATGGCAGCGTGCAGCTCTCGCGCGAGAGAGAGATCAAAGATATAGCCATCCGGATTGCTGGCCAGGGCACGCTCAAAAAGATCGTCGCTGGCGTGTTCCACGACGTAAACCACAGGGATGGTGTGGCAATGCCGGATCTGCTGCGCAATCTCCAGACCATCCAGGTCTCCCGTCTCGGCCAACTCGATCAACACCAGGTCAGGCCTGGCTTCCCGTACCTCCTCGAGCACTCTCATGCCCGACGTGACAAAGCCACAGACACTGTAACCTGCGTTTTGTAAATGGTCCCCCCACTTGTTCCCGATCCTGGCCTCGCTGGCAAAGACCAAGACGCGAGCGTCGATCACTGTCTTTCCTCCTAGGACAGTTTACCATGACAGCTATCGGGATCGGCAGTGATCGTGGACCGTGGAACATGGTCCGAGGTGGTGACAACACAGTCACGTGGCAACACGACGATTGCCAGCTATTATAGCAAAGATTCTTTGACTTGGCAATTCCCGAGATCTCTCGTCACTCCGGCCGGGATGACAATCGGCGAGATACATGGTATACTGTCCGAGGTCAGACGCGGAGGAGGAGGTGCTGTAGATGGCGCCCTTGTACGCAGGCATCGAAGCAGGAGGTACCAAGTTCGTGTGCGCCGTGGCCTCCGGGCCCGACGACGTGCGCGCTACCGTCCAGTTCCCCACCACCTCACCCGAGGAGACCATCGGGCGAGCCATGAGCTTTTTCCGAGAGCAGGACGTGGCACCGGCGGCGGCCGGCATCGCCTCCTTTGGCCCCGTCGACCTCGACCCTCGATCGCCCACCTTCGGCTACATCACCTCTACCCCCAAGCCAGGCTGGGCCGACACCGAGATCCTGGGGGCGGTGCGGCGCGGGCTGGGCGTCCCCGTGGGCTTTGAGACCGACGTCAACGGCGCCGCCCTGGGCGAGAACCGGTGGGGCGCGGCTCGGGGGTTGGATACCTTTGTCTATCTGACCGTGGGCACGGGCATTGGCGGTGGGGGCATGGCCTCAGGCCGGCTGATGCACGGCCTGGTGCACCCCGAGATGGGTCACATGCGCCTGCCCCACGATTGGGAGGCGGATCCCTTTCCTGGAGTGTGTCCGTACCACGGCGATTGCCTGGAAGGGCTGGCCAATGGCCCGGCCCTGCGCGCCAGGTGGGGACAGCCGGCCGAGACGCTTGGCCCGGAGCACCCGGCCTGGCCGCTGGAGGCCCGCTACCTGGGCCTGGCCGTGGCCAACCTGGTGTGCACGCTCTCGCCGCAGCGCGTCATCCTGGGGGGCGGGGTGATGCAGGCACCGGCGCTCATGTCGTTGGTTCGCGGCGAGGTACAGCGCCTGCTCAACGGCTACGTCCAGGCCCGCGAGATCCTGGAGGACATCGACGACTATATCGTGGCCCCTGCCCTTGGCAGCCGTGCCGGGGTCCTGGGAGCCATCGCCCTGGCCGAGATTACAGCCCGGGAAACCGCGGGCGACCCGGGATCGTAAAGCAATAGGGAGCTGTAGATGGATGAGACATTGGCCATCAAGATTGAAGGGTTGAAAAAAGCCTACGGCGAGGTGCAGGCCCTGCGCGGCGTCGACCTGAAGGTCAGGCGAGGCGAGATCCTGGGCTTCCTGGGCCCCAATGGCGCGGGCAAGACGACGACCATCCGCTGTTTGCTGGATCTGATCCGGCCCGACGCCGGCACGATCCGCATCCTGGGGCTCGGCCCCGGCGCGGATTCCGTCGCCGTTCGGCGTCGGGTGGGGTACCTTCCCGGCGAGCTGAGCCTGGAGGCCAACCTGACGGCCGAAGGCGTGTTCCACTACATGGACGACCTGCGGGGCAGGCGGATAGATTGGAGCCATGTGCGCCGGCTGGCAGAGCGGCTGGAGCTGGACCTGAAGGTGCCGGTCAAGAACCTCTCCAGGGGGAACAAGCAGAAGGTGGGCGTGATCCAGGCACTCATGGCCCGCCCGGATCTGTTGCTGCTGGACGAACCAACCAGCGGGCTGGACCCCCTGATGCAACAGGAGGTTTATCGCCTGCTCCGGGAGGCCAAGGCCGACGGGGCGACCATCTTTTTTTCGTCGCACATTATCGGCGAGGTGGAGGCCATTGCCGAGCGCGTGGCCATCATCCGCCAGGGTGTCATCGTCGAAGAGGCGGAGCCAGATAGCCTGATCAACATGGCCCTGCGCCGCATCCGGCTGCGCTTCAGGCAACCCGTCGACGCGGAAAGCCTGGGACGCGTCGACGGCGTTACGCTGCTATCGCGGGAGGATGACACGGGTGTCACACTGCAGGTGGAGGGCGAGGTGGATGCGTTGATCAAGGCGCTGGCTGCGTTCCCGGTGGTCGACCTGCAAACGGAGCATCCCTCACTGGAAGAGATTTTCCTCGCTTACTACAAGTCCGACGAGACGGAGGTTCGTTGACATGTGGGCCGAGTTCAAGCATACCCTTCGCCGCATGCGCGGCCAGATCATCGGTTGGTCCATCGGTGTCGGCCTCTATAGCCTCCTGATGGTTTTCCTGTATCCCACGGTCACCGGCATCGAAGACCTGACCGCGTTGTACGGGAGCTTTCCCGAGGAGATGATGGTCTTCTTTGGCGACATCATGATGCTGAACACGCCCAGGGGATACCTGGACACCTACTTTTTCTCCTACATGCAGATCATCATCGGCATTCTGGCCATCAGCACCGGGGCCAGCATGGTGACCAGCGACGAGGAAAAGGGCATCCTGGACTTGATCCTGGCCCACCCGGTGAGCCGCACGGCGCTGTTCTGGGGGCGCCTGTTGGGCCTGGCAGTAGTGCTCTTGATCGTCCTCCTGGTCGGCTGGTTGTGCTGGGCCATCCCGGCGGAGCAGGTGGAGCTGGGCCTGAGCTGGATCGAGCTGCTGCGACCGTTCCTGCCGCTCTTTGCCGTGCTCTTGCTCTTTGGCACCATTGCCCTGTTTCTGAGCATGCTGCTGCCGGCCGGGCGCATGGCCGGGATGTTGACCGGGGCGTTGCTCGTCGGCAATTTCCTGCTGGCTGGCCTATCCCAGATCAGCGAGGACCTGGAGCCGGCCATGGACCTGACGCCCCTGGCCTATTACCAGGGTGGGCAGGCCGTGGAGGGCCTGAACTGGGGCTGGCTGGCAGGACTGCTGGCCGCCGGCCTGGTGCTCGCCCTGGCCGCCTGGCTGCTCTTTCGCCGGCGCGACATCCGCGTTGGCGGCGAGCGCACCTGGAAGCTACCGCGCCTGATTCCCCGGCGAGCCCGGAGCTGAATCGGCGAATTGTACAGCATCGGAGTCGTCCCGTGAACAACAGTGACAACGGATGGGCTATCAACACCGAGGCGCTCACGCGCCAGTTCGGCAAGCTCACAGCCGTCGACCATCTCGATCTGAACGTGCCGCGCGGCGTCATCTTTGGGTTCCTGGGTCCCAACGGAGCAGGCAAGTCGACGACCATCAACATGCTCGTCGGGCTGCTCCGGCCCACATCGGGCAGGGCGAGGGTCGCCGGATTCGACGTCCAGGCGGAGCCGCTGGAGGTCAAGCGGCGCATCGGCGTCGTGCCCGAGGGCCTGAGCATGTACGAGCGACTGACGGCATTCGAGCAGGTGGAGCTGGTGGGCCGGCTGCACGGCCTGGACCGCCAGGTGCTCGACAGGCGCATACCGCCCCTCCTGGAGATGCTGGACCTGCACGACAGCGCCGACAAGATGATCCTGGACTATTCGGCCGGCATGCGCAAGAAGACGGCCATGGCGGCTGCCCTTATCCACGCCCCTGAGGTCCTCTTCCTGGACGAGCCCTTCGAGAGCGTGGATCCCATCTCGACGCGGGCCATCAAGAATATCCTGCGCGACATGGTGACGCAGCGAGGCACGACGGTCTTTTTCTCCACCCACGTCATGGAGCTGGCCGAGCGCTTTTGCGACCAGGTGGGCATCTTGAACAAGGGCACGCTGGTGGCCACGGGCAGCATCCCCGAGCTGCGTCAGCGGGCCGGGCTGCCCGAGGAGGCCCCCCTGGAGGACGTATTCTTGCACAGCGTTCAGGCCGAGGCAGCCGGCCTGCCGGACCAGGATCTCCTGGCCTGGCTGACGGGCCACGACGACGGGGCACCGGCTGGCGCGTGACAGGTTGAGGGGGATAGGGGCGATGCTAGCCGACGTCAAAACCTTGCTCTGGCTCCAGGGACGCCTGGTCCGGTCCATGTTCCGCAGCCGCCGGCTGCACGTCTGGGCGCAATTGGGCCGGGCCCTGCTCATGCTCCTGCTCCTGGCCATGACCCTGCCCCTCTTTTTCGGCATGGGCCTGGCCCTCGGCTGGGGCGTGACCCGGCTTTCCCCCGACGGAGCGCTGGAGCTGCTCCTCATCGTCAACAGCGCCATGCTCTTTTTCTGGCTGCTGCTGCCCGCCTCCTACAACAGCGAAATCATGGAGCGTTTCGAGCTGTCGAGGCTCTTTGTCCACCCCGTCCGCTTTCCCAGCCTGGTGACAGGCAGCATCGTGGTGTCGCTCCTGAGCTATACCGGGCTGTGGTCGCTTCTCATCCTGCTGGGCGAGATCGCCGGCCTCGCCTGGCACAAGCCCCTGGCCCTGCCTCTGATCCTGGTGGGGGCCGTGCCCACCTTTGCCATCCTGGTGCTGGGCGGCCGTCTCATGGACGATCTGCTGGACCTGGTAGCCGACGACCGGCGCCTGCGCGGGCTGCTGCTCTTTCTCACGAGCATGCCCCTCATGCTCATCATCTTTGGCAATTACTACATCCAGGTGTTGGTCACGAATCCCGACACCTTGCTGCGGGTATTGGAACCGTGGGTGGGCGACATGCCCTCCGTGGAAGGCCTGGCCGTCAGCCAGGCCATCGACCTGATCCTCACCCACCTGCGCCCGTCGCGGTTGCTGTTGTGGCTTCCGCCGGGCTGGGGCACGGCGGCCATGGCCGCGCCGGTGACGGGACAGTGGGCCACGGGACTAGGTTTCCTGGTGTTGTCCCTTGCCTTTAGCGGGCTGCTCCTGTGGATCCACGCCGCCGTGACACGGCGCATGATGCAGGGCGCGGCCCTGCGCATCGGCACCGAGCGGGTTCGCAGCCGCCGCTGGAGGCGGCAGATGCCCGGGCCGGCGGCATTCTGGGCGCTCTGGAGCAAGGACTGGTATTATCTGCGGCGCAGCCCGATCACACCCCGCGCCCTTTTGTCCACGCCCATCATCGCCGTGGCCTTTGGCTTTGGCCTGTGGCAGATGAGCAGCATTCTTCCGCCCGAGTCGCCCTTACGCGCGGCCATCCCCCTGGTCGCAGGGGCGCTGGTGCTGGTGTCGGCCAACCTGGGCACCTCGACGCTGGCGGCCGATTACCTGGGCACCATTGATCGCGAGGGATTGGCCGGCCTGCTCCTGACCCCGGTCGACCGGCGGCTTGTCCTGCTATCGTCGACGTCCGTGACCCTCCTGCTGGGCATGGCCCAGAGCCTCGTCCTGCTCGTGGCCGTGGCCATCTTTACCGGATCGTGGATCGTGCTTCCCTGGGGGCTGTATTTCGCCCTCTGCCTGCACTTTGGCACCATGCCCCTGTATCACCTGTCGTCCATCCTTGCTCCTTACCGGGCGCCGCTCCAGGCCTGGGGCGGGAAAGGGGGCAACCTCGGCGTCTTTATCGCGTGGACGGTGGGCACGCCGCCCATCGTGGCGCTCTTTGTCCTGCCAGCCCTGCTGTGGCCCCCAGCGCAGATCGTTACCCTGCCCCTGGCCGCGGTGTATGCCTTCGGACTCTATGCCCTCACGTTAAAGCCGATCGCTACCCTCATGGACCGGCGCACTCACCAGATTCTGGAAGCCGTTACCGAAGAGAGCTGAGTCCCGGCCCGCACAACTGGTCGCCATCCTCCCACGGCCACCCCTGGATCGTCCGGGGCGGTGGCCGGCCTGAGGGATGCCCCTCGAATCACGCCAGGCGCAATTTGACATCCCAACGACCCTGTGCTATCATTCGATTGTCGATTTTCGATTATCGATACTCCACACTTGAACCACTGAAGCCGATGTGGACTCGGAGAAAGGAGGCGTGAACCAGGCGATTGGAAGTCTGTCCTCTCACTCCGGTTGCGTACGTGATCGTGCAGCAAACCAAGGTTCAGTAAAACAAAGGAGGTTTTCCTGTGGCTGATCCGAACGAGGTCCTCGGCACATTTTTCGGTGATGAGACGTTCCCCATCGAGTGGGAGTCGGAGGAGGAAAAGAGCCTCTTCTGGTTCGTGGATGACAATCACTGCCCACGCCCCATTTCTCCCATGTATTGGAGCCTGGACGGCTGGTGGGGGCCGACGCTGGACTACATGTACCGGCGTTTTGGCTTCCCCATCGGCAAGGCCTGGATCGGCAAGCGGGTCAACGGCTACCTCTACACGGCCATTGTCCCCCGCGAGGCCGAGTCGGCGTCGATGTTGGGTCCTTACTACGGCTGGATCATGCCCACCTACGCGTCCAAGTTCCTGGACTGGTGGAACGAGCGCTACCTTCCCGAGATCGAGCGCAATTTCGAGTACCTGGACAATTTTCCCACCGAAGAGGCCTCGCTCCAGGAGCTGATGGTCTTCCTGGAGGAGGCTATCGACATCCAGGAGCGCCATTTCCGTCTGCACTGGATCCTGAACCTGGCCCAGTTCCAGTCGTCGCTGGACCTGCAAGCGGCGGTGGGCGAGGTCGTCGGCCAGGTCGATCCGGCCCTCATCGGCCGCATCCTCATCTCTATCAAGGACCGCAACTGGGACAGCCTGGGAGCACTGTGGAAGCTGAAAGAGCAGGTCAAGGCTGACCCCGAGCTGAACGCGATCTTTGAGGCCGGCGAGACCGCGGGGGCCATCATCCCGCAACTGCAAAAGTCGGCCAGGGGCCAGGATTTCCTGGCCGGCGTGGAGGCCTACAACAAGGAGTTTGGCGTCAAGCCCTCCATGTACACCCACGAGTACACCAACAAGCTCTGGGTCGAAGATTCGGCCCCGGCCGTGGAGACCATCAAGGGCTATCTGGCCGCCGACTATGACTTTCCGACAGAGTACAACCGGATGAAGGGCGACCACGAAGCGGCCATTGCCGAGCTGAAGGCGATGGTGCCGCCCACCGCCACGCCGGAGCAGTGCGACAAGCTGGACAAGGCCATCGAGGTGGCCACACGCATGATGCCCCTCACCCCCGACCACCACTTTTACATGGACCAGGGCACCTTTGCACGCATGCGCCTCGTCCTGCTTGCCATCGGGCGGCGGATGGTCAAGGAGGGACTGCTGCGCGATCCGGAAGACATCATGTTCCTGGAATACGACCAACTGCGCGCCTACGTGGGCAACCCGACGGGCTATGACGGCCAGGCCATCATCAAAGAAGCCCGCCGCGCCTGGGACAAGGCCCACCGCATCCACCCGCGCGACTGGGTGGGCACCGTGACCCGCTGGTCGATGTACGAAGAGATCTATCACACGCTGTGGGGTTGGCCCGAGCGCTGGGAGCGCGAGCAGGCGGGCGAGAAGGCCATCGCCGGCATCATCAAGGGCCTGCCGGCCGCGGCCGGCGTGGCGGAGGGCACGGCCAAGGTGGTGACCGGCCCCGAAGAGTTCAACGATGTCCAGCGCGGCGACATCCTGGTGTGCAGGATGACCAACCCGGCCTGGGTGGTGCTCTTTAGCAAGATCAAGGGCGTCGTCACCGACGCCGGCGGCGTCTTGAGCCACACGGCGGTGGTGGCCCGCGAGTTTGGCCTGCCGGCGGTGGTCGGCAGCGCCGATGCGACGGTTCGAATCAAGTCTGGCGACCGTGTCCGCGTCAACGGAAACACCGGCATTGTGGAGATCCTCAACTGAGGATCGGGACCGGCCGCGAAGTGAGTGTGGGTCTGGGGGATGTCGGGGTAGCTGCCAGGTTGGCCAGGACATCGCAGGCTCGGGCCAGCAAAACATGGCGCCGGATGAGGCCCTGCTGGCCTGTGTCCATGGGTCTTTCCCCTGGGCACCCCCCAGACCTACTACCGGCATCGCCGAGCGCCCGCTCGGCCGTCCCGGACTGGAGGTAGAGTGATGGCCGACCAAGGCCCATACACTGGCACAGTGCTGCGCGTCAACCTGACAGACGGCTCCATCGAACGGGAGTCCCTGGATACCAGGCTGGCGCGGGACTATATCGGGGGGCGGGGGTACACCTCGCGTATGCAGTACGATCTGATCCCGGTGAACGTGGATCCCCTGGGCCCGGAGAACGTCTTGCTCTTTGCTCCCGGCGCCCTGACGGGCACGTCGGCACCGTCGGCTGCCCGTTTCGTGGTGGCCGGCCGGTCTCCTCTGACCGGTATCTTTGGCGACGCCAACAGCGGCGGCTATTTCGGGCCGATGCTGAAGCGGGCCGGCTACAGCCTGCTGATCATCACAGGCCAGTCGCCCAGGCCGGTTTACCTGCGCATCGACGACGACCAGGTAGAACTGCGCGATGCCCAGCACCTGTGGGGCAAAGAGGTCCACGAAGCGACGGACATTATCAACCAGACCGAGGGCAAGGGGTTCCGCGTGGCCACCATCGGGCCGGCGGGCGAGAACCTGGTCCGTATCGCAGGCGTAATGGCCGACAAGGAGCACGCAGCGGGTCGCACGGGGCTTGGCGCCGTCATGGGCTCGAAGAAGCTCAAGGCCATCGCCGTGCGCACGCGGCGCAGCTTTCCGTACTATGACGAAGCCGCCTTCAAGGCGCTGGCCGGTGAGCTGCGCACCATCGAGGACAACGACCGGCGCGCCCTTCAGTTCCGCAAGGTGGGCACGCTGGGCACCCTCATCGAGCACCACAGCGCCCTGGGCGGGCTGAACACCCGCAACTACCAGACCGGCGTCTTTGAGGGGAAGGAAAAGATCGACCACGAAGCGCTGGTAGAGGGGGGATACCTGGTGCGCACCATCGGCTGCTACCAGTGCACCCTCAAGTGCGACCGGCTGACCCGGGTGACCGAGGGCGAGTACGCCGGCACCGAGGTTGGCGGACCGGAATACAACACGGCCGCGTCGCTGGGCTCCAGCCTGGGCATCGACTATTTGCCCGCCATCCTCAAGGGCAACGACCTGGCGAACCGCTATGGTCTCGATACCCTGGACCTGGGCGGGGTGATCGCCTTTGCCATGGAGCTGTACCAGCGCGGCCTGCTCACCAAGGAGGAGGCCGACGGGCTGGAGCTGGAATGGGGCAACCATCGCGCCGCGCTGGAGCTGATGCGGCGCATCGCCTTCCGCGAGGGCGCCTTCGCGGACCTGCTGGCCAACGGCGTGCGCGCTGCTGCCGAGGAGATCGGGCGCGGAGCAGAGCGTTACGCGGTTCACGTCAAGGGCATGACCCCCTGCGCCCTGGACGCCCGGGCGGTCAAGGTCTATAACTTTCGCTTCGCGGTCTCGCCGCGCGGCGCCGACCACCTGCGCATCTCGGCGCCCGGTGGCTACACGCTGGACCAGTTGCCCATGCCCGAGGCGGCAGCAAAGCTGGCCTACTGGCAGAGCGTGGTCACCATCCCCGACCTGATGGGCGTCTGCAAGTTCGCCTACACCTATTACACCGAGACCCCGGCAAAGTCCTTGTATCGTACCCTGGAGGTCATCCCCAAGCTGTATCACGCGGCGACCGGCTTTGAGCTTACCGGCGACGAGCTCATGCACACGGCCACGCGCATCAACGATCTGGAGCGCGCCCACAACAACCGCCTCGGCCTGACGGCCAAAGACGACACGCTGCCGCCGCGTTTTACCGAGGATCCCATGCCCGAGGGTCCGGCCAAGGGCAAGGTGTACGATATCCTGGAGCCGTTCAAAAAAGCCTGGTACACGGTGCAGGGTTGGAACCCCGAGACCGGCATCCCCCGCCGCGAGCGACTGGAGAGCCTGGGCCTGGGTGACGTCGCCGACGACCTGGAGAAGCATGGCATCGACATTTCATAGTCCTGCGGCGGGACCCAAGCTGTGTGGCGTGGGTCCCGGCCGAGACCTAGATCCCAGTGCCTGGAGGAATGAACAATGACAAAACTGATCGACCTGAGCATGGAAGTCAGCGCCGATATGGTGGTCTTTCCCCGTGTCGCTCCGCCCATCATGGCCATGCTCGAGAGCTGGGAGGAATTCGCCACCAACATTGGGGCGGCCCAATACGGCGCCACGTGGCTCACGGCCCATTACGTCGTCGTCCTGGGCGACCACGTCGGCACCCACGTCGACTCGTTAAAGCACATACGCCCGGACGCACCGGGTCCGGCCGGCATCCCGCTGGAGTACTGCTACGGAGACGGTGTAATCTTGGACTTTTCCGATAAGCCCATCGGCTATGGCATCACCGTCGCCGATTGCCAGGAGGAGCTGGCCCGCATCGACTACACCCTCAAGCCGTTGGACATCGTCCTGGTCAAGACGGGCGCCTCGCGCTACAACACCGAGCAGCGATACCTGACCGAGCACTGCGGCATGACGGGTGAATCAACCGAGTGGCTCATCGACCAGGGCATCAAGATGACGGGCATCGACGCGCCCACCTGGGATCGCCCGGTCAAGTCGATGTTCGAGACCAAGGAGTTCTGGCCGGGGCACGAGGTCATGCTCCACCGGGAGTACTATCACCTGGAGAACCTCGCCAACCTCGACGCCATCCCCCGGCCCTTTGGCTTCAAGGTGTCGGTTCTGCCCATCAAGTGGAAAACGACCACCGCCGCGCCGGTGCGGGCCGTCGCCATCCTGGAAGACTAGGAGCACCGTACGCCGTGAGCCTGTCGAAGGCTGTCGTGGCCATCCTGGGCTCCCTCGACACCAAGGGGGCGGAGATCGACTATCTCCGCCAGGCGGTTCGCGAGCAAGGCGGCGAGCCGCTGGTAATCGACACCGGGGTCCTGGGCGAGCCGGCGGTCGCCGCCCACGTCACGCGCCACGAGGTGGCCGCCGCCGCGGGCAGCAGCATCGCCGAGCTGGTGTGCCAGGGCGACAAGAACCTTGCCTTGCTGACCATGGCCCGGGGCGCCGGCGCCATCCTGCGCTCGCTGTTGCTCGGGCAGGAGCGAGGCCGGCTGGGCGGGGTGCTGAGCATCGGCGGTTCGCGCGGAACCGCCCTGGGCACCCGCGCCATGCAAACGCTGCCGGTTGGCGTCCCAAAGCTGATGGTCTCGACCATGGCCAGTGGTCTGAACACCTTCGAGCCCTACGTGGGCACCAGGGACGTGACCCTGATGCACTCGGTGGCCGACGTGGCCGGCATCAACGTCGTGACCCGGCAGATCATGACCAATGCCGCGGCGGCCATCGTCGCTATGAGCCGCGTCGGAGCACCGATCCGGCGCGGCAGCGGCGGCGTCTTTGCCGCCTCCATGCTGGGCGTGTCCACACCCCTGGTGACACAAATCCAGGGCCTGGTGGCCGCCGCCTGGCACGAAGGCGAGCTGATTGCCTACCACGCGGTGGGCACCGGCGGGCGCGCCATGGAAGAGCTCATCGAGGACGGCGTGGTGGCAGGCGTGTTCGACGTGTCGCCGGGCGAGATGGCCGCCCTGGTGGTGGGCGGGCCGTTTTCGGCCGGCCCGGAACGCATGCGGGCGGCGGGCCGGATGGGCATTCCCCAGGTCATCGCGCCGGGCGGTCTCGACTTTATCATCGAAGGGCAGCCGGAGGGGCTGCCCGCCTACTACGCGGGACGCAAGACGATGGTCCACACGCCGGACATCACCCTGGTCCGCACCTCGGCCGGCGAGATGGAGGCGGTGGCGCGGCTCATCGCCGGCCGGCTGGCGGAATCCAGGGGGCCGGCGGCGGCAATCCTTCCCCTGCGGGCCTTTGGCGAGTTTGCCCGCGAGGGCCGGCCGCTCCACGATCCAGAATCGGATCGGGCCTTTATCGAGACGTTCCGGGCCTGCCTGCCTCCGCACGTCACCCTGGTCGAGCTGGACACGCATCTCAACGACCCCGTGGTCGGCGAGACGGCCGTCCGCTTGATGCGCGACATGCTGGCCGGCAGGGCGGCCTGAGGAAAGGCGATGGACATCCGGGTTCACCTGTTCTCGATCTTGCAGGACTGCCTGCCCCCCGGGTCCAAACGGGGGCAGGCCACGGTTACACTGCCGGAGGGCGCCACGGTCGGCGATCTGATGGTGCACCTGGGCATCGACGTGTACCTGGGCTACTCGCCGCAGGCGGTGATCGAAGAGGCGGGCTGGCAGGTGAGCGTGTCGGGCCGCTTTGGCGCCACGTCCGACAAGGTCCTGCAGGACGGCGATACGGTGCTGATCATGCCCCACGCATCGGGCGGGCAGTGATCAGAGCCAACGAAAGGATCGAAGGCATGACCTCGTTCGAACGTTATCGAGCACTTTTTGACCTGAAGGACAAGGTGGCGTTGGTGGCCGGCGGTGCCGGGGGGATCGGCAGCGCCGTGAGCGAGGGCCTGGCCGCCTACGGAGCCTCCGTGGTCGTGGCCGGCCGCACCGCGCACAAGGCAGAGGAGCTTGCCGGCCGCATTTGTGCGGCGAATGGGCAGGCCTGGGGCGCCGGTCTGGACGTCCTCGATTTCGAAGCCGTGCAGAGCCTGGTCAACCAGGTGGTGGAGCGCCACGGGGCCCTCGACATCATGGTCAACTGCACGGGCACCCACGTCGAGGCCCCGGCGGAGGACTATGCCGAAGTTGATTGGGACAAGGTGCTGGACCTCAACCTGAAGGCCGCCTTTTTCATCTCCCAGGCGGTGGCCAGGGCCCAGATCCCGCGCGGCGGCGGAAAACAGATACACATCAGCTCGGTGCGAAGCGCCCTGGGCATCCGCCGTGGCTACGTGGCCTATTGCGCCAGCAAGGCGGGGCTGAACCTGATGATCAAGCAGCTCGCCACCGAGTGGGCCAGGCACAATATCACGATCAACGGGATCGCACCAACGTTCACCCGTACCGAACTGGTGAAGGATTATCTCGACGATCCATCGTTCTACGCTCCGCTGGTGGCGCGCATTCCCCTGGGGCGCATCTGCGAGCCGATGGATCTGGCAGCGATGGCCATCTACCTGGCGGCACCCGCCTCGGACTTTGTCACGGGGCAGATCATCTTTGCCGACGGTGGCGTGACCGCCTGCCAATAGGAGGACAGGGTGGCAGACAGGCTTACGGTTTGGTTTAAGGAGATTGGAAGGCACGATGTGGCGCTGGCCGGCGGAAAGGGCGCCAACCTGGGCGACATGGTCCAGGCCGGCCTGCCGGTGCCTCCGGGGTTTGTCATCACGGCGCCGGCCTATCGCCTGCTCATCGAAAAGGTGGGGTTGTGCAGCCTCATCGACGAGCTACTGGAGGGCCTGGACCGCACCGCCTGCGATGCGCTGCAGGCAGTGGAGCCTCGCCTCCGCGAGCTTTTTGTCGGCGTCCCCATCCCGGAGGAGCTGGAGCGCGAGATCCTGGAGGCCTACCGCCGGCTGGGCACCGAAGAGCCCGTGGCCGTGCGCTCCAGCGCGACCGCCGAAGACCTGGCCGGAGCGAGCTTTGCGGGCCAACAGGACACGATCCTGAACGTCATCGGCGAGGAGGAACTGCTCCAGGCCGTACGCAAATGCTGGTCTTCGCTGTTTACGTCGCAGGCCATCTTTTACCGCTGCCGGCAGGGCTTTGACGACCGCCAGGTGTCTATGGGCGTCGTCGTGCAAAAGATGATCGACTCGGAGAAATCGGGGGTCAGCTTTACCGTCGACCCCGTCCTCCGCAACCGCTACCAGATGGTGGTGGAGGCCGTGTGGGGGCTGGGCGAGGGCATCGTGTCGGGGACCATCACTCCCGACCATTACAAGATCGACAAGGAGACCTACGAGATCGACGACGAGTTCATCCCGACGAAAAAGATCATGTTCTGCCGCAAGGCGCCGTGCGAGGGCCAGCGCAGCGGGGTCGAGGTGCTGCCGGTGCCCGAGGACCGTGCAGACGCCCGCGTCCTGACAGAAGACGAACTGAGGAAGCTCATCGACCTGGGAAACCTGGTGGAGGAGCACTTTGGCTGCCCGCAGGACATCGAGTGGTGCATTACAGGGAACGAGATCTATTTGCTGCAAAGCCGGCCCATCACCTGCCTATAAGACGCCTGGCCGGGCTGCCCGCCAGCGAAAGAACGATCCGAGGAGTAGACATATGCTGCAATTGAGTGAGGAATTCTCGTCGGGCGGAGCGCGCCTCCGCTTTGATATCTATGGCTCCCAGCCCCGGGAGCACGTTCTCGACGAGCTGGCGTTCCTGGCCTATCGGCTGGCCAGCGTCACCATCGAGACCCCGACCACGCGCCCGGAGCCCGACATCGTCTGGAACCAGGACGCTGCGGGCAAGAGCATCCGCTACGATGGCAAGACCCTCACCCTGGACGGCGACTGGTACCAGGGTGAGGTGCAGACGATCATCGTGTCGATGCTCGCGCTGCGCATGGAGGAAATGGGACTGCACCCCTTCCACTCGTCCGCCATCCGCTACCACGACCGCACCGTGCTGTTCATCAGCGGCGAGTCGAACCACGGCAAGACCATGGCCCAGATCGAGGGGAGCCGGCGCGGCGGCCTGCTCGTTTCCACCGAGACCACGGTCACCGACGAGCGCGGCTGGGTGGTGACGGGCTCCAAGAGCGTGTTCCTGCGGACCCGCTCCAAAGGCACCGAGCGGGCCGACAAGCCCGATCAGGACCAGGGCGTGGCCAGATTCTTTGACAAAACGCCCGAATTCGTCACCTACGACGAGCCGTGCAACGTGGACCTGGTCATCGTGCCGGCCATCGACGGCAACTATAGCACGCAGGTGTCAGAGCTGAACCAGTTTGAAAAAGAGTTCCAGACGATGCACTGCGTGATGGACTACCTGGGGCTGCACCTGGTACTGGCGCCCGGCATCGTCATGCCCATTCTGGACAATGACGCGCTGCGGGCCAGGCGAGCCGACTTTGTCCATCGCTTCGCCGTCCGCCCCTACTACTTTATCCGGGCTGCGAACCCGCAACTGCTGCTGGACGAAGTCGAGAAACTATTGTAAAGTGGGCGTACAATGACCAATTCTCACGCACTCACTCCTCCAGATAGCGCAACCTTTGGCCGTGTCGTCCTGGGCGACCAGGTCACCGAGTATGTCATCGAAGCGATCATGAACGGCGAATTCCGGCCGGGGGATCGGATCAACGCCAGCGCCCTGGGCAGGCGGCTGGGTGTCAGCCAGGCGCCCGTCCGCGAGGCCATGCGCGAGCTGGTAATGCGGGGCTTTCTCGAAAGCCAGCCGTTCAAAGGCACCACGGTGCGCAGCTTTTCCGACAAGGAGCTGCGCGAGGTCTATACCGTGCGCGCCGCCCTCGAGTCGCTGGCCGCCCGGCTGGCCATCGAGAACCTGGCGGACGAGGACCTGGAGGCCCTGCGGGACATCATAGAAGAGATGGTCCGCGCCGGCCAGGAGGGCGACGCCATCCAGATGATCCGGCTCGACAACCGCTTTCACGAGACGATCCTGCAGATTGCCGACAACGGCTTGCTCTACCAACTGTGGCAAACCCTCCAATGCGGCTACTGGACGGCCATCAGCACCCGCCGGTCCACGCTCGATCTGGAGAAGCTGGCCCGGCGGCACGAAATCGTGCTGGCAGAAATCGCCACGCGGGATCCGGCCCGGGCCGCCGAAGCGATGAAACACCACATCGAAGATCTGAGCATGCCTCCCCTCAAGCGGGAGACTCGGAGATTGGGAGGGTAACATGCCGTTCGAGATCACCATGCCCCAACTGGGGCTCACCATGGAACAGGGCGCCGTCGTGGAGTGGTACGTCGCGGAGGGCGATTCCATCTCGGAGGGCCAGGAAATATTCAGCGTCGAGACCGACAAGTCGGTAGTCAGCGTCGAGGCCCACCAGGAGGGAATCCTGGCGCGCCTCCTGGTGCCCGCGGGCCAGACCGTGCTGGTGGGCACCTGCCTCGCCGTAGGCGTCGCGCCCGGCGAGTCGCTGCCAGCAGACTGGCAGCCAAGCCAGGCGGCTGAAAGCCAGGCGCCCGCCGCGGAGGCACAAGCGGCGCCGGAAGCGGTCCCCGCCGCCGAATCCGCCGCCACCGGCGGCACGACCCAGGCCTCGTGGAAAGCGCGCTCGCTGGCCCGAGATGCGGGGCTGGATCTGCGCGAGATCGTGGGCAGCGGCCCGGGCGGGCGGATCGTCGCCGCGGACGTGACCGCCGTGACGAGGGCACCAGCCGCGGCACCGGCTCCCGAGGCTACCCCCGTGGCTGCCAACCTGGCGGCCAGCCTGGGCCTCGATCTGAGCCGCGTGGCGGGCAGCGGCCCCCAGGGCAAGATTACCCAGGCGGACGTACTGGAAGCCGCGGCGGCCGTCATTCGACGCGCGCCCACCGCGGCGGCTGCGCCGGCGGAACCCGCTGGGACGTTGCCCCAGGTAGCAAAAACGACACCCCTCAAGGGGGTGCGCAAGATCGTGTCAGAAGGCATGGCCAACAGCGTCCACACCACGGCGCGGGTGACCCTCTTTCGCGAGGTGGATGCGGGCGAGCTGGCGCGCCTGCGCCAGCGGTTCGCAGACAGGGGGCTGAAGGTTTCGTACAACGACCTCCTGGTCCAGATCTGCGCCGTGGCCCTGCGCGAGCACCCCGAGGCCAACGCCCGGCTGGGCGAGGGGCAGATCGAGCACCTGGACCGCATCAACATCGGCCTCGCCGTCGACACCGACCATGGGCTGTTCGTGCCGGTGGTCCACAATGCAGACCGCCTGACGATACCACAGATCGCCACCGAGAGCGCTCGCCTGATCCAGGCCACCCGCGAGGGCCGCAGCCTGCCCGACGAGCTGAGCGGCGGCGTGTTTACCATCACCAACCTGGGCATGCTCGGGGTTGACGGCTTCACGCCGGTCATCAACCTGCCCGAGTGCTGCATCCTGGGCGTGGGTCGCATCGTGCGCAAGCCGGTCGTCGTCGACGCTCAAGATACCATCGCCGTGCGCCCGATGTTTACCCTCAGCCTGGTCTTTGACCACCGCGTGCTGGACGGCGCGCCGGCGGCGCGCTTCCTGGACCGCATCGCCCAGTTGGTCGAGGACCCGATGTTGCTGCTGGCACTTTGACGAGGGGCCGAGGCAAGAGGCCGTGGCAGCCGCCGGCCTCCTGCAGCCCCCGTCGATTCAAGAGCGGAGAGAAGGAACCATGAGCGTAGAACAAGAAGCACCACCCACCGATCTGACCCGCGATCAGTTGCTGGCCATGTACCGGCGCATGCAGCTTATCCGCGGCTTTGAGAACACGGCCCAGAAGCTGTTCGAGGCCGGCGAGATCGGCGGCTTTTACCACCTGTCGCAGGGCCAGGAGGCGGTGCCCGTGGGCACGTGCACGGCCCTGCGCCCCGACGACTATATCACCAGCACCCATCGCGGGCACGGCGACGTCATTGCCAAGGGCTGCGAGGTCAAGTACATGTTTGCCGAGCTGTACGGGCGGACGACGGGCTACTGCAAGGGCAAGGGCGGCTCCATGCACATCGCCGATTTCAGCCAGGGCATCATCGGCGCCAACGGCATCGTGGGCGGCAGCCTGCCCATCAGCGTCGGCGCGGCGATGTCGGCCAGGATGCGGCGCTCGGGCCAGGTGACCGTCTGCTTCTTTGGCGACGGCGCCACCGCCGAGGGCAGCTTTCACGAGGCCATGAACCTGGCCTCCCTGTGGCAGGTGCCCCTCATCTTTGTCTGCCAGAACAACCTGTACGGCCTGTCGCAGCCCTGGGAGGCCAGCGGCTACAAGTGCGACCTGGCCCGCCGCGCCCAGAGCTACAACATGCCGGGCTCCTGCGTTGACGGCATGGACGCCATCGCCGTCTACCGGGAGGTCAAGGAGGCGGTCGATCTTGCCCGGTCGGGCGGGGGACCCAGCTTTATCGAGGCCAAGACCTATCGCTTCCTTGGCCACTACGTGGGGGATCCGGGGCTGTATATGCCGGCCGATGAGCGAAAGGCCTGGCGCGAGCGGGATGCCATCGTCAAGTTGGGCCGCCAACTACGTGCCTGGGGCTACCTGACCGAAGAAGAGGACGAGGCCCTGCGGGCCGGCGTGGAGGCAGA
>JAAYZQ010000167.1 GCA_012514775.1 Anaerolineaceae bacterium
AAGCCGGAGAGGGTTCGTAGTCACGGCTTTAGCCGTCCAACAACGACTGAAGCCATTACTACGAGCGAGAATCGTTCTCTTCTCCGGCAGGCCGCTAGAAGGTGCCCAGGCGCTGGATGATGGCCGCCTGGAGCTTTTGATCCCACAGCTCTTCGGCGTGGCTCAGCCCGACCGAGATGTGCTCCTCGACCTTGAAGGTTGACGGAAAGTGGCAGCGGCTGTTGGCCGTGAGGCCGTCGCCGCGGCCGGGCAGGATCTCGTCCACGTCGAGCTTGAGCAGCTTCAGGGGCAGGCCGTCGGGGATGGGCGAGGCGCCCTTGGCCTCCACGGGCCTGGCCCGCCAGTGGAACTGCAGCTTGCCGCTGCTGCCCTTCTTGGGCAGCATGCTGTCGCCGCTAAAGGTCCACAGGTAGAGGCGGAAGAGGCGCGGCGACGTGCCGCCCACCGAGATGCAGCGCACCCCGGCCCGGATGGGCTCCTGGGCCTGGAGCGAGCGGAACAGCGGGCTGTCGGGCTCGATCTCGTCGCCGTGGGCGCCCACGTAGGCGTCGATCTTGGACTTGAGGGTGTTGATGACCTGATTGCCGGCGTCGTTGGGCAGCTTGGGCACCACCTTTTGCACCGTGTTCAAGAAGTTGATGACCTTGTCGTCCATGAGAGCCATGTGGCTGCCCTGGTGGGGCGACGAGAGGGTGATGAGGCCCGCCACGGCCGGGAAGCGGCCCCCGTTGTCGGCCTTGACCTCGGCATCGCCCAGGTAGGCCCGGCCGATGAGGCCGCCCCGGCTGTGGCCCAGGATGACCGCCTTGCGCCCCTTGTGCTCGGGCTGCGACAGGACGTCGTGCTGCAAGAGCTCCATGAACTGCTTGAACTGGGCGATGGGCCCCCTGGCAAAGGGCACCATGAGGTCGGGCACCTGCGAGTAGGTGACCACGGGATAGCCGGCGCGCTGCAGGGCGTGCCACCAGCTCCGGTCGTCGCTGCCCTCGACGCCGCGGCTGTTGCTCGCCAGCCGGGGCGACAAAAAGTACTTGGTGTCGATGCCCGGCAGGCCGGGCAGGGGCGGCTTGTCGTGCACCCCCAGGTCCATCTCGCCCGGGTCCCGGCTGTGGTCGTAGGGCCAGTTCCGCTCCTGGAAGGGGTTCATCCAGTCGTTGCGGTCGCCCCCCAGGCCGTGCAAGAGCACGACGAGGGGTTTGCCCGGGGCCGCGCCGGCGGCCGCCCCCACGTGCAGATCGCGCACCAGTTTCTGAAGTCGTGCCAGATTGGCAGCCATGCTCCATTCTCCTCCGTCGGCAATAGGGTCAGCAGGGGGCGCTCGCCTGCTGTTCGGCGGGCGCCAGTTCCTCGACGTATTCCACGATTTCGGGCAGCAAGAAGAGCCGCTCCTGGAAGTAGTGGTTCACCAGCTCGCCCACCCGCTTGTACGAGCGGTGCAGCAGAGCCTGGCGCTCGTCGCCCAGGGCGCGGCGGCCCGTCAGGTCGTCGCGCAGCTTGAGCAGGGCGTCGACCAGGTCCACCTCCTCGGGCCCCTCGCAGACGCGAACGACGGTGCGCACCAGGTTGTCCACCTGGTCCACCAGGGCGTCGTCGCCGGCCAGCACCCCGCCGTGGGCGATGGCCTCGTCCAGCGTGTCGAGGAGGGCCGCCACCTGGTAGAGGAGGGCCGCCGGCTCGTCGAACAGCTCGCGGACAAAGGCTGCCTCGGCCCAGCGGCCCGTCAGGCGAAAGATGTTGTACAGGCGCTTGGCCACCTTGCCATAGTTGCGCGGGTCGCAATGGCAGTACTTGGCCACCTCGCGCTCCAGTTGGCCCACGTAATCCTGCAGGGCGTTGGCCGACAGGTGCTTCACCAGGCGGGTAAAGAGCGGGATCGACTCGGCGTCGAGATAGACCTCCTGGAAGTAGGGGTCCAGGTAGCCGTCCAGGGGCACGATCTCGCCCGTTGGCGACTCCCACGTGGCGTCGAGCATGTTGCTGGCGTGCACAATCCGCCCCGCCTCCGGCTCGACGATGACCCAATCGAGCTTGCACCAGCCCGGATCCTGGCAGCCGTACTCCCAGGTGACGTGCAGGGCCTCGCCCTCCGGGGTCTGCACGTCGAACGCGCCCTCGGCCGCCTCGGCGGCATTCCACGAGATGGGCTTGCCGGCGCGGATCGGCTCGCCGTCGCGGACGACGTCCTGGAGCCAGGTGCCCCACTTGACCTCCACCAGCTCATAGTTGGGGCCCTTGAGGTCCGCCAGGCACTTGTCGCGGAGGACGTCGCCCAGGAGGGCGCAGGCCTCCTCGCGGGTGGCGGCCTGGAGGTTCACCCGCTCGAAAAAGTCGGCGTCGCCGGGAAAGAGCTGCACCCTCGACTGGGCAGCGCTGCCCGAGAGGGAGATGGCCGTCTGCACCCCGGGCCGGTCGGGGATCTCCACGATGTCGGCCATGCGGCGATAGCGCGCCAGCACCTCCGGGTCAAAGTCCAGGAGCGTGATGCGGTGGCCGTAGACGCCCGCCTGGACGTCCACGGTGAAATCGCCGCCGGCGGCGTGGCTGGCCGCCACGGCCGCCAGCCATTGGCTCGCCGCCGCCTCGTCCACCTCCACGCCGAGCTTGGCCGCCGACTCGATGATCCTGGCGACCTGTTCGGCCGCCGATAGCTCGTCCTGTGGCGCCTCCCGGTCGTTGCCATCCGATTCCATGATCCTGTGTCTCCTTTCGCTGTGGTGATGTGCCACTTTGCGGAGCCCCACACCCGGAACGGCTCGGCTCGAAGGGTGCTCGCAAGGGCCAAACCTCGCCCGCGGCCAGCCTGCATGCCGCGTGGGCGGGGGTGATGCGCGCATGAGAATGGGTCGCGGCCTAGCCGCCCCGCATGGCCATGCCGATCAGATAGGCGGCGACGAGCACGAGGACGACGGCGACCAGGCCCACGCCGATGAGGATGAGCAGTTGGCGGTCGCGCTGCGCTTGCAGGGCCGCGGCCCGGGCCAGCGCATCCTGCCGCTCGCGCTCCATCTCCAGGAAGACGGCCATGCGCTCCTGCGAGGCCAGTTCCTCCCGCTCCTTGAGGGCGGCCATGCCCGTCTGGCGCTGGGCCAGCCGCTCCTTCGTGGTCTGCTGCAAGCGCCGGGCCATGTTCCCGATGACGTCGAGGTTGCGACCGCACTCGACGCAGTGCTCGGCCTGCACCCAGTTGTCGGCGCCACAGGCCGGGCAGTCGCGGATCAGCGGAGCGCTGCACTGCGCGCAGTGGCGGGCGCCCGCCTCGTTATAGTGTCCGCATTCGAGGCAAAGGCGCTGGACGTCTCCGAACGAGGTGCCGCAGTAGAGGCAGTACAGCCGCTCGTCCTGGCCCGTGATCATCTCGTTGGCGCCGCAGTTGGAGCACTCGAAGGCCGTCAGTTTCACGCGTCCCTCCCTGGTCTGGGGGTCCAATGATAGCACAGCACGGGGCGTTTTGCAAGGATTCGGGGAGCCGGTTCTGCGATTCTCGGTATGCCAGCCATACGCACCTATCGCTCCCGCCGGATCCGGCGGGAAAAGGTCCGGATCTGTCGATCCGGACCGAGCGAAAGGGCCAAGTCGGACTCGCGAGCCCCGGGGCCGCTCTTGCGTGCCTGCCTGCCCTCCCCCCGTCCATGCCTAGTCACCAAGGGGAGCATTAGGGGGAGGGCAGAGGCAA
>JAAYZQ010000168.1 GCA_012514775.1 Anaerolineaceae bacterium
CCACGACTATACTCCGGCGCGGGCCCTCATCGACGCGGGAGGCGCCCTGGCCCTGGCGACGGACTGCAACCCTGGCACCAGTTGGTGCGAGAACATGCAGTTCATGATCGCCCTGGCCTGCCGCTACATGAAGCTATCCCCGGCCGAGGCCATCAGCGCGGCCACGATCAACGCTGCCCACGCCCTGGGCCTGGGAGACGAGGTGGGCAGCCTGGAGCCGGGCAAGCGGGCCGACCTGAGCCTGTATAAAATACCGTCTCACCAGCACCTGGGCTACCGCTTTGGCACCAACATGGCGGAAGCGGTTATGGCCGGCGGGCAAATGCTGTAGGCGCCGAGATGGAACGACTGCGCCGCATCGCCGCCGCCTTTGCCTCGCTGCCGGGCTTGATGGTCCTGGCGGTTGCCTGGGATGCCCTCCTGGTGGCCAGCCTGGCTCCCTTCTCGGGTCCGCTTCAGTCCCTGGGCCTGGCCGGGTTGTTGGGCCTGGACCTGGGCGACGCCAACCGGGTGGGGCGCATCATCATGCTCTATCACGCCCTGTCCATCCCCTTTGTCGCCGCGCTGGTCTATCTCGTCCTCGACCAGGTGCCCATGGGCGCCCCCGAGGAAGAGGCCCGCGTTCGCCGCTCCATCGTCGTGCCCGTTACCCTGGGCGCGGCCCTCACCAGCATAGGAGGCATGACCTTTGCCTACGCCGGCCGGAACTGGGCCTGGCACGGGATCTATATCGTGGGGCTGTCGCTGGTCTTTTACGCGGGGGTGCTCCTGGCTGTGGCCCTATGGCCCTCGCGACGTTGGGCCACGGATCGGGCGCGGCAGGTGCACCTGGCGGGCATCCCCGTGGAGCGCCTGGCCTTTTTCATCGTGGCCGTCTTTGTCCTCGTCTCGGCGGCCATCGGCGGGGTGGCGGGCGCCTTTTTCGGCAACGGCTTCGAGGCCTTTCTGGCCGAGGACATCGTGCGGCAGGACCCGCACACCACGTTCCAATTGATGATCATCGCCCACCTGCACATCATGCTGACTTTGCTGGACGTGGCCATCCTGCTGCTGGTCATCCGTTTCTACAGGGTGGAGGGCCGCGTGCAAAAGCTGGCGGTCCCCCTGACCCTCATCGGCACGACCGTCGTCACCTTTGCCACCTGGTCGGTGATCCGCTGGGAGGGCGCCCACAGGGTGATCAACATCGGCTCGGCCTTTTTGCTGCCCGGCGCGGTGCTGGTGGCGATCTGGGGCTTTGCCCGGCTCATGGCGACGGCGCAGGCCAGGAGTGCGGCTGCCAGGCTGCGGGCCCTGGTTCGCGATCCCATCCCCTTTGGCGTCTTTTTCGAGCTGATTTTCGTCAACGTGGTGGTCACGGTGCCCGGGGTGTACGTGGCGTTCAACCTGGACACCTACCGCTCGCCCGCCTACCTGGAGGTGGAGCGGACGATCCTGGTGGGCCACTGGCACATCCTGGCCACGTTGTCGGCGGTCGTCGTCCTGCTCCTCATCGCCGACCGGCTAAGCCGGGAAGCGGGCGCGCGCTGGCTGAGAACCGGCTGGCTGCGCCGGGTGGTGGGCTGGGGCCTGCTGGGCGGCTCCACGCTGTCGTTCCTCTTTGTCAACGCCTACATGTTCCGCCAGCCGGGCCAGGAGCGTGCCTGGACGGTTCCCCTCTTTGAGGCGGGCATCGCCGCGAGCCTGCTGGCCGTGGCGCTGCTGGCCGCGGCGCTGCTTGCCGACCGGATGGCGGCGGCGGGGCGAGGCACAACGGATTTGGAATAGAACGGATCAAAGAGCGCTGGACCCTCCGTTGTTGTCAACCGGACGCAACGCCTCTTTAAACATGGAAAAAGACTTTTGCTGCAAACCGCCAGACGCCGGCCGGTTTGCGCCTCGTCGTTTCTGTGGTAGAATCAGGCCCAGCCGATTGGCAATGGGAATGGGAGCATAGATAGCATGAGGATATGTCTGGTCAGCCCCAGGTCGAACCTGTGGAACTCGCGCAAGCACATTCACATGGGGCTGGGATACCTGGCCGGCGCGCTCATCGCCGCCGGCTACGACGACGTGACGCTGTTCGACGCCGAGGTGGAGGACGAAACCATCGCCGAGCACCTGGCCCACGAGGCCTATGACCTGGTGGGCATCTCCAGCCCCACCCCCCTTATCTACGAGGCGTGGGAGGTGGCGGCCCTGGCCCAGAAGCGGGGCGCCATCACCGTCCTGGGCGGCCCCCACCTGACCCTGATGCCCGAAGAGTCCATGGAACGGGCCGACGTCGACCTCGTGGTGCGCGGCGAGGCGGAAGAGACCATCGTCGAGATCGTGCGCGCCCTGGATACGGCCGGGGCGACCCACGCCGGGAGGGAGCGGCTGGGGGCTTGCGACTGGGGCGTGGTCGCCGGGCTGACCTGGCGCGACGCCGCGGGCCAGGTGGTCTCCAACCCCGGCCGGCCGCTGCCCAGGGACATATCCGGGATCCCCTGGCCGGCCTTTCACCTGTTCAAGATCGAGCGCTACACCAACCTTCAGCCCCTTACCGACGGGCTCGATCCCCATGCCCGGGCGTATACCATCGTCACCAGCCGCGGCTGCCCCTACCAGTGCATCTACTGCTCCAAGCCCATCACCGGCAACACCTGGCGGGCGCGGCCGCCCGAGGACGTGGTGGCCGAGTGGCGCTACCTGGTGGAAGAGATGGGCGCCACCGAGATCGGAGTCACCGACGACGTCTGGAATCTGAAGCTGGACCGCGCCAAGGAGCTCTGCCGGCTCCTCATCGACCAGGGGCTGACCCGGGTGCCGTGGGTCACCATCCACGGCATGCGGGCCGATCACACGGATGCCGAGCTGTTCCGGCTGATGAAGGCTGCCGGCTGCAAGCGAGTGGGGTTTGGCGTGGAGAGCGGCAACCAGGCCGTCCTCGACGCCATCAAGAAGCGCCAGACGCTGGACGACGTGCGCCGCGCTTTTCGCGAGGCCCGGGCCGCCGGCCTGCAGACCATGGGTTTTTTCATCTTTGGCTTGCCCGCCGATACGGAAGCGTCCATGGACGACACCATCCGCTTTGCCCTGGAGCTGGACCCCGACCTGGCCAACTTTATGATTGCGGCGCCCTATCCCGGGACCGAGCTGTGGGACATTGCCCGGCGCGACGGCCGGCTGTTCAGCATGGACTGGCGAGACTATGCCATCCACGACGAGAAGGCCCGCTACGAGCTGCCGGGGCTGCCGCCCGAGCTGGTGGAGCGCAAATGGCACGACGCCTACCGGCGCTTTTACCTGCGGCCCAGCCGCATCTGGCGCCGGGCCACGAACCCCGATACCTGGCGCCGGCTGCCCGAAACCCTGGGTACCTTTGGCCGGTTCATCGTGGGGCGCCAAAAGCAGTCCAGAGGTTGACAATCGGGGGCAGTTGGATATAATAGGCATGCAGCATGGGCAGGTACCCAAGTGGCCAAAGGGAACGGTCTGTAAAACCGCTGGCTCAGCCTTCGGAGGTTCGAATCCTTCCCTGCCCACCAACAGGTCCCTCCTCCGGGAGGGACTTCTCGATCTCCTCGCCCCGTAAAGCGCGCAGGCCTCGCTGCCTGCGCGCCTCGTAGAGGGCCACGGCCCCGGCGGCTCCGGCGTTCAACGAGCCCACCTGGCCGTACATGGGCAGACGCAGCAAGAAGTCACAGGTCTCTCGCACCAGGCGGGCCAGCCCTTGCCCCTCGCTGCCGACGACCAGGCCCAGCGGCCCGGACAGGTCGGCGTCGGTGTAGAGCTGGGCATCGGGGCGCGCTTCGAGCCCCGCCAGCCACACGTTTCGAGCCTTGAGGGCCTGCATGGCCTGCACCAGGTTGCCGGCCATCGCCACGCGCACGTGCTCGGCGGCCCCGGCCGAGGCGCGCACCGCCGCGGGCGTGACCCCTGCCGCGCGCCGGCCGGGGAGGACGACGCCGTGGACCCCGGCCGCTTCGGCGCTGCGGAGGAGGGACCCCAGGTTCTGGGGGTCCTGCACGTGGTCGAGTAGGAGGAGAAAGGGGGGCTCGCCGGCTTGTTGGGCTGCCGCGAGCAGCGCCTCCATGTCGACGTAGGGATAGCCCGACACCTCGACGGCGACGCCCTGGTGGTTGGCGTCGCCGCCGAGCCTGTCCAGCTCCCGGCGGTCCACCTCCTGCACGGGCAGACGGGCCTGCCGGGCAAGGGAGAGGATCTCGCCGACGATGCCCGCCGGCTGGACGCCGACGGCGATCTGCAGCTTGTAGACCTGCCGCCGCCGGGCGCGAAGGGTCTCGCGCACCGGCTGACGGCCGTACAGAATCTCGCGCATGGGCGGGCGCGCGGCTAGCGCGCCAGGCGCCAGCGGGTGCCTTCGGCGCTGTCTTCCAACGTGACCCCCATCTCGGCCAGGCGATCGCGGATGGCGTCGGCCTCGGCCCAGTTCCGGTTCTGCCGCGCTTGCCGGCGAAGGTCGATGAGCAGGCGGAGCAGCGAGTCCACGAGCTCGCCGCCGGCCTGGCGGGCCAGATCGGCGGGGATGATGCCCAACACGTCGCCGCCCGTCTCCCGGTAAAAGGTATCGATGGCCTCCAGCGTGCCGCGGCTGACCGGCTCGCCGGAGTTGAGCAGGCTGTTGGTATCGCGCCCCAGGTCAAAGAGGGCGGCGATGGCCTGCGGCGCGCCAAAGTCGTCGTCCATGACCTCGCGGAAGCGCGCCCGGTATTCGTCCAGTTTGGCCGACCACCCGGGATCAAGCTCGCCGTCCGGGGCGTCGCGGAGCCGCTCGCGCACCAGCCCCACGGCGCCCAACAGGCGCTCCAGCCCGCGGCCGGCCGCATCCAGGGCCTCTTCCGAAAAGTCGGTGGGCGAGCGATAGTGGGTGCTGAGGATAAAGAAGCGGATGGTCATGGGATCGTGCCGGGCGAGGGCATCCTTGATGGTCACAAAGTTGCCCAGGCTCTTGCCCATCTTGACGCCGTCGATGGTGACCATGTTGTTCAGCAGCCAGTAGTTGCAGAAGCGCTCGTCGGTAGCCGCCTCGATCTGGGCGATCTCGCTTTCGTTGTGGGGAAAGACGTTTTCCAACCCGCCGCCGTGGATGTCAAAGGGCTGGCCCAGGTACTTGGTGGCCATCACCGAGCACTCCAGGTGCCAGCCGGGATAGCCCCAGCCCCAGGGGCTGGGCCAGCGCAGGATGTGACCCGGCTCGGCCTTTTTCCAGACGGCAAAGTCGGCCGGGTCCTGCTTCTCGGGGTTGACGGCCACGCGGGCTCCCTCTTCTTGCTCTTCCACCCTGCGGCCCGAGAGTTTGCCGTACTCGGGCCAGCTCGACACGTCGAAATAGATCGAGCCGCCCGTCTCGTAGGCGTGGCCACGCTCCAGGAGCGCCTGCACGAGCCCGATCTGTTCCGGGATGTGGCACGTGGCTCGCGGCGAGATGTCGGGCCGCAGCACGTTGAGGGCGTCCATGTCTTCGAAAAAGCTGTGCATGTAGGTCTCGACCAGCTCCATGGGCTCCGACCGCTCCTGGCGGGCGCGGCGCAGGATCTTGTCCTCTCCCTCGTCGGCGTCGTCTGTCAGGTGGCCGACGTCGGTGATGTTGCGCACGTAGCGCACCCGGTAGCCCAGATAGCGCAGGTAGCGCACCATGACGTCGAACGAGACGTACACCTTGGCATGTCCGATGTGCGAGTGACCGTAGACCGTTGGGCCGCAGACGTACAATCCGACAAAGCCCTCGTGGATCGGCTTGAATTCTTCTTTTCGGCGCGTCAAAAAGTTATAGACGGTTAGTGCCATCTCCTGGTCCTCCTGCTGGTTTTATTTTCTCGAGCGGTGTGGGGCGGGATGCTACCACCGGATGGGCGGGCAGCATCCCTACAGACAGATGCAGCGCCTTTGCCAGCTCGGACGCTCTGCGGGGCGAATGAGCCTACGTGGTCGCATCGCCAGCCTCCGACGGAGGTTCGGCCAGGGCCTTTTGAGCGGCGACGATGAGATCCGCGGCAACGGGCACCGGCACGCAGCCGGTGTTGATGGTCAGGTGGTAGAGGGTGGCGTCGCGCCAGTCGGCGTCGTGGTAGCGCCGCACATAGTCGAACCGCGCGCGGTCGCTGGTTCGAACGCGGTTCTGGGCATCACGCCTGCTCAGCTCCATGCGGCGCATGACGATGGCGATGCGATGATTCAACGGCGCTACAACCTGAACGTGGAGGACGCCTGGATCGTTCCTCAGGAGCGCCTGCCCGCCGCGGCCCAGGACGAGGACGTTGCCTTCGCGGGCCAGACCCTGGATCACCAGCCCCACCATGCGCACATAGCTGTCCAGCCAGGTGCTGAGGGGCGGCACGGTGGGCGAAAAGAGCCCGGTGAAGGGCAGGGTCATGCCCGGCACGTCAGGGTAGACCGTGCCGGCTTCGTTTACGGGCAAAAGCCCGGGCATGGCGCGCAGGGCGTTGAGCATACGGTTCGTGAGGCTCCGCTGCCCCTCCGATTCCAACTCGGCCAGGGCGACCCGGGGCACGCCGGCCTTTTGAGCCGCGCGGTTGATGGTCTCGGCG
>JAAYZQ010000169.1 GCA_012514775.1 Anaerolineaceae bacterium
CTCCTGGGCGAGATGCTGCGCAACGTGACCTTTTGCGCCGACGACGAATACTCGATCCGTGCAGTTTGGGACGATTATAAGGAGAAAGACCATGCCTGAGAGAATCCTGGTAACCGGCGGGGCGGGCTTTATTGGCTCCTTCCTGGTCGACGCCCTGCTGGAGCGCGGGCACACGGTGCGCGTGTACGACTCGCTCGTGCCCCAGGTGCACGGCGAGCAGCAGCGGATGCCCGACTACCTGAACCCCGCGGCCGAGTTCGTGCGCGGCGACGTGCGCGACCGCGACGGCCTGGCGCGGGCCATTGAGGGCATGGACGTCGTCTTTCACCTGGCCGCGGCCGTAGGGGTCGGGCAGTCGATGTACCAGATCCAGTACTACACCGACGCCAACACCATGGGCGGCGCTACGCTACTCGACGTCCTGGCCAACAGTCGCCACAACGTGCGCAAGATGCTCGTCGCCTCGTCCATGTCGATCTATGGCGAGGGCAAGTACCAATGTGAGACGCATGGCATCGTCTACCCGAAGCTGCGCACCGAGGCCCAGCTCGCGGCCCACGACTGGGAGATGAAATGCCCCCACTGCGGGCGCAACGTCACCTCGCTGCCCACAGACGAGGAAAAGCCGCTCTATCCGACGTCGATCTATGCCATCACCAAGCGCGACCACGAGGAAATGTTCCTCAGCACCGGTTTTGCCTACAGCATCCCGGCCGTGGCCCTGCGCTTCTTTAACACCTACGGCCCGCGCCAGGCGCTGTCGAACCCCTACACCGGCGTGATGGCCATCTTTTCCGGCCGGCTGCTGAACAACCAGCCGCCCGTGATCTACGAGGACGGCCAGCAGAGCCGCGACTTTATCCACGTCAAGGACATCGTGCAGGGCCTGCTGCTGGCCATGGACCGGCCGGAAGCGGACAACGAGGTCTTTAACCTGGGCACCGGCGTGCCCACCTCCATTCGCCAGGTCGGCCAGATGCTGGCGCAGCAGATTGCCGAGCTGGAGCCGGTCATCGTCGAAAAGTTCCGCGCCGGCGACATCCGCCACTGTTACGCCGACATCAGCAAAGCGCGGAACTTGCTCGGCTTTGCGCCACGCTTTTCCCTGGACGAGGGCATGGCCGACCTGCTGGGTTGGGTGCGGCAGCAGACAGCCGAGGACCGTTTTGCCCAGGTAGAGAAGGAACTGGCGGCCAAGTCGCTGGTGAAGTAGCGGTATGCGGCGCATACTCGTCCTATCGCCCTGCGACGTCTTTCCACCTGTTCACGGCAGCAGCACGGCAATCTATCATACCTTGCAGTTCCTGGCGGAAAGGAACCGGGTTTCGGTCCTCTTGGCCCATCTCTACTCACAGGGGGGCCAGATCGACCTGGAGAGTCCGAACCTGACGATCCGCTATTGCCGCCGGTCGTCCCTGGACCGGCTAGGCTACAAGGGCCTGTTCTTCAATCCGCTCTACTACCAGGCTGCCTTGCAGATAGCCCGCGAGTTCCAGCCCGACGTCATCCAGGCCGAACTGCTGTGGACCGCGCCGGCCGCCCTATGGCTCCGCCACAACATCGGCCGGCCCGTGGTCCTCATGCAGGAGAACGTCGAATATCAGAAGTTTGTGCGATTTGGCCTGACCAGCCCCTTCCTGAAGATCGTCCGCTGGCTGGAGGGTTGGGCCTGCCGGAGCGCCGACCGGGTTGTAGCCCTCTCCGAGGTGGACCGCGATTTCATGATCCAGTTGTACGGCGTGCCGCCCGAGCGGTTCGCGCTGATCCCCCACGGTGTGGACCCCGAGCTGTTCGACCACCGGCCGGAGGGTGCGGCCGCGGCACGCCAGGCCCTGGGCGTGGAGGCCGGGACGCCGCTGTTGACCTTTGTCGGCAAGCTGGACTATTTGCCCAACGTCCGCGCCGTGGCCTGTATCGCCGAGCGCATCGCCCCCGCGGTCTGGCAGCGCCACCCGGAGGCGCGCTTTGTCATTGTCGGGCAGGGCGTCGAGGCCGTGGCCGAGTACCGGCGCGATGGCCTGCTGTTCACCGGGTTCGTGGACGCCAGGGCGGGCGCCATGCCCAACCTCAGCGACTACCTGTCGGCGTCCGATGTGGTCCTCGTGCCCCTCGATTCGGGCTCGGGCACCCGGCTCAAGATCGTGGAGGCGGCGGCCAACGCCCGGCCGGTGGTCTCGACGAAAATCGGCGCCGAGGGCCAGTCCTTCGTCGACGGGCAAGAGATCCTGCTGACCGACGAGGCGGACCAGGCCTTTATCGACGCCACGCTGCGCCTGCTGGACGACCCGGCCCTGGGCGAGCGCCTGGGGCGCGCCGCCCGTAGCCGGGTTCTGGCCGAGTATAGCTGGCGGTCCCAGGTGTCGAAAATGGAGCGGATCTACTCAGAACTTGTTCCGGCGCGCCCCCTTTCGGGAGCGCTGCCGGTAGAGGATGCAGGGAATTGAAAGCACTCGTCGTCATCTTTGAAGAATTGGTGCCTATCAGCGGCGGGGGGACGCCCCGCACCTCGAGCATTGTGCGCTCCCTGGTGGAGAGAGGGCACGAGGTGTACGTGGCTGCCTCCTTTGGCGTCGACGCGGAGGAGGCGCGCCGCGAGCTGGGCGCGGCAGGCGTCCTGCCCCTTACCGGCGTCAGCCGCATGGACCCCAAGAAAATGCGCAAATACGCCGTCAGCTATCCGACCAACATCCTGCGGGTGGCGGCCTATGCCTGGCGCCTGGGGCCGGACGTCGTCCTGACGCACAACACGGCCGCCGCGTTCGCCGCGCTCCTGGGCAAGCTGCTGCGGCCGCGCACCGTCACCGTCCTCGACCTCACCGACCTGTTGTTCGAGTACCTGGACGACTACAAGGGAAGCTGGCTCAAGCTGGCGGCAGCCGCGGGCCGATGGATGGAGCGCACCAGCGTGCGCCGCTCGGATCACATCATCACCATCAGCGGCGCCATGCGCGACATCCTGGTGCGCGACTACCGCGCGCGGCCCGAACGGCTGGCCATCGTCCACGATGGCGTCGACACCCGCATCTTTTGCCGGCAGGAAGCCGCGGACCTGCGGGCCGCCCACGCGCCCGGCGACGGCCAGGTGCTGATCTTTCACGGGGTCATCGATCCGCAGGACGGCCCCGAGCTGCTCATCGAGGCCGCGCCGGCCATCCTTGCCGCCCATCCCGGGGCGCGCTTCTGGATGGTGGGCGACGGCACCGCCGTTCCCGACCTCAAGGCCCGGACCCGGGCGGCGGGGTTGGAGGACCGCTTTTTCTTTAGCGGGTGGGTGCGGCAGGCCGAGGTGGCCCGCTACATCTCGGCCAGCGACCTGGGCCTGGTGATCCTGCCCGACGTGCTCTCGGCCCGGGGGCGGGTGACCCTCAAGGAGTTCGAGTATTGGGCCTGCGGCGTGCCGGCCGTGCTACCCCGGCTGCCGGCCCTGCAAGAGGTGGTGGGCGACGAGGCAGCCAGCGTCTTTTACGCGCCCGGCGACGCCGCCGACCTGGCGCGCCGGGTAAACGAGTTGCTGGCCGACGACGAGCGGCGCCGGGCCATGGGCCGCCTGGGCCAGCAGCGCGTGGCCGAGCAGTTCGAGTGGCGGGCACTGACGGACGAGATCGCGCGCCTGTGCGAGGAGTATGCCGGCCAGCAGGCCTGAGGCGATGGCGCGAGTTGACGAGGAGGAGCGAATGCCAGACGGACGGGCGAGCCTGCGGCGCAGGCCGGCGGCTGATGCCGCCGTGGCCGCGCTCCTGGCCTTGCTGTGCGCCCTCTTTTTCTGGCAGGTGCTGACCCCCGAAGCCGCCGACCGCCGCTGGTTCGCCGCGGGCGACTTTACCGACCAGTTCTACGCCTTCCGTGCCTACCTGGCCCGCGAGCTGTGGGCGGGGCGCCTGCCCCTGTGGAACCCCTATGCCCTCGGCGGGTCGCCCTTCCTGGCCGACATCCAGGCTGCCGTCTACTATCCGCTGGGACTGCTGACCGTCCTCCTGGCGGGCAAGGGCGGGCTGCCCCTCGTCGCCGTCGAGCTGGAGGTCATCGTCCACTATTTCCTGGCCAGCCTGTTTCTCTACCTCCTGGTGCGAGACCTGACCCGCAGCCGCCTGGCCGGGCTGGTGAGCGCCATAGCCTATGCCTTTGGCAGCTATCTCACTTCCTATCCGAAGCTGCAAATGGCCATCCTGGAGGGGCAGACCTGGGTGCCCCTGGCGCTCCTCGCCGTCCACCGCGCGGCGGCGGCCCGCGAAGGCCGGCGCCAGGGTCGTTGGGTCGCATGGCTGGCCATCGGCGGCCTCGCCCTGGGTCTCACGGCCCTGGCAGGCCACGCCCAGACGACGCTCCTGGCCGGCTACACCGTGGTGGCCTATCTCATCTTTGCCTTCTATCCCGCCCTGCGGCGATCCAGTGGGCGGGAAAGGCTCGCCCTGGGAGCCCGCCTCGCGATCCTGCCGCTGGTGGCCCTCGGCCTGGGGGCCGCCCAGCTCCTGCCCAGCCTGGAGTACATGCGCCTCTCGTCGCGGGCGGCCATCAGCTTCCAGCGGGCCGGCGGCGGCTTTGTGCCCAGCGATCTCCTGGCCCTGGTCCTGCCCGGGCTGCGGGTGATCTATGCCGGCATCCTGCCCCTCATCCTGGCCACGCTCGGCGTGGCGCTGGCTCCGCGGCGCAGGCGGGAAACCGTCTTCTGGGCGGTCATGGCCGGGCTGGCGTTGCTCCTCTCCCTGGGCAGGAGCACGATCCTGTACGCCTTTCTCTATCTCCTGGCCCCCGGCTTTGGCCTGTTCCAGGGGCAGGAGCGAGCCTTGCAGGTTTTTGCCCTCGCCCTCGCCATCCTGGCCGGCTACGGCGCCGCCCTGCTGGTCCGGCCGATGATCCGCCCGGTCAAGGCGCGCTACGGGCGCTTTTGCCGGCTGCTGTCGTGGACCTGGGCCGGCGCCGTGGGTCTCGTCTTCCTGGCCTACTGGGGCTCGCTCTACCTGGCCCAGTCGCAGCCGGGGCAGGTGAACGACCTGCTGGAGCGCTCGGTCCTCCTGGCCATCCTCCTGGGGCTGAGCACCCTGCTGCTCCGCTACCGCCTGGGCCACCGGGGGAGCAGCCCCGTTTTTGGC
>JAAYZQ010000170.1 GCA_012514775.1 Anaerolineaceae bacterium
GCCGGCCCACAGCTCTACCGTGGCGCCCGGCTCGCCGGTGCCCGACAGGCTCAGGCCGCCCTCCGTGTCCAGCTCGGGCGGGTTGATGGCCGGCAGCGCCAGCTCGACCGCCGGCTCGGGCACGGTCGTAGCCTCGGGCGCCGTTGTCGCGGCAGCGGCCTGGGGCGTGGCCGTCTCGGCCGCCGCTTCGGGCGCGGCGACCCCGGCCTCGGCCTGGGGCACCGCCAGGCTCAACGCTGCGGACTCGTTGAGCACCTGGCCCGAAGCATCCAACGTGCGGGCGACGACCTGGTACTCGCCCGGCTCCAGGGTGCCGTCCCACGACCAGGTACCGTCGCCGCCGACGGTCGTGTTCCCCAGGTGGGTTCCGCCGGCCCACAGATCCACGGTCGTGCCCGGTTCGCCGCTCCCCGAGAGGCCCAGGGTGCCCCCGGCCGACAGGTCGGGGGGATCGAAGGAGGGTACGACGGCGGCGGCCACCGGTAGCTCGGCCTCCTCCGGAGATGCATCCTGGGGTGCGGTGCGCCCTTGCAGGAGAAGGACGATGATGATGATCAGCAACACCAGGGCGACGGCGCCCTTGAACAGATCGTAGTTCCTCGCGCGTGCTCGCTCGTTGTCAGCCATGTTCCCCGGCCCTTTCCGCCCCTCAGTAGGGGCGCGGTCCAGCCCGGTGGCCGCGGATCAGGCGATCTTGCAGCGCCCGAAACTCGTCCCAGGCCCCATCGGCAGCCAACCGGGCCTGCTCGCGCCAGGTTTCCGGGTCGGCCAGTTGGTAGTTGGGTCCGCCCGCGTCGAGGATCTCTTGCAGGCGCTCGGTACTGGCGGAAGCCACCTGGGCAAAGGTATAGATGCCGTGCTCGTTCAGCAGCCGCGAGATCTTGGGTCCGATGCCTTCGATCCGTTTCAGATCGTCGCGCCGGCCGGGCTCCTCGCCCACCACGCCTACAGCGGCTTCGGGAAGTGTGACGTCGGGCGCACGGATGCCAAGGTCGGCATCGGGCATGGTCACATCCGGGGCGCGCCAGTCCACCTCGGCCTCGGGGAGCCTGACTTCCGGGGCCTGCACGTCCAGATCGACCTCGGGAATGGTCACATCCGGGGCGCGCCAGTCCACCTCGGCCTCGGGGAGCCTGACTTCCGGGGCATCCAGGTCCAGATCAGCTCGGGGCAGGTCGACGTCCGGGGCTTTCACGTCCAGGTCGGCTCGGGGCAGGGTCACGTCGGGCGCTTCCAGGTCCAGATCGGCTCGGGGCAGGTCGACGCCCGGGGCTTCCACGTCCAGGTCCGCACGGGGAAGCCTGACCTCCGGAGCCTCGATGTCCAGGTCAGCCTCGGGCATGGTCACGTCCGGGGCACGCCAGTCCATCTCGGCCTCGGGCAGGCTAACTTCCGGGGCTTCCAGGTCCATCTCGGCCTCGGGCAGGGCCACGTCGGGACCGCGCACGTCCAGGTCGGCCCGGGGCATGGTCACCTCCGGCGCTTCCACGTCCAGGTCGGCCCGGGGCATGGTCACCTCGCGCCCGCGCACGTCCGCGGACGGGAGCCCGCCGGCAATGCCCGGCACCACCGCGTCAGGCCGCGCCATCTCGCGCTCCCGGGCAAGCCCGCCCTCAACGCCCTCCCGCTCGAGGGCCGTCAGCCGCCCCTGCACTTCGTCCAGCCTCCGATGGAGGGTCTCATTTTCCTCTTGCACTGTGTGATAGCGGCGGCGCCAGTAAAAGAGGTCGATGAACCACTCGACGATCCAGCCCACCAGGACTCCGATAAAAAAGCTTAGCCAGTTCACGTTTTTACTCCTTTCCCGTGTTTGCACACGCAAAGCAACGTGGCACTCGTCGTCTACGAGCGCCTGCGATGGGTATGGTGAGGGTATAGTGAGGGAACAGTGGTAGCATCAAAGGGGCATGCTCTCGAAGCAGGAGACGACCGGGCATTGCGGGCCGTCCCTTTCCGTCGCTGACGAGAGAACCCAAAGGGAGGCAACTGTGCGCTGGATCTGCACGAGGCAGCCGGTACGCACCGATCAGATCATAACGCTTGACCAGGGAAATGTCAAGCTGGAGCGGCGATTGGGCGCGCCTGTGGCAAGTCTGCACGAAACAGGGTAACGAATAGAAGGCAGGCCCGGGCATCTGGCGCTGCCCGGCGAGCTTGGTGGTGAATTGAAGGCTCGCCGGCGATGCCGGGCGAGCCTGGTGCGGGAGTAGCGGTGCGGCCGGGACGCCGGACCGCGCCGCCGTCGACTTCTTGCAATTCCAGCCCATAAATGTTATAATTTCGGTGAGAGGAACATGAGCAAAAAAGCGCGCACACCTATCGTCGAGTACGAAGATACATTTGCCATCGAGCTCCCGGGCGAGGGCAAGCCCCAGGAGCGGGATCGCCTGAGCGACCAGGCAATGGTCATCGCCTACGACCGCAGGCCCGGGCGCCAGCCGCGCTGGCGGCTGAGGGCGCTCTACTTTGACCGGGATGAATGGACCCGGTCGGGCATTCGCCGCTGGTGGGCCGCCCACGAGGTCCAGTTCCTGGCCGAGGACCAGTTGGGAACCGCCGTACCCGAGATTTGCCGCTCCTACGAACCGCCGGATGGACGGCTGCCGACGATCCTGCTCGTCCACCGCAACACTCCCATGGTGCCGGCGAGCCAGCAGATCGAGGCGCTGAAACGAGGCAAGCGAGACGGCCACTCCAGGAGCTAGTGCTCCCCTAGAAACAGGCATCATGCAACACCTGATCGCTGCCCCCCACAGCGGGAATCACACCACCTTTGTGTCCGGCCCCCCGGGCTCGGGCAAGACAACCCTGGCCGTCCGCCGCCTGGCGCACCTCCTGGAAGTTGGCGTGCCGGCCGAGCAGATCCTGGTCATGGTCCCGCAGCGGACCCTGGCCACGCCCTACTATGACTTCTTGCAGCGCCCCGAGGCGCCGCCGGGGGTCGTCGTCGACATTGCCACCGTCGGCGGCCTGGCGCGCCGCACGCTGGACCTCTTCTGGCCGCTGGTGGCCGAGAAGGCCGGCTTCTCGCCCGGGCGCCGCCCGCGCTTCCTGAACGTCGAGGGCGCCCAGTACTACATGGCGCGCCTGGCCGAGCCGTTCCTGGCGTCGGGCGCCTTTGAGGGGGTGTCGGTGTCGCGGGTGCGCCTGGTGACCCAGATCCTCGACAATTTGAACAAAGCGGCCGCCGCCGGCTTTCCCCTGGAAGAGATCGCCGCCCGGCTCAAGGCGGCCTGGGGCGGCGAGTCGGCCCGCCTGCGGGTCTATGACCAGGTCCAGGAGCTGGCCCTGGCCTTTCGGCAGGCGTGCATCGACGAGAACCTCCTCGATTGGTCACTCCAGATCGAGGTCTTCTGGAAGCACCTGCTGCCCTTGCCCCAGATGCGCCGCTACCTGCTGAGCGGCTACCGGCACCTCATCGTCGACAACACCGAGGAGGACATTCCCGCCGCCCACGACCTTCTCCGCCTGTGGCTGCCCCTGGCCGAGTCGGCGCTGGTGCTGTACGACACGGGCGGCGGCTATCGCCTCTTCATGGGCGCCGACCCCCAGAGCGCCTTGAGCCTGGCGGTCGAGTGCCAGGAGCAGGTGGCCCTCGGCGAGTCGCACGTGACCACGCCCGAGATGGAGGCCCTGGGCGCGCGCCTGGCTGCCCCCTTTGTCGAGGTGCCGGAGCCCGTGCCCGGCGGCGCGTCTCCCCTGCCCGCCCTGGAGTGGGAGGTGCGGCGCTTCTTTCCGGAGATGCTGGACTGGGTGGCGGGCGAGGTGTCGCGGCTCATCATGGAAGAGAAGGTGCCGCCGGGCGAGATTGCCATCCTGGCCCCCTACCTGAGCGACGCCCTGCGCTTTGCCCTGCGCCAGCGGCTGGCCCGCTACGGCATCGAGGTGCGCACCCACCGGCCCGGGCGAGAGCTGGGCGAGGAGCCGGCGGCCCGCTGCCTCATCACGCTGGCCAAGCTGGCCCATCCCACCTGGCGCCGCCCGCCCCACCCCGCCGACGTGGCCCAGGCCCTGTCCATGTCCATCGCCGACCTCGATCCCATCCGCGCCAGCCTGCTGACGGGCATCGTCTACCGCACGCGCGACGGCCAGCCCAGCCTGACCCCCTTTCACCAGATCGTGCCCGAGATGCAGGAGCGGATCAGCTACCTGTTGGGCGGCCGCTACGACGAGCTGTGGCGCTGGATGGAGGACTATATCGAGATGGAGGGCCGGCAGGCCACCGACGAGGGACTCGACCATTTCCTCAGCCGGCTCTACGGCGAGGTCCTGTCGCAGCCGGGCTTTGGCTTCCACGGCAATTACGACGCCGGCGTCGTGGCCACCAACCTGGTGGACTCGATCCGGAACTTTCGGCGGGCGGCGGACCCCTCCCCCCTGCCCCGATCCGGCCCGCTGGGTCCTCCCCTGCAAGGGGAGGGGGAGACGATGCTGGGGGGGGAAGGGGATCTGGCGCTGGAGTACGTGGACATGCTGGAGCGGGGCATCGTCGCCGCCCAGTACCTGCCGAGCTGGACGCTGCGCCCGCGCGACGCGGTGTTGCTGGTTCCGGCCTACACGCTGCTGATGATGAACCAGCCGGTCACGGTGCAGTTCTGGCTCGACGCCGGCAGCCGGACCTGGATGGAGCGGGTTTATCAGCCGCTGACCCATCCCTACGTGCTGCGGCGCGACTGGGACGAGGGCGAGGTGTGGGCCGACGCCCACGAGGTCCGCACCCGGGAAGAGGCGCTGGGGCGGGTCATCCTGGGCCTGGCCCGGCGCGCGCGCCGGCGCATCTACCTGGCCGTGCCGACCTGAACGAGCGGGGCTACGAGCAGCAGGGCCCGCTGCGCCAGTCGCTGCAGCGCCTGTTGCGCGCGCGGAGCGCGGAACGAGCCTAGGTAACGCGGACAGAGAACGAGGACAGATCATGGCCTTCCAACCACGTCCCTCCCAGCTCGACATCCTCGAATACCAGGGCGGCAAGATGGGCGTCGCGGCCGTGCCGGGCAGCGGCAAGACGCACACCCTGGCCCTGCTGGCCGCCCGCCTGGTACTGACGGCCATCGACGACGAGCAGGAGGTGCTCATCGTCACCCTGGTCAACTCGGCGGTGGACAACTTCCGGCAGCGCATCAACAGGCTGCTGGTGGCCCAGGACCGGGGCCTGCTGCCCGGCTTTGGCTACCGGGTGCGCACCCTCCACGGCCTGGCCCACGACATCGTGCGCGAGCGGCCCTCGCTGGTGGGCCTGGCCGAGGATTTCGGCATCATCGACGAGCGTGAGGCCGAGGCGGTGCGCGACGACGCCGTGGAGGGCTGGCTGCGCGCCCACCCGGAGGCGGCCGACGCCTACTTGCTGCCCGACCTGGAAGCGGGCCGGGCCGACTGGGTGCGGCGTTCCCGGTGGCCCGCCCTGGTCCGCGACGTGGCGGCCGCCTTTATCAAGCGGGCCAAGGACCTGGAGCTGACCCCCGACGTCCTCCTGGGCCGCCTGGCCGCCTACGGCGACGAGCCGGGCCTGGGGCTGGCGCGCATGGGCGCCGAGATCTATGCCGAGTACCAGCGCAGCCTCGCCTTCCGGGGCATGGTCGACTTTGACGATCTCATCCGCCTGGCCCTGGAGGCCCTGAAGCGCGACCCCGACTACCTGGAGCGCCTTCGCCGGCGCTGGCCCTACGTCCTGGAGGACGAGGCCCAGGACTCCAGCCGCCTCCAGCAAGAGATCCTGAGCCGCCTGGCGGGCGACGACGGCAACTGGGTGCGCGTCGGCGACCCCAACCAGGCCATCTACGAGACCTTTACCACGGCCGATCCGGACCTGCTGCGGAGCTTTGTGAGCGGCGACCCGGCGCAGGACGTGCAGGTGCGCGAGCTGCCCGAGTCGGGACGCTCGCAGCCGGCCATCATCGCTCTGGCCAACACCCTCATCGATTGGGTGCGCAGGGAGCACCCCCTGGAAGAGGCCCGCGGCGCCCTGACCCTGCCCTACATCCAGCCCACGCCCCCCGGCGACCCGCAGCCCAACCCGCCGGCCAACCCCCGGGCGGTCCAGTTGCTCCTGGAGCGCGACTTTACGCCCGAGGCCGAGCTGGCGGCCGTGGCCGAGTCGGCCCGGCGCTGGCTGAAGGAGCAGGAGGCCCTGCCCGAGGCGCAGCGCGAGACGTGCGCCATCCTGGCCCCCCGCAACCAGCGGGGCTTTGAGATGATCGACCTGCTGGAGGCGCAGAACGTGCCCCACGTGGAGCTGCTGCGCTCCACGAGCCTCACTCGGCAGGCGGCGGGCGCCCTGGGCAACGTGCTGCGCGCCCTGGCCGACCCCACCTCGGCGCGCAAGCTGTCGGTGGCGCTCCTGGTCTGGCGGCGCGACACGCTGAACGACCCCGAGACGCGGCCCATCGTCGAGGGGGCGGTGCGGCGCCTGCGCGGCTGCCCGGCGGTCGAAGCCTACCTGTGGCCCCGGGCGGACCACGACTGGCTGGCCTCGCTGGCCGGCCGCGTGCCCGAGGCCGAGATGGCGCTCCTGGCCGAGTTCCGCCAGGCGGCCCAGGGCTGGCACCTGGCCGCCGGGCTGCCCATCGACCAGTTGGTGCTGACCCTGGCCGGCGACCTGTTCCGCGAGCCGGGCGAGCTGGCCCTGGCCCACAAGCTGGCCCTGCTGCTCCGCGACGCCGGCGAGGCCCACCCCGGCTATCGCCTGCCCGAGATGGTGGAGGAGCTGGCCGTCATCGCCCGCAACGAGCGCCGCTTCCTGGGCTTTGCCGCCGAAGAGACGGGCTTTGCGCCGCCCCGGGGCAAGGTGACCGTGGCGACCATGCACAAGGCCAAGGGCCTGGAGTGGGACCGCGTCTACCTGCTATCGGTCAACACCTATGACTTTCCCTCCGGCCTGCCCACCGACACCTACGTCTCCGAGCCGTGGTTCATCAGGGACCGTCTGAACCTGGAGGCGGAGGCGATGGCACAGTTGGAGAGGATTTCACCTATCCCCCCCAGCCCCCCTTCCCGACACGGGCAGGGGGGAGAAGACTCCCCTCCCCTCGCAGGGGAGGACCCAACGCCTGTGCCTGCGGCCCAAGCGCAGGCGGGCCGGATCGGGCCGGGGGAGGGGTCCGCCACGCGGGTGGCGCGGGAGGAATACGTCTCGGAGCGGCTGCGGCTGTTGTACGTGGGCATCACGCGGGCGCGGCGGACGTTGATCGTGACGTGGAACACGGGCAGGCGCGAGGGGGTGCGGCTGGAGCCGGCCCTCCCCCTGGTGGCCCTCCACGAGGCGTGGCAGGAAGAAGGCAGCGATGCTTGACCCCGAAAACATGCAGTTCAGCCAGCACAAGCTGCAAGATTATGTCGATTGCGCGCGGCGCTTTCAGCTTCGCTACCTGGCGGAGCAGCCGTCGCCGGCCCTCATCGTCGATTCGCCCCTGGAGCTGGAGCGCCTGGTGCAGCGGGGGGCCGACTTTCACCACCTGGTACACCAGCACCTCCTGGGCCTGGACGTCGACCGGCTGGAGGCGTCCATCCAGGACCCGCGGCTGGCCGCCTGGTGGCGCACCTACCTGGAGCACCCGCCGGCCAGCCTGCCGCGAGAGGTGGTGCGGCCCGAGGTGGTCCTGGCGGCGCCGCTGCCCGTGCCGGGGACGGCAGGGGCACGCCTGGTGGCCCGCTTTGACCTGCTGGCCGCCGACCCCGGCGGGCGCCTGGCCATCGTCGACTGGAAGACCGTCGCCCGCCTGCCGGCGCGGGGCAGGCTGGAGCAGCGGCTCCAGACGCGCGTCTATCGCTACCTGGCCGTGGAGGCCGGGGCGACCTTTAACGGGGGGCGCCGGCCGGAGCCCGAGCAGGTGGAGATGATCTACTGGTTTGCCGCCCACGGCGGGCACACCGAGCGCTTTGCTTACGACAGCGCCCAGCACGCCGCCGACCACGAGTACATCACCGGCGTCGTGGCCGAGATCGCGACGCGAGACGAGCCCATCTGGCCGCTGACCCCCGACCGCCAGCAGTGCCGTTTCTGCAACTATCGCTCGCTCTGCGAGCGGGGGGTCAAGGCCGGCTCGCTGGAGAACCTGGAAGATGACGTCGAAGCCCTCGACATCGAGATCGACCTGGAGCAGGTGGCCGAGGTCGAGTTCTAGCCCGGGCGCGACGCCATGAGCCGCGGGCTGCGCCTTTTGCTCCTCGCCGCCGGCCTGGTCGCCGTACTCGTCGTCGCCGGGCTGGTCCTCCTGCCGCGCCTGGCGGGGAATGGCGGCGTCAACATTCCCATCGGCGCGGCGGGCCCCGTGGAGCTGGACCTGCCCCCCGGATTCGAGGCGAGCATCGTGGCCCGCGACCTGGGCCGGCCGCGGTTCATGGCCTACGACGAGCAGGGCGTCCTCTTTGTGGCCGACATGAGCGGCGGTCGCGTCCTGGCCCTGCCCGACGGGGACGGCGACGGCCAGGCCGACGAGACGGTCGTCGTTGCCGAGGGGATGGACAACCCGTCCAGCCTGTCGTTCTACGAGGGCTGGCTCTACGTGGGCGAGACGACGCAGGTGGTCCGCCTGCGCCCCGGCGACGACCTGCGGGCCGTGGAGAGCCAGGTGGTGGTGCCCGGGCTGCCCCCGGGCGGCGCCCACGTGACGCGCACCGTGCTCGTGGACGGCGAGGGCCGGCTGTACGTCTCGGTCGGGTCGAGCTGCAACGTCTGCCAGGAAGAGGACGAGCGGCGGGCCGCCATCTCGGTCTATGGCGCCGACGGCAGCGGCGGGCGCGTCCTGGCCCGGGGCCTGCGCAACGCCGTTGGCCTGGCCATCAACCCGCGCAGCGGCGAGCTGTGGGCCACCAACAACGGCCGCGACTGGCTGGGCGACGACGAGCCGCCGGAGACGGCCTACGTCGTGACCGACGGCATGGACGCCGGCTGGCCCCGCTGCCACGCCGGGCGCATCGTCGACCCCGAGTTCGGGGCAGAGGGCGCCTGCCAGGGCGTGGCCACGCCCGCCGTCGAGATGGAGGCCCACGCCGCGCCCCTGGGCCTGGCCTTTTACGACGGCGACCAATTCCCGGCCGAGTACCGGGGCGACCTGTTCGTGGCCCTCCACGGCTCCTGGAACCGCTCGGAGCCGGTGGGTTACAAGGTGGTGCGCATCCCCCTCGACGAGACCTCAAGCGAGGACGGCCGGCCGGCGGGCCAGGTCCTCGACTTTGCCACCGGCTGGCTCCTGGACGACGGCGACACGGTGCCCGGCCGCCCGGCCGGCGTCGTCGTGTCGCCCGACGGCAGCCTGTTGGTCAGCGACGACAAGGCGGGGCTCATCTACCGCATCCGCTACCGGCCCTGATGGTGCGCCCGTGACCGTCTGGCTCGATCCTCAGCCCGTGCAGGTGCCCGAGGCCCTGCGGCGCGCCGTGGGCGGCCACCCCCTCGTGGCCGAGACGCTGGCCCGGCGGGGGATCGTGACGGCCGGGGCCGCCCGCGCCTTCCTGGACCCCACGGCCCACGAGCTGGCCTCGCCCTTTGACCTGCCCGACATGGACCGCGCCGTGGAGCGCCTGCGCCAGGCCATTGACCGGGGAGAGACGGTGTCCGTCTGGGGCGACCTGGACGCCGACGGGCAGACGGCCACGGCCCTGCTGGTGGAGAGGCTGCAGGCCCTGGGCACGGACGTGCGCTATGCCGTGCCGACCCGGCGCCAGGGCCGCGGCCTGCAGCCCGAAACCCTGCAGCGGCTGGCCGCGGAGGGCGCCCGCGTCGTCCTCACGTGCGACACGGGAGTCACGGCCCACGCCGCCGCCGAGCTGGCGGCCGAACTGGGCGTGGACCTGGTCATCACCGACCACCACAGCCCCGAGGAGAGGCTGCCGCCGGCCCTGGCCGTCGTCAATCCCTGGCGGCTGCCGCCCGGCCATGCCCTGGGCCCCCTCACGGGCGTGGGGGTGGCCTTTGCCCTGGCCCACGCCCTCGACCCCGGGGGAGCGGACCGCTCGCTGGACCTGGTGGCCCTGGGGACCGTGGCCGACGTGGGCAGCCTGACGGGCGACAACCGCCCCCTGGTGCAGCGCGGGCTGGAGGCGCTGCGGCGCACGGCGCGGCCCGGCCTGCTGGCCCTCTACCGGCGGGCCGGGGTGCGGCCCGAGGGCCTGACCGAGGAGCACGTCGCCTTTGTCCTGGGGCCGCGCCTCAACGCCCTGGGCCGCCTGGCCGACGCCAGCGCGGGCCTGGAGCTGCTCCTCACCGCCGACCCGGAGCGGGCCGGCCTATTGGCCGCCGACATGGAGGCCCTCAACGCCCGCCGGCAGTGGCTCACGCGGCAGGTCATGGAGGCCGCCCTGGCCCAGATCCGCCGGTCGCCGGGCCTGGCGCGGGATCACGCCGCCGTGGTGCTCAGCGACCCGTCCTGGACGCCCGGCGTCACCGGCATCGTGGCCGGGCGCCTGGCCGAGCGGCTGGGCAAGCCGGCGGTCCTCATTTCTACGCCCGGGTCCGCGCCCGGGGACGAGCCGGCCCGCGGCTCGGGGCGCTCGGTGCCGGGCATCGACCTCATCGCCGCCCTGAGAGAGTGCGCGCACCTCCTCGACGATTACGGCGGCCACCCGGGCGCCGCGGGCTTCTCGCTGGCCCCCGAGAACATCCCCGCCCTGCGGGCCGCCCTGTCGGAGGCCGTGGCCGCCCGGGCAGCGGCGGCGCCCGAGCCCGTCCTGCGCCTCGACGCCATCGTGGAGCTGCCGGAGTTAAGCCTGGAGCTGGTGTCCGAGATCGGCCGCCTGGCGCCCTTTGGGCGGGGCAACCCGCCCCTCATCCTCGGCGTGCGCGACCTGCGGGCCTTGAGCGAGGCCGCCCTGGGCCCGGCGGGCGAGCACCGCCGCGTGACGGTCGAAGACCGCCAGGACCGGACGCAAACGGTGTTCTGGTGGCAGGGGGCGGGCTGGCCCCTGCCCCAGGGCCGCTTTGATCTGGCTGTGACCGTGGGCAGCCACGACTACCAGGGCATGCCCGAGATCCAGGTGCAGTGGGTCGCCGCCCGCGAGCGCGAGCCCCTGGCCGCGGCCGTCGTGCGCGAGCCCACCACCGTGGCAGCGGTGCGCGATTATCGCGCCGTCGAGGACGAGGACGAGGCCCTGCGGGCGCTGCGAGACGAGGGCAGCGTGCAGGTGTGGGCCGAAGGGATCGAGCCGCCGGGCGTGGAGAGCCGCACGCGGCGCGAGCTGGTCGCCGGCGGCCGCCTGGCGCTGTGGACGCTCCCGCCCGGCCCGCGAGAGCTGCGAGGCGTCCTCGACGCCGTGCGCCCCACCGAGCTGATCCTCTTTGGCCGCGACGCCGGCCTGGACAGGGCCACGCCCTTCCTGGAGCGCCTGGCGGGCATGGCGCAGTTTGCCCTGCGGTCGCGGGAGGGCTGGATGGAGCTGGAGGCCGCGGCGGCCCGCCTGGGCCACCGGGCGGCGACGGTGCAAACGGGGCTGGAGTGGCTGGCCGCCGGCGGCCAGTTGCGCATCGCGGAAAGGGCCGAGGGGCGCTGGCGCCTGGCCCCCGGCACGGGCCGGGCCGACCCCGAGGCCGTGCGCTCCGCCCGCCGGCGCCTGGGCGACCTCCTTATGGAGACCGCCGCCTACCGCGCCTACCTGCGGCAGGCCCCGGCCGGCAGCGTCGGGCGGGCTTGACCGTCACCCGCTCACCCCTGGTCCTCGTCTTCCCCCTTGCCCCCCTCGCGCTCCGCCTGCCGCTCCTCTTCGTGTCTGGACAACAGGCGCAGGATCAGGAAGGCGGCGAGGCTCAACACGATGGCGACCTCGTACCGTGCAAAAGCAGCGGCGGCCCCCAGGGCACCCGTCATCCAGACGCTGGCCGCCGTGGCCGTGCCGCGCACCGACGCCCCCTCCTTCAGGATGGCCCCGGCGCCGAGAAAACCGATGCCGCTCAGCAGCCCCTGGATGACGCGGGCCCGGGCGTCTGGATCGTCGCCGGCGACGGCCAGGGCCACGAGCACGTAGCCACAGGCCGCCATGGCCACCAGCGGAAAGGTGCGCATGCCCATGATCCGCGTGGCTTTTTCGCGCTCCCAGGCGATGGGCAGCGTAAACAGATAGGCCAGGCCAATCTTGACGGCCGCCTCCAACAGAAACGACAGGTCAAAGCGCAGCCATTCCACGAACACCTCCTCACCTTCTACCCGGAGGCTCCGGGGCCGGGGCCAGCAGCCTGTCGAGAGCCCGTTCGTAGTGCGCCCTTCAGCGCGCTTCCTGGGCGATGAATCGCCCACTACCAACCGACAAGCGCATGCACCTCTCCGACAACCTGCCAGCAGCCTGCCGGGAGCCCGTTCGTAGTGCGCGCTTCAGCGCGCTTCCTGGGCGATGAATCGCCCACTACCAACCGACAAGCGCAAGCACCTCTCCGACAACC
>JAAYZQ010000171.1 GCA_012514775.1 Anaerolineaceae bacterium
TGCCAGCAGGTTGTTGGAGAGATGCTTGCGCTTGTCGGTTCGTAGTGGGCGATTTATCGCCAAAACACCGCGCTGATGTTCTTTCAATTATCAACAAGGTAATAGGCCACGGCTCTATTACCGAATCGTATTTTGAAAGTTCATAAGCCGTTACTACGAGCCCATCGTCAGTTTGGGGGTGCGGTGGGGAAACGGCTGAAGCCGTTACTACGAACCCATCGTGAGTTAGCGACGACCTGTAGAGAACCAAGAACGCCTGTCCGCGAGGAAACAACGCCGCGGGCAGGCGTTTGTGTTGCGCGAATGCTGTTCGCTTGCGACGTCAGATGGAGTTCTGCTGTGCTTGCCACCTGGCATCGAGGCGGCGGAGAGCATGGCCGATGGCAAAGGTAACGGCCAGGGGCACGGCAATCCGCAGGACGAGCATGACAAACATCGTGGCGATACCCGTCTGCCATCCCATGGTGAACCTCCTTCTTGACTGCTGGTTCCGGTCTTGGGTGCTGCGATGCACCAGCAAGAGATTGTGTGGCCTCGTTTTGAGACTGCAAAGCGTTCCCGGTTATTTCATTATATCACTCACTGCACGGTCCGTCAAGCCGAAATTCGTTCATTTAAGCAGAAATTTCTACGTAAATCGCACCAAACTCTCGCCATCAAACATGGCAGGAGACAGGTGTAGGTTCCTTTGCAACGCCCTGCTTCAAACTTGCGCATAGTCGCTGGGGTAGGGTATAATCCAGCAACCTTTCAAGGGGGAGAAGATCGATGAGGCCTCTCGCGCGAACAGTTTTCAGCGCACTTGTGCTCGTAGTGCTGTTCCTGCTTGGCGCCACAGCGGCCCTGGCCCAGGAAACCGGCAACGAAGGCTGCCTTGCCTGCCACGGAGAACCGGGACTGCAGACCACCTTGCCCTCGGGCGAGCCGCTGTACCTCACGGTGGATGGCGAGGTATACGCCAATTCCGTCCACGGCCAGGCCGGCATGATCTGCGCTCACTGTCACACCAACACCGTCGAATATCCCCACGCGCCCATCGAGGCGCAGACACGCCGCGAGTACGCCATGGACCGCTACCGCTCGTCTTGTGTGCTGTGCCACGCCCCGATGTACGACGCGACCCTGGACAGCGTCCACCAGGTGGCCCTGGCCGGGGGCGATTCCCAGGCGGCCATCTGCACCGACTGCCACGGCACGCACAACATCATGCCGCCCGACACGCCGCGGAGCCGGGCTTCGCAGATGTGCGAGCGGTGCCATTCCCAGATTTTCGAGTTGTACAAGGGGAGCGTGCACGGCGCCGCCCTCATCGGGCAGGGCAATCCCGACGTGCCGGGCTGCGTCGACTGCCACGAGGTCCATCGCGTCCAGGGCCCCGAAGGGACGGGCTCCTTTCACCTCTTCTCGCCGCAGATCTGTGCCAACTGCCACGCCGACGAAGAGATGATGGCGCGCTACGACATCAGCACCGACGTGTTTGACACCTACGTGGACGACTTTCACGGCACGACGGTGGTTCTCTTCCAGGCCACGGCGCCCGATCAGGAGACCAACAAGCCGGTGTGCGTCGACTGCCACGGCGTGCACGACATGAAGCAGGTCGACGACCCGGAGAGCGCCGTGATGAAGGAGAACCTGCTGACCACCTGCCAGAAGTGCCATCCCGACGCCTCGGCCAACTTTCCCACGTCGTGGATCAGCCACTACCGGCCCACGCCCGAGAACGCGCCGCTGGTCTTTTTCGTCGGGCTGTTCTACAAGATCTTTATCCCGGTGCTCATCGTGGGCATGGTGTTGTTTGTGGCCAGCGATGCACGGAAACGACTCGTGGAGCGCAGGGGGAAGGAGCAGGCCAATGGCTGAACAGGCGCGCTACCGGCGATTTTCCGTCCTCTATCGCATCGAGCACTGGGTGCTGACCATCAGCTTCAGCCTGCTGGCCGTCACCGGCCTGGTGCAGATCTATTTTGCCACCGACCTGGCCCAGGCCATCGTCGGCGGGCTGGGCGGCATCGAGCTCGTGCGGCTCTTGCACCGCATCGCGGCCGTGGTGCTGATGTTGGAGGCGATTCTGCACCTGGGCCACGTGGGGTACCGCGTCTTTGTGCTGCGGACGCCCATGAGCATGCTGCCCGGCGTCCAGGACCTGCGCAACGCGCTCCAGGCCGTGGCGTACAACCTGGGCCTGCGCAAGGAGCGGCCGCAGCAGGGCTTTTACACCTTTGAGGAAAAGCTCGAGTATTGGGCCGTCGTGTGGGGCACCATTGTCATGGGCATCACCGGCTTTATCCTGTGGAACCCCATCGCCAGCACCAGGATCCTGCCCGGCGTCGTGGTCCCCGCGGCCGTGGTGGCCCACGGCCTGGAGGCCACTCTGGCCGTGCTGGCCATCATCGTCTGGCACGTCTACCACGTGCACCTGCGCCATTTCAACAAGAGCATCTTTACCGGGTATCTCACCGAGGAAGAGATGCAGGACGAGCACCCTGCGGCGCTGGCCCGCATCAAGGCCGGGCGGACGCCGCGCCGCTCTCCGCCCGAGGTCGAGGCCGGGCGGCGGCGGGTCTTTGTCCCGGCCTTTGCCGTGGCGGCCGCCGTGATGCTCGTCGGAGTCTATTTCTTTGTGGCCTACGAAGAGACGGCCATCGCCACCCTGCCGCCGGCCGAAGAGATCGTCGTCTTTGCGCCCCTGACGCCCACACCGTTCCCGACCGTGCCGCCCGTGCTGCCGACGAGCACGCCCGGCGCGGGCCAACCCCCCGAGGCGGACGTGACCTGGGAGAGGGGCATCGGGCGCCTGGTGGACCAGAAGTGCGTCGACTGTCACGGCGGAAGCGAGACGCTGGGCGACCTGGACCTGCGCACCTACGAGGCGGCCCTGGCCGGCGGTGTGAGCGGCCCGGCCATCGTGCGCGGCGAGGGGCACACCAGCCTGCTCATCACCCGGCAATCGAGCGGCGACCATCCGGGGCAGTTTTCTCCCGAAGAGCTGGAGCTGGTGCTGCACTGGATCGAGCTCGGCGCGCCCGAGGAGTAACCTCCGATGTCCTGGTCGGCCATAGCGGCCGCGACGACGAACCAGAAGCCAGGGCAGGCACGGGACGTCGGGGCCGCCGATTTCCGCCGGCCTGCGGTTGACGAACCAGGCGACAGCGGCTATAATCAGCGTGTGCGCCCTGGCGATGCGGCCCCCCGTGGACAGCGATCGTCCACAGCCGGGGAAGCGCACGAGAGGCTCGCCACACCAACGTCTACGTCGTTGCAGAGCAAAGAAATCAGGAGGAGGTCTACGTGACTGAGGACAAGGAGACGAACACCAGGAGAATCCCTACTCGCCAGATCCTGTTCATCGGCTTTTCCTTCGTCGTCGGGTTCATCATCTTGGGCGTCATCGCCATCCAGGTGTGGGAGTACTCGAACAGCGTGCCCTTCTGCGCCAACTTTTGTCACGACGTACACCCCGAAGAGATCGCAGCCTTTGAGGACTCGTACCACGGCAGCATCAAGTGCGTCGAGTGCCACATGGGCCGGGTGGGAACGCTGCAGAACATTATCCTGAAGGCGAGCCATTTCCGGCACCTGCCCGAGGTGATCTTTGACCAGTATGAGCGGCCCCTGGAGTCGGAGACCATGCGCCCGGCCAACGAGTCGTGCGAGCTGTGCCATTACCCGCCGGCGTTTCACGGCGACACCGTGCGCGAGCTCGTGGGCTACCGGACGGACGAGGAGAATACGCTGGAGCGGGTGTACCTGATCCTCAGGACAGCGGGGGGCGTCCGCACCCTCGGGCTGGGCCTGGGCATCCACTGGCACATCGCCAACCCTGTGGAGTACGTGAGCGCCGATGAGCGCAGCGGCTCGATCCCGTGGATCCGCACGACGCTGCCCGATGGCCGCACAGTGGAATACGTGGATATCACCAACCCCCTGGGCGAGGAAGAGCTGGCCGCCAGCGAGGTGCAGTTGATGGATTGCGTAGACTGCCACAACCGGGTGGGGCACCCCTTCTCGTCGCCCGAGCAACTGATCGACGACGCCCTGGCGACGGGGGAGCTGAGCAACAACCTTCCCGCGATAAAGCGGTACATGGATGACCTCCTGACGGCCAACTACGCGGACCGGGAACAGGCCTACCAGTCGGTGGAACAGATCCAGGTGCAATACGAGGCCGAATACCCGCAGGTGGCCCAGGAACGGCGCCCCGAGATCGAGCAGGCCATGGAGCTGGCCCGGGGCTTGATCGACAGGCTGGTCTTTGACGTGCCGGGCGTGACGTGGCAGGACTTTCCGAACCAGTCGGGGCACAAGGACTTTGCCGGTTGTTTTCGCTGCCACGACGGGAAGCACCTGAGCGAGGACGGCAGCTCTATCCGGCTACACTGCAACATCTGTCACAGCATCCCCATCACGGCCCTCGCCGGCGAGCGCCCGCCCGACATGCCGGTGCGGACGGTTCCCGAGCCGGCCTCGCACCTGGAGACCAACTTTATGGCCGACCACCGCTTCCAGGCGACGGAAGAGGCGTGCAGCGAGTGCCACGGCGAGATCGAGTTTGGCGCCGACGACTCGAGCTTTTGCGCCAACTCGTCGTGCCACGGGCAAAGCTGGCCCGAGGTCGAGCTGGACGCCGCATTCCCGCACCCCGTCCCCCTGGAGGGCCAGCACGCCGAGGTGTGGTGCCACGACTGCCACGAGGGAGTTCGCCAACCCGAGTTCGAGTGCTCCAACTGCCACGAGGCGCCGCAGCCCCACTTTGGCGAGAACTGCGAAGGCTGCCACACGCCGATGGGTTGGGACCAGGCCGAACTGGGCGCCTTTGTGCACCCCATCGCGCTGGAAGGCGCCCACGCCGAGATCTCGTGCACGGCGTGCCACGCCGAGCAGGTGGTGGGGCTGCAGTATACCTGCGGCAACTGCCACGAGGCACCCGTGCCCCACTTTGGGCCGAGCTGCGAGGACTGCCACGTGCCGACGACCTTCAGCGACGCCACGCTGCCCCCGGAGCTGCACCCCGTGCCGCTGGAGGGCGCCCACCTGCAGGTGTCGTGCGAATCGTGCCACCAGGACGACGAGGCCGACCTGGAGTTCGTGTGCTCCAACTGCCACGAGGCGCCGCCGAACCACGTGCCGGGTGGCTGCAACGTCTGCCACACGCCCGAGGGTTTCGTCGAGTCGGCCGCCTTCCTGGTCCGGCTGTCTCCCCAGGTGCCGCACAACGTGGATGGACGCGAGGCCTTTTGCCTGGACTGCCACGACCCGGCGGGCAACATCGAGCCGGCGCCCCGCAACCACGTGAACTATATCGTGGAGCAGTGCCTGCTGTGCCACAAACCGGCCCAGTAGCCGGCGAGGAGTAGAGGTTGAGGCCCGGCTGCAAAAGCAGCCGGGCTTCTTGATGGACGGGCAGGCTGGCAGCCTGTCTGGCCGGGAATCGCCCACGGGGAAGAAGTGATAGACAAGGTCACATGCTTTGTGCTGCGCCCCACCGCGGCGGGGCCAGAGCTGCTTCTGTTCAAGCATCCCTATGCCGGGGTCCAGATCCCGGCGGGGACCGTGGAGCCGGGAGAGACTCCGGGGGCGGCCGCCAGGCGTGAGGTGGCCGAGGAGACGGGCCTGCAGATGCCGGAAGCGGGTCGCCCCCTGGCCGTCGCCGAAGACCGGCTGCCGGAGGGCACCTTTGCTGTGGCTAATGCGACCAGGGTCTATGCCCGGCCCGACACCAGCAGCTTTGACCGGGTCAGCCTGCCGCGGGGTGCCATCGTTGCCCTCCAGCGGGAGGCGGGTGCGTTTCGCCAGGTGCTCTGGGAGGAGTGGGATCGCTGGCCCGATCCGCAGTACCGGTCGATGGCGATCCTGGGCTGGGTGCCGGCGAGCACCCTCACCGACCGGCAAAGGCGACACTTCTATCTCTTCGAGTTTCGGGGCGAGACGCCGGAACGGTGGGCCGTCGAGGCCGACAATCACCGCTTCGCGGTCTTCTGGGCGCCGCTGGCGGCCCTGCCGTCCATTATCCCACCCCAGGACGCCTGGCTGGCTTTTCTGCCGGGGGCTCCCCATTTGCCTTAGTCTGGAATTTTGATTATACTAGGGAACAGAACCAAGCGGGCCTTAGCTGGCCGGCACAATCACGTCCCGTAAACAGGAGGAATCATGAAAGGGAACGATCAAGTCCTTGCCAAGCTGAACGAGCTGCTGGCGGAAGAGCTCACGGCCATCAACCAGTACATGGTGCATTCGGAGATGGGTGACGACTGGGGTTACGAGCGCCTTCACAAGAAGGTGGAAGCGCGCGCCATCGAGGAGATGCGGCACGCCGAAAAGCTCATCGGCCGCATCCTCTTTTTCGAAGGGCGGCCCATCGTCAGCAAGCTGCACGCCATCCACATCGGCGAGAACGTCGAAGCGCAACTGCGCAACGACCGGCAGGCCGAGTTCGATGCCATTGCCATGTACAACGAAGCCATCGCGCTGGCCAGGGAAGTGGGCGACAACGGCACCCGCGACCTGCTGGAAGAGATCCTGGAGGACGAAGAGGAGCACGTCGACTGGATCGAGGCGCAGCTCGACCAGATCGAGCAGATCGGCATTCAGAACTATCTGGTGATGCAGATCGAGGACTAGGCCTGGCCTCAGGCTGCTGGCAGAGACATAGGCGCGGGCCGGGCATTCGTCGCACAGGTTGCCCGGCCCGTTTTCTTTACGATCCTACCTCTGGGGCCAGGGCGCACCCCCAGGACACAGCGGTTGGCGCAGGCCGGGCGCCCTGCTTCCGATCAAGGCTCAAGGAGAGGTCGCGTGACAGAGAAGGCTTTCCAGGACTATTACCCCGACGAGGCGGCGGTGTGCTATGGCTGCGGGCGGCTCAACGAGCACGGCTACCAGATCAAGAGCTATTGGGATGGCGACGAGGCGGTGGCGACCTTTTACCCCAGGCCGTACCACACGGCCGTCGCCGGCTACGTGTACGGTGGGCTCATCGCCTCGGTCATCGATTGCCACAGCACGGGCACCGCGGCGGCGGCCATGTATCGCGCGCAGGGACGCGAGATGGACACCGATCCGCCGCTCCGTTTCCTGACGGGCTCGCTGCACGTGGACTATTTGCGGCCGACGCCCATAGAAGGCCCCCTGGAGCTGCGGGCGCAGGTCAAGGAGGTCAAGGGGCGCAAGGTGGTGGTGCACACCACGCTCTCGGTGGGCGGCGAGGTGTGCGCCCGCGGCGAGGTGGTGGCCGTGCAGGTGCCCGACCGCCTATGGGCCCAGATCACCGGGACCGGCCAGTAGCCTGCCAGCACGGCTGAAGCCGTTACTACGAACCCAGCGCTAGTCGCTGGCGCAAGCGGTTGAGGCGGTGCTCCAGGTCGGCCAGGGCCTCGCGGCGCCGCGGTCCCGGCGGCCAGCCCTGGACGAGGGCTAGCGCTTCCTCGGTCCAGGCCAGGGCCTGGGCGATATCCCGGGCGTGCCACTCGTAGTGCTTGGCCAGCTCCTCGAAAGCATAGATGGCGCCTTCTTCGCGGGCCAGGCGCTGCCACCAGGGCAGGGCCTCGTCGCGGCGCTCCTGGCGCTTGAGCTGGTAGGCCAGGTCGCGCATGGCCAGCTCGCGCACCGAGCGCAGGCGGCAGCCCTCCACCGCCCGGGCGAGGGCCACCTGGCCGCGATCGCCCTGCCCCAGATCGCAGAGCAGGCGGCCCAATCCGTAGAGGTCTTCGCCGGGGATGTCGCCGTCCTGGCTCGATGCCAGGGGATGGGTTAGCAACGAGGAGAGCCGGGCAGCCAGGACGACCAGGGAGAGGATGTCCTGGGCGTTGTGGTAAAAGATGCGCGGCATCTCTCTGGCGTCGCGGCTCCGCACATAGTCCCCATACAGCCCGGGGATGAGCCAACCGGGCACGTCCTCCTGGGCGCGCTGCACGCCGAGGACCGCTTCTTCCAGGTTGGAGAGGGCGCACGACTCCAGGCGGTGCTTCCAGATGCGCCGGGAGACGGGCAGCAGGTCGAGGTGGGGCGCGCCGCTGAGACGGGGCGCCTGGCGCGTCATGGTGAAGCGGGTCTCCAGGAGGGGCATGTCAAAGCTCTTGCCGTTAAAGCTGACCACGGCGCCCAGGCGATCCAGGACGCCGGCCAGGGCATGGAGCTGGGCGGGCTCTTCGTCGTAATCCCGCATGAAGTACTGGTGGATGGTGAACCCGTCGCCCTCGAACAGGCCAACGCCCACCAGGAAGGCATAGGTGCCGGTGCCGCCGGCCAGGCCCGTGGTCTCGGTGTCGACAAAGGCCCAACGGGTGGGGTCCAGGGCGGCCAGGCGCTCGTCGCGGGCCAGGAGCGCGGCCACGTCGGCGGGGTGTTCCAGCAGGGCCGACAGGGACAGGCCGCCGTGGCGGTAGTCGAGGGGATAGTGCTCGCGGTGCAGGAAGCAAGCCCCCTGTTCGGTGGCCAGGATCTCGCCCGGCAGCAGCTCCTCGATGGGCCGCGGCTTGCGGCGCGGCGGCGGGGTCACCCTCTCGGCGCCGCGCGTCACGCCCAGGCGTCTCAGGCGCTCGCGGAGGTCGCTGTGCTCCATCCCTGGCCTCGCGTTCTACCAGGCCCCCAGCAGCACACCTGTCATGTTGTAGAGGGCATGGATGACGATGCAGACGGTGGTGTTGGTGCGCTTGCGCACCACGCCGAGGATGAGGCCGATGAGCAGGACCTCGAGGGTGGCAGGGGTCAGGCTGTATTGCAGGTGGCCGATGGTAAACAGCACGGCGGCCAGCACGATGCCCAGGCGGGGCTGGACGGCGCCGCGGAACAGGGTCTCTTCGCTGATACCCGCCGAAAGGCCGAGGACCACCGCGCCGACGACGGTCCCCAGGCCGCCAAAGAGGCTGCGCATGACCTGGTCCATGAGCTCGTAGCCGAAGGGGTCCACCTCGGCCCACAGCAGGTTGACCACCAGGTCGAGGCCCAGGAGCAGGACGGTGACGCCCAGGGCGAGGAGGAGCTGCTGCCAGGTGGGCCGCAGCAGGCCCAGGCGCCGGGCGGTCGCGCCGATATCCCGCCGGATCCAGAGGCCGACGCCGATGACGCCAAAGAGGAACAGCGGCAGCCCCGAGAGGAGCACGTCCCAGGGGGTAAGCTCCAGGCCCGCGGTGGCCAGGTTCTCCAGGCTGCCGATGAGGGCCATCTGGGCCAGGCTCAGGCCGATCATCTGGACGGCCAGAACCAGGGCCGTCATGTGGACGGGCGAGTCGGGGTCGATGGGCAGGAAACGCGCCAGCCAGCGGCGGATGCCGGCGATCAAGGGCAAGAAGGCCAGGATGCCGGTCAGCAGGGTTGCCACGGCCACGGCGCCCCAGTTCAGATCCATGGCCGATTCCTCGACGAGGTCGGGCATGAACTGCTGGGCCAGGGCATTGAGGAGGGCCAGGGCGGCAACGGCCAGGAGGCTGAGGTTGATGGCCGCCAGGAGGACGTGGGGCAGGAAGCGCAGGGCGTTGTCGATGAGACGCTGGGTGCCGTCATCGGCGGTTGTATAGGGCGTCTGCCGGTGCCGCTCGCTCAGGTTGGCGACGACGACCGGAACGAGGAACGGCAGGAAGACGAGTAGTTCCAGCATGCAGACCTCTCACACAAGGATCGCCATAGTGTGGGGACACTCTACCCCGTGCCTCCGGTCATTGGCCCCGGGATTATACCATCCTTTACCGTGGAATGCAATGGGCTGCGGGGCGGTGCCTGGCAGGCGAGGCGTCGACCGGCGACTTGCTTTTTGCACGGGGATGTGGTACAATTCGCGGCGATGACGGATGATGTGAAGGGTAGGAGACGAGAGGGATCGCTGTGAGCGAGTCGTGGCAAGTGAGCAGGTTTCGTCGTTCCTCGGCGGCCAAGGGCATGATGGGGGCCCGCCCCCAGGTTAGCGAGATGCACGCCGATTGAGTCCCTTGCTGCTTTGGCGCGCCTGCGCGCCGGCACCCGAATGATGCCAGCAGAGCGAGGGCACACCCTCGCTCTTTTTCTATTGTTTAAGGAGGAACAACATGGCCCGCAAAATCCTGATCGGAGTTGCCTGGCCCTATGCCAACGGCTACCAGCACCTGGGCCACCTGGCCGGTGCGTACCTGCCGCCCGATATCTTTGCCCGCTACCAGCGGCTCGCCGGCAACGACGTGCTCATGGTCTCCGGGTCCGACGCCCATGGCACGCCCATCACCGTCCGCGCCGACGCGGAGGGCGTGACGCCGCGGGAGATCTTTGAGCGCTACCATAAAACCTTCCTGGAGACCTACCAGCAGATCGGGCTGACCTTCGATCTCTTTACCCACACGGACACCGAGAACCATCACCGGGTCTCGCAGGGCATCTTTTTAAAGACCCTGGAGAACGGCTACCTCTACAAGGAGGTGCAGCGGCAGCTCTACAGCCCGCAGGAGGGCCGCTTCTTGCCCGACCGCTACGTGGAGGGCACCTGCCCCAACTGTGGGTTCCCCGACGCCCGCGGCGACCAGTGCGACAACTGCGGCAAGCTGCTGGAGCCGTCGGAGCTCATCGGTCCGCGGAGCAAGGCCAGCGGCGACACCGCGCTGGAAGTGCGCGACACCGAGCACTATTTTCTGGACCTGGCGCGGCTGCACGACGAGCTGGAGGCCTACCTTTCGACGGGCAAGGAGCACTGGCGGCCGCAGGTCATCAACTTTGCCCGGAACTATGTCCAGTCGGGCCTGCACGGGCGGCCCATCACCCGCGACATCGATTGGGGCATTCCCCTGCCCCTGCCCGGCTACGAGGGCAAGCGGCTGTACGTCTGGTTCGAGGCGGTCATCGGCTACTTTTCGGCCAGCATCGAGTGGGCCAGGAACCAGGGCACGCCCGAGGCCTGGCAGGCGTGGTGGTACGATCCCGCGGCGCTGACCTACTACTTTATCGGCAAGGACAACATCCCCTTTCACACCGTCATCTGGCCGGCCGAGCTGCTGGCTGTCGGCAAGATCTACTGTGACGACTGCGAGACGAACCTGAACCTGCCGTATGACGTGCCGGCGAACGAGTACCTGAACTTCAGGGGTGGCAAGTTTAGCAAGAGCCGCGGCGCGTTCGTAGACGTGCCCTACTTCCTGAGCCGCTACGACCCCGACCCCCTGCGCTACTACCTGACCGCCACTGCGCCGGAGACGCGGGACACCGAGTTCTCGTGGGATGACTTTGTCGAGCGGAACAACAACGAGCTGGTGGCCACGTGGGGCAACCTGGCCAACCGCATGCTGTCGTTCGCCTACAAACGGTTCGACGGCCGGGTGCCCGAGCCGGGCGAGCTGGACGAGGAGGACCGGGCGCTGCTGAACAAGGTGGAGGCCGGCTTCCA
>JAAYZQ010000172.1 GCA_012514775.1 Anaerolineaceae bacterium
CGTTGCCAACGTAGATAAGCGAGCGTTCTTTGTCCCCCTTTCCAGCGCGCTGATATAAGACCGGTTTATCCCTGCTCGTTTTGCCAGATCCTCTTGTGTTAGCCCGGCCTGAATGCGGTAGTACCGGATGTTGTTTCCTACAAGCCGTTGAAGTTGTTCTGGTTTCATCGCCGATGTCTCAGAAAAGTGACAAAGAAAAAGCCCTGCCAGTGTTCCTGGCAGGGCTATTGACCCATCCTTTAACTCTAAGCTTCATCTCGGGTATCCAAGAGCTTTTTTCGAAGATGAATCGCCGACCAGTCTCTTGCCCCTTGCGAAGCTACGAATCGAGTCGCAAACGGTTCCCAGCCCTCGTGACATAGCCACGCGAGCATTGAGTGAAAGATCTCATCATCTTTGTTGTCTAGCTGCCTAAAGGAATATCTGCACGGCTGGCCCGCCAGGTTCGTTTCAGTTATGGTTGACGGATTTCGGACACTGCCTTCCACCATAGAGCGCATCTTTTCTAGTGCAGAAGAATCGGTACCTACGATTGTCAACCCGTACCCATTGTATTGATACGGTGACAACTCCAAGTATTCGTATCTCCCCATAGAGTACCTTCCTTCAACTATGTGTGTGCACGTTAACTTCTGTGGAGTCAAACCCGGTCCATCATATGGCCGTTACCAGCTCCAGAATTGTACCACCGTTCTAAAATAACTGCAAACTCCGGATCTTGAGCTTTTCCGCCCGGAAAACTGCTATCGTGGGGAACTTGGGTCGGGAGCAACAAGGCCAAGCGAGGGCGCTGCCACCTGATCTCGTTGCTCCCTCAGCGTTTAGCGCCGCTCGTTGACCACGCGGCCGATTAAAGCCAGAAGCCCGAGCAAGCCGAACGCCACCACCCAGGCCGGCAACGTCGTCAAGGCACCCAGGATCTGCTGACTCGCCGCCTGCCCGCCCGCCCCCCACCCCTTTCGCGCCCTCGTGCACTGAGCGAAGCGAATGTGTCGCCCCCCTTCGCGCCCCTTCGCGGTCCAGGCCGCCCCTCTAGCCCCCAAAGGCCCGCCGCACCTCCCCCGCCCGCTCCGGCGCCACCAGCGCCACGATGCGGTCGCCGGCCTCCAGGCGCGTGTTGCCGTGGAGCAGCAGCACCTTGTCGCCCCGCCGGGCCGTCGTCAGCAGGCAGTCGTCGGGCAGCGGCACGTCGCGCACCCGCCTGCCCGCCTGGGGCGAGCCCGGCTCGATCACGATCTCCACGAACTCGGTGCCCGTCAGCTTGCCCAGGCGCAGCCGGTCGGCCCGCTCTTGCAGGTCCAGCCGCCGGCTGATGCCCACCCGGTAGGCCCGCACGATGTCCTGGCGGCGGATGAGCCCCAGCAGGCGCCGCGGATCACGGCGGTCGACCACCGGCAGGCGGCCCACGTCGCGGGCGCCCAGCCGCTTGAGGGCCACCCACATGGGCTCGTCGGGATTGACCGTCAGCAGCGAGCGCGTCGCCACCTGGCCCACCGTTCGCTCCTGCCAGCCCGGCGCCTCCCGCGCCCGGGCCAGGTCCTGCAGGGTGACGATGCCGAACAGGTCGCCGTTGCCGTCCACCACCGGGAAGCCGTGGCGGTGCGTCTCGGAAAAGATGCGCTCCAGCTCGGCCAGCCTCACCTCGCTGCCCACCGTCTCCACGTCCGTGGTCATGGCCTCGCTCACCAGGACGCCCTGCATGACGTCGATGTCGCGCCCCCGCTCCAGGCGCACGCCCCGCCGCAGCAGCTTCAGGGTATAGATCGACTCCTTGTTCAGCGCCTCGGCCACCACGGTGCTGACCACCGTGGCCAGCATCAGGGGCAGGATCAGCCGGTAGTCGTCGGTCATCTCGAAGATGATGAGCACGGCGGTGATGGGCGCCCGCGCCGCCCCGGCAAACACCGCGGCCATGCCCACCACGGCAAAGGCCCCCGAGGGCGCCGTCAGGTCGGGCGCCAGGCCGTGGACCACCTGGCCAAAGGCGCCGCCCAGCATGGCGCCGATGAACAGCGAGGGCGCAAACACGCCCCCCGACCCGCCCGAGCCGATGGTCAGCGACGTGGCCAGCGTCTTGAGCAGGACCAACAGGAGCAGGATGCCGGCCGTCCCCTGGCTCGACAGCACCCAGTCCATGGCCGGGTAGCCGCCGCCGTAAAAGGGCACCGGCTCGCCGGGCGCGCCCCAGCCGCCGGCGCGGGCGGCCAGGCTGTAGGCCAGGCCCACCAACCCCAGCAGCGCGCCGCCCACCATCGCCTTCAGGGGCTCGGGGAAGCGCTTCCAGGCGTCGAACAGGTCCTCCGCCAGGTAGAGAACCCGGGTAAAGCCGACGGCCACGACGGCGCCCACCAACCCGAGGATGGTGTAGAAAAAGAGGCCCACGGGGCTCACCAGCTCGTAGCTCGGCACGGCAAAGGCCGGCACGTTGCCAAAGGCCATGCGGCTGATGACGCTGGCGGTTACCGCCGAGATGACCACCGTGGCGAAATAGCGGGCGCTGAACTCGCCCAGGATCACTTCCAGGGCAAACATCACCCCGGCGATGGGCGCGTTAAAGGTCGCGGCGATGCCCCCCGCGGCGCCGCAGGCCACCAGGTTGCGGATGCGCTCGTCGGACATGCGCAGCACCTGGCCGACCGTCGAGCCCAGGGCCGAGCCGATCTGGACGATGGGCCCCTCGCGGCCGGCCGAGCCGCCGGAGCCGATGGTGATGGCCGAGGCCACGGCCTTGACCAGGGCGACGATGGGCCGGATGCGCCCGCCCCGCAGGGCCACCGCCTCCATGACCTCCGGCACGCCGTGGCCCTTGGCCTCGCGGGCGAAACGGTAGACCAGGGGGCCCACCAACAGGCCGCCCAGGGCGGGCACCAGGACGAGGACGATGCCGCCCGGCAGCCCGCCTCCCGTCCACCCGAAAAAGAGGCGGCCCATGGCGTCGATCATCCAGCTAAAGAGAATGGCACCGCCGCCGGTGCCCAATCCCACCAGCAGGGCGGTGCCCATGAGTACGACCGTCTCGGGCGGCTGGTAGCGGTCCAGAAGGCCGCTCAGCCTGCGGCTCAGGCGCCGCTGCCACGTCCTCCGCCCGTTTGCTTGCTCTTTCACCGTTTCCTCCCTGTGCCTCCTCGCCGGGCCCATGTGCCCGGGCGCGATTCTAGCACAGGCGCGGTGAAATGCAAATGGAGAAGCGTTACATACCCGCCGCCAGCTCGCTCCGCCGGAAGCGCCGCGCGCCAAGGTAGAACAGCACGGCGTCGACGATCCAGAAGAACAGGCCCAGGGCCAGCACCAGCCAGGAGCTAAAGTAGAGGACGCCCGTGGCCTGGCCGACCACCAGGAGCAGGATGGGCAGGACGACGACGCCGCCCAGTTGGTAGGCCTCCTGGAACGTCTCGGCCCGCGACGACACCAGGACGGTGATGCCCAGGCCCAGCCCGGCGACGGCCGGGGCCACCCACAGGGCCAGGAAGACCCACATCAGGTTGGGAAAAAAGACGCGGCCCATGGTGCCCCAGGCGGCGACGTTGGCCGTCACCGAGTACAGCAGAAAGCCGATCCAGGCGATGGCCACCGCCGGCACCATGGACGACAGCATCTTGGCCACCAGCAGGTCCCGGTCGCTGGTGGGGGTGTAGAGGAGCGCCTCCAGCGTCTTGCGCTCCTTCTCGCCGGCAAAGCTGTCGGCGGCAATGACGCTGGCCACCATGAGGGGCAGGATGAGGTACATGGGCGCCAGAAAATAGACCAGCGCCAGGACGACCACGATCTGCGCCTCGTCGTAGCCGGCGATGGACTCGCGCATGCCGGCCGGCATCCCCTCCAGGAAGCCCCGCATCTCTGACAGGGTCTCGCCCGGCGCCTCTTCCAGGAGCGGCGCCAGGGCGGCCAGCCCGGGCAGCACCACCAGGAAGACGAGCGGTATGACGATGATGGGGATCATGACCCCCTTGTTCTGAAAAACGACCTTCAGGTCCTTGCGGACGATGGCTCGAATGGCCCGCCAGTTCACGCTGCCACCTCCTCGCCCTGCAGGGCAAAGTAGACGTCCTCCAGCGACGGCTCCTCGGGCGTCACCCGGTAGATGCGCACGCCCGCCGCGGCCAGGGCCGCCACCAGGCCGGGGATCTCCTCGCGGCCCACGCCCTGGAGGGCCAGGCGGCCGTTCTCACCGGCGCTGGCGCTGATCCCCGCCGCGGCGACGATCTCCAGGGCCGCCCCCTGGGGCTCGGCTTCCATTTCCAGGCGCTGGCTGCGGCCCAGGCGGGCCACCAGCTCGGCCGGCGTGCCCAGGGCCAGCACCCGCCCCTGGGCCAGGACCGCCACCCGATCGCACAGCTTCTGTGCCTCGGCCAGGTTGTGGGTGCACAGGAAGACGGTGCGGCCCCCTTCTCCGCTCAGGGCTGTCACCATCTCGTGCACGTGGCGGGCGGCCACGGGGTCCAGGCCCGAGGTCGGCTCGTCCAGGAAAAGAACCTGCGGCCGGTGAACCAGGGCCCGGGCCAGGGCCAGGCGTTGTTTCATGCCCCGGCTGTAGGCGGCCACCTTTTCCCCGGCGCGGTCGGCCAGTTGAAAGGTCTCCAACAGGGCCTGGACGCGTCCCGCCACCTCGCCCGGCGGCACGCCGTACAGGTCGGCATAGATGGCCAGGTTGTCGCGGCCCGTCAGCCGCTCGTCCAGCGACGGCGTTTCGGTCAGGACGCCGGTCTGGGCGCGCAGGGCCGGCCCCTGGCTTGCCGGATCGAGGCCCAGGACGCGCGCCCGCCCCTCGTCGGCCGTCAGCACGCCGTTGAGGAGGCGCACCGTGGTGGTCTTGCCGGCGCCATTGTGCCCCAGAAAGCCCAACACCTCCCCGGCCTGCACCTCCAGGTCCAGGTGATCGACCGCCACCACGTCGCCAAAGCGGCGCGTCAGCCCCTCGGCGACGATGACTGCTCCTTGTTCCATGTTTCGCACACTCCTCGCCCATGCCGGGGCGCAGCTTTGCGCCCCGGGCCGGATTCATTGACCCTGTCGTAGGGGCCCGGTGCGCAGCGCCCCGGCCCCCCATCGCTTACGTCGGGCGCCAGTCGGTCAACAGCCGGCGCCAGTTAAAGGCCCGCGACGATAGCAGGTTGGCCGGCCCGAAAAAGCGTCCGGCCAGGACGATGAACAGGTAGGCCGTGATCGCCAGCCCGGCCAGGCTGACCAGGATCTGCCACAGGGGCACCTGGGCGACCGCCAGCCGCGTCACCATGGCGCTGGGCGCGCTGAAGGGAAACAGGCTCAGCACCGTCGCCAGCAGGCCATGGGGATCGTCCAGGAACGTCTGGGCAAACATCAGCGTGGGCATGAGGGGCACGATCAACAGGAAGGTGAGCTGCCCGCCCTCCCGCGCCGAGTTGGCCATGGCCCCGCCGGCGGCCATGACGGAAGCAAAGAGCAGAAAGCCCAGGACCAGGAACAACAGGGCCCATACGATAAAGCCCGGCGGGAAGGCAAAGCTGGCCACGTTCATGATCGCCGCGCCGCGCCTGAGCAACAGCATGCCGCCGCCCACCCAGACGATGACCTGGATGACGGTCACCACGCTGGCGGCCAGGATCTTGCCGATCATCATCTGCCGGGGCTCGACGCTCAGGAGCAGCACCTCGACGGTGCGGTTCTCCTTCTCGGCCACCACGCTGCGCAGCAGGTAGTTGCTGCCCATGACCAGCAAGAAGTAGTACATCATGGGCAAGATCTGGGCCACCATCGACGCCATGGCCCGGTTGCTGCCCCCATCCGGGGTCGCCGGGGCCAGGTCGTGCTGCTCGGCCAGGGTGCTGGGGGTGGGGTTGTTCAGCGCCGCCGCCACCCCCGCGTCGCCCGTCAGGTTGAGGGCCACCAGGTAGGGCACCACGGTCCCCGCCATGCCCTCGCCGCCCAGGATGCTAACCTCCTGGCCATAGACGTCCATCCGGCCCGTGGCCACATAGTCGGCCGGCAAGACGGCGTATTCGCCAATGTCGCCGGCCGCCATATCGGCCCGCGCCGCTTCAGGGTCGTCGTAGCGCACCACCAGGGGCTCCAGCTCGGCCGGAACCTCCTCGACGAGCCCGGCCTGGTCCACCAGCCCGAAGGGAGCAGGCTCCTCTCCCAGGCCGGCCAGCACGCCACCCATCTCCGGGCCGTCGCTCATAAAGCCCGCGGTGTTGGATACCAGCAGGATAACGGGCATGATAAAGGTCAGGATCCAGAATGAGCGTTCTTTCAAGATCATTTTGACGTCGTGTTTCGTTACCAACCATAGCTTGCGCATGAGATTTCCTCTCTTACCTCACCAGGCTCCGGCCCCTACCAGCCGCGCCTGACCGCCGCCACCATGCCCTTGACCCTCATCGGCTGCCCATAGCGCAGCATGCCCACGCGCACCACCCGTGCCGCGGCCCACACGGCCAGCAGGGCCGAGGCGACGAGGATGACCCATCCGGCCACGAGCTGCCAGGCCGGGATGGTGCCCCATCCCCAGCGCAGGGCGACCATCAGGAAGGAGGTCGTCGGAAACAGGGTCGCCGCGACGATGGCCGGGTGCTGCGGATTCTCGAGGAGCAGGGGCATCATGAACAGCGGCGCCACAAACAGCAGGTTGAGGAGGCCCGCCACCTGCTGGCCCTGCTGCAGTTCGGTCACCGCGGCGCCGATGGCGATCATGATCCCCGCCAGCAGAGCATAGGCCGGCAGGAAAAAGAGGGCCACGATCCCCAGGTAGGTCCACGGCACCTGCATCCCTTGCAGCTCTGGCACAAAGCGCGCGGCAATGACCACGGCCAGCACGGCGGTGAGCAGGTAGACCAGCAGTTGGGTCAGCGTCGCCGCCAGGAGCCCCAGCGTCTTGCCGCCGATGAGCTGCATGGGCGTGACGGTGGTGATCATCACCTCCATGGTGCGGTTCTCCTTCTCGGTGCTCACCACCGACAGCAGGTAGCCCGAGGCCGACATGGTGGCGAACAGGAACAGGAAAGTCGCCACGAAGGGCAGCAAAAAGTCCACGATGCGCCCCTCGTCAAAGGTTCGCCCGCTGGCCAGGTCGTGAACCGTCACCTGCGGGCCCTCCAACAGGCGCTCGCGGGTTTCGGCCGGCAGCGAAGCGAGCATGCTGGCGCGCACCAGGTCGTCCAGGTCCTCCCAGGCGTTGTTGCCCGGTGGCCTTTGCTGGTAGTAAAGCTCGGTCTCCAGCGACGCGGGATAGCCGGGCGGAAAGACGAACAGCGCCTGGATCTCGCCCCGCTCCACGGCGGCGCGGCCGCTTTCGACGTCGGGAAATTCCCGGATCTGGACGCGCTCGTTGGCGTCGGGCAGCGTGGCGTGCAGGCTGGCGTCGACGACGCCGGCCTGGTCGACAAAACCGATGGGCTCGTCGCGCTCGCCCGTCTGGACGATGAGGGCCATGGCCCCGATCATGATCGCCACCAAGACCGGCACGCCCAGGGTAAGGGCCAGGAAGGCGCGCCGTCCCACGGTACGCAGATATTCGTTCTTGGCCACGAGCCAGAAGTTACGCATTGCCCGCCTCCCCGGATTGCACCACGTTGACGAAAATGTCGTCCAACGAGGGCTCGGCCAGCTCAAAGCGCTCGATGCGCACGTTCTCGCGCATGGCCAGCTGGCGCAGCACGTCCTGCGGGTTGGCGCCCAGCTCCAGGGCCAAGTGCCAGGTGCCGTTCTCGCGGCGCGTCTC